>JAEEOY010000023.1 GCA_016284515.1 Kiritimatiellia bacterium | reverse complement strand
TGCGCACAGCGCCGTACAGGCGGCGGCGATAGCAACGAAGAACCTCACTGCCCGTGAGGCCGTGAAGGAACAGTCAGTGGCATTCATTTTGTAGTACCTCCTATTTGGACTTTCGGGGGTGTATTCCCGTTTTTCCAACTAAATTATACCACACCTAATGTTCCCGCGCAATACGGAATTATTTATCTTCGTGAAATGGACCGATCTTAAAAAAACGAGGCATTCTCAAATCCTCCGTTGCGAGCGAAACAGACAATATGATGTGAAAGGGTTTCGGATGTTCCGTCGTGCGCTGTTGCCCAGGGGGTTCCGCCGCTCCGCGGCGGAACAATGTCGAGGCTCTTGAGAATCCCACTTCAGCAGCTTCTCATGGTCCGTCGCGGAGCGACGGACCCCCTTGGGCATCGCGGCGGACTTGACGCGGCCTGGCGCTGACGGTGTCGCGGACAACGCCCGCCGGGGAGATGTAGCGCATCGTCATCTCCTCCCCGGACACGGAGAAAAGGCAGGCGCCGCAGGACGATTCGTTGGCGTCTGAGACGGCAACCACCCCGTATCCGTCACCAAGCCGTGGCTCCTCCATGTGCGAGTCGATTTCCGGACAGACAACATAGACCGTCCCGGCGGCGTCCATCTTCCCATCGCGGAGCGGATGCGTCCTCACATACGCGTGCGCGTCCCCGGAAAGAGCGAAGTCCACGCCGAGCGCGTCGAATGTGCCGCGCCAGAATCCGTACCGCCCATAGCTGCACGGACCGCCATTCTCGAAATACGGGTAGTGCTGGAACACGACGAGGAACCTGTAGCGGCCCTTCTGCGCCCCGACGACGCGCACAAGCCACTCGCGCTGACGCTGGTCCGCGCTGTGGCGAACGTCGTCGTCCATCTCCTTCCCCTCCTCCGCGAGCGTGTCGATTCCGACAAACAGCACCCCGCCGTAAAGGAACCAGTATGTCCCCGCGAGGCCGGGCGCGCCGTTCTCCGGATTGTTCCGCGCGGACGCGAACCACCTGTCGTGCCAGCGCGTCCTGCCTTCGGAGCGGTAGTATTCCTTGTTCCCCGGAATCATCGCCACCATGTAGTCCCGCATAACGCGCGAACGGTCCCACTCCCTCCAGCAGTCATAGGTCTGTCCGTGCTTCACCGCGTCGCCCGTGCAGAGAACGAACGAAATGCCGCCGCGCTTCGCGGACATCTCCTCGGCGTACGAGAGAAGACGGTCGACGGACTTTATCTTCTTCGGATGCGACGGCGTCGAATGGATGTCGCCGATCCACAGGAATTCAAAGCCTCCGTCTTTTGGCGCCGTCCTTGCCGATCGCGAGACGGACTCTCCGTCCGGCCCGCGCACCTCATATGCGTACCGCGCGCCGGGCTCGAGCGAATTGACTTCCGCCCTGTACAGCCAGTAGTCGGTCTTTCCCGTGTACTCGACAGGCGTCTTAGTCTTCTCCGCAACGACGGCCTGCGCATCGCCGCCATCAGGGCCAAATCGCAGTTCACACTGCGGGCTGTCCGAATGCCAGACGATGCGAAGCGCCGTCGAGGAATCCTCGGCGGGGCAGGTTCCGAGAAGCGAAACCTCTCCGAACGCGCCCCATGCCGCAAGCGCCGCCATGCAGATGGAAATCAAGTTCCTCATACCGCCATTCCTTTCAATTGAATGTGCCAGGCATCATCATTATAGCACATAATTCCGAATTGTGGTATAATGACGGCATGAAATCCGAAAGACTTTACTCCCTCGACCTGCTGCGCGGACTCGACATGCTCCTGCTTGTTGTCATCGGTCCGATGTTTACAGCAATCAACTCGGCCTGGGCCCTTCCCGGCTGCGTGATGGGGCAGTTCCACCACAACTGGGGCGGATTCACCCTCTGGGACCTCATCATGCCGCTCTTCATCTTCATGTGCGGCTCAGCGGTGCCCTTCGCGCTCGAGAAACGCAAGACGAACGGACGAGCGGGAATCCCCTACTGGCGGCACGTCCTTACGCGCGTAGCCGTGCTGTGGATTCTCGGCATGGTCGCACAGGGACGTCTCCTCTCGATGGACATAATGCTCATCAACCCCTTCAACAACACGCTCCAGGCCATCGCCGCCGGATACATCGTCGCCGCCATCGTGCTGGCGATTCCCTCGAAGCGCGTCCGGATCGCCGCGCCCTTCGTCCTTGCCGCGGCATACACCGTCTTCCTCCACTTCTGCGGCGACTACACGATCGACGGGAACGCCGCGACGCGCCTCGAGCGCTGGATACTTCCGCTAATCACCCCCGAGGGATCGAAGGCGCTGGAGATGGTCGACCCAGGCTACTCCTGGTGGGCGACGATTCCGATGTTCGGCGTGATGACGCTATGCGGAATGGCGGCGACGGACATCGTCATGGACGAATCCGCTCCGCAGACCAAGCGCCTCGCGCGGCTCTCGGCTCTCGGCGCGGGGCTTCTCGCGTTCGGATGGGTCGCCTCGCCGCTTATACCGGCGATCAAGCACATCTACACCGTGACCTTCACGGCTCAGGCGATGGGATGGTGCATGCTCCTTCTCGCCGCGCTCTATTTCATCGCGGACGTTCTGCGCTTCCGCAGGGGAACCTGGCTCGTGCTTCTTTTCGGACAGACCTCGCTCATGGCCTACATGTGCCACGTCTTCAAGCCCGCGTTCAAGGCGTTCGGAAAGATGTTCGCGCCGGGCGCGGCGCATCTGTTCGGAAGCGCCGCGGAGCCAATCGCAGCTTGGCTCGCGGCTTCCGTCCTTCTCGTCTGTTTCCTCGCCCTCTGGCGCGGTCGCAAACGCAGTTAGGACTAGGACTACTCCAGCCCCAGGCACTAAAAGAAAGCAGCCCCGTCCGGTATCCGGGCGGGGCTGCTTTCTATGTGACTTCGGCGTTACCTGATCTTCACCGTAAACGCCGTGCGACGCAGCTTGTAGCGGATGATCACGATGCCGCTGCCGCCGTTGCCGCCGGGACCCTGGTTATTGCCGTTGCCCCACCTTGCACCGCCGCCGCCGCCGCCGCCGGTTCCATTCTCGGCATGGCCGACGAACGCCTCGTTGTCGGATTCGTACGTGGTCGACGCTCCATTCGGCCAATGGCCGCTCTTTCCGCCGCCGCCCTTGCCGCCTTCAGTGGCGATGGTCCAGCCGACATTGCCGTTGCCGCCGCCCGCGCCGCCGCCTGCGTACCACTTCTCCTCGCCGGAGAAGTCGCACATAAGGCCGTCGCCGCCCTTGCCAGGGCCGTCATTGGAGGCGGATACACCTGCCTCGCCTGCACCGCCGCCGCCTGCACCGAAGTAGTCGGAATTCGCATAGGTTACATTTTCGCCTTCCTTTGTGCCGGCAAAGGTATTGGAGCCGCCGTCGTGGCCCTGCCCCGCAGTGCCGAGACCACCGGCATTGTCGCGCTGCCATTGCTCAGAGAAGAAAGCGCCGCCGCCGGAACCGCCGTCACGGCCCTTTCCGTTCCAGATTCCGCCGCCGCCGCCGCCGCCGACAGCCGTTCTTCCGTTGAAGACCGTGTTGCCGCCGTCTTCTCCGTCTTCACGATCTCTGATGCCGCCGCGGCCACCCGCGCCCACGGTGACGGGGTGCTTTCCGGCGAGGAGCGTCACATGCTCAAGGACGAGCATTCCGCCCGCGCCGCCGCCGCCGCCCGCACCGTATCCGTTGCCGCCGCCGCCGCCGCCGCCGACAAGCAGGACGTCGACATACGTGGAGTTCGGAATCTCGAACGTCCCGTCTTCTGTGAACGTGTGAATCATCCATCCGTTCGCCCTGTCCTTGACGACGGTGTTGCCGCCAGTCGCCGCCTTGGAGTCGTCCGCAAAGGTCTGCACGAAGCGGATGATCACGATGCCGTCGCCGCCGCGTCCGCCCTTAGAGGCTATATCAGAATGCCTGCTTCCGCCGCCGCCGCCGCCGCCGCCGGTTCCGTTGACGCCGGGTTCGCCGTCAATTTTATCAGTGTCCCCAACAGCACCGCCCTTGCCGCCGCCGCCCTTGCCGCCTGCGGCGAGCAGTCCAGTGCGGTACCAGCCGCCATTTCCGCCACCGCCGCCGCCGCCATACCAGAGTTCCTCGCCGGTGATCGAGCAGGCGATTCCGTCTCCGCCGACTCCGGCGTAATAGTCTTGCGTGAACAGGATGTTTACTCCGCCTTCGGTCCTGTATTCGCCGACGGTGTAAGTTCCGCCGCCGCCAGGCGCCCCTGCGCCGCCGCCGCCGCCGCCGGCATTGGTATTGTCGCCCTGTCCGTTCTTTACGACATTGCTCTCTATCTTGCCTGCCGCATAGTCGGCGAGCAGCGTGTCGCGAAGGCAGCTTCCGCCGTTATGGCCCATGCCCTCGGTGCCTGTTCCGGAATAGCGGTTGGCGTAGTCGCTTACGGCCGACGCGCCGCCGCCACTGGCGCCGTCGCATTCCGCGTTGGCGTCACTGAATCCGTGGTTTCCTGCGCCGCCGCCGAAGGCGTGGCGTCCGGCGAAGAGGGTGTCAGTGCCCTTCATGTTTTCCGCGCCGCCCTTTCCGACGATGACATCGTACTGTCCGGCTGCGATAAAGACGCTCTGCTGGTAGATGACGCCGCCGGCTCCGCCGCCGCCACCGCCGAAGTATCCGCCTTCACCACCGCCGCCACCGCCGCCGACGAGAAGGATGTCGGCGCGGACAGTGTTGGAGAAGCGGATGCGTCCGTTGCTCGTGAAGGAGATGACCGCGCTGTCTCCGTCGGCAGAGGCGGATCCGTTGACGACCGCGCAGTTGCCGTATGTCTCGAACTCAAGTGTGCGGAACTTTCCGGAGCCGTATCCCGTCGGAACGCTTCCCGTGCGGATTTCTACCGCGTAGAAATATTCGGTCCCCTCCTTGAGTCCGTCGATCTCTCCGCTGAACGTGCCGTCCTCTGCGATGTTGAACGTCTCGCTGGCGTTCAGCGCGTCGGCGCTCATTCCGTAGCTCACCACCGCAACGCCGTTGCCGCTGGTTACGTCAGTCGTGCCGCCGACCTTGACCGACACGTCGAAAGGTTCGACCGTCATCGAGCCGAAGGTGTTGGAGGTCGCAATCCTCACCGTCTCGCGCTTCGTGTCGGTTCCGTCGTCGTTGGAAAGGACGACAGAGAAGAACACGGGGTCGCCGAAATTCGCCGGGGGAGTGTAGCCGAACGACGCCGTGCTGAGTGCGTCAGGATCGTACGCGATCCAGTTGTTCGCGTCAGGCTCGACTGTGCCCTCCTCGTTGTCCTGGAACACCTGGTACTTCGTGTAGCCTCCGACGCGCGGAATGGCCTTGAGCAGGGCCTGTCCGGACGAAAGCTCCTCGATTCCCGTAGTGGAATCTACGATGAGGAGACCAGGGTCGAGACGGTACGTGAGGTCGTCGAACGTCTGATTGGATGTCGACTGCGGCGCGAGATACATGTAATCGCCGCCGCCGCCTTCACGGAACTTTATCATGATTGAATTGACGCCCTGCCGGAGATGGCCTGCAGCCGTGCCGTTGCCATAGCCGGTGCTGAACTGCAGCTTGCCGTTGACGTAGACGTACGTATCGTCGTCGCTTTGATAGCGCCAGTTGATGTCCCGGTCGTCAGGCGAAACGACGTAGATGTAGTAATACTTGAGGTAGTAGTCGCGT
Source organism: Kiritimatiellia bacterium (assembly GCA_016284515.1). Taxonomy (GTDB): domain Bacteria; phylum Verrucomicrobiota; class Kiritimatiellia; order RFP12; family UBA1067; genus UBA1067. The sequence goes on along the minus strand of JAEEOY010000023.1, from coordinate 40,976 downwards.
TCGGGGGTGGGCTTCCACTGCTCGCCACTGATGGAAGCCGCCGTCCAGACGAGCGTTCCGGGCGTGTGCGTGGTGTCGGTGGTGGTCAGCCCCGTGTAGGTCAGTCCAGGATAGGGGCGGATGTTCAGCTCGCCGCCGAAGTTCGCGAGATAGTCGTGGTTGATTCCGCTGTCCTGTTTGAGATCGTCGGTGTTGAAGTCCTCGCCGAGGTGGAGGAGCGTGTGGAACGGTCCAGGCGGAAGCGCCCCTCCCGCGACCGTCGTCGTCACCGCGACATTGCAGGTGGCGGAGTTGCCGGCGAGGTTGGTGACTGTGAGAACGAGATTCGTGTCGCCGCGGACAATCGCGTCCTCCGCCGTCACGGAGACGATTCCGCCGTGGCTGTCGGTGGACGTGCTGAGCGAGGCAAGGCGCGCTGCAGAGACCTTGGCGCCGTCGTAGGTGTTCGGAATGACGAGCGACAGTGCACTTGCCGACGCGGTAGGCTGCGCGCCGTACGCGCTCTTGATGGTGTCGGTCGCAGTGAAGTCCGTCTTGCCCGTGCCGCGGAGATGGCAAGTGACCGAGATTTCTGCGTCGAGCGTCTGCGGAAGCTCGAACGTGATGACGTCCGCAGGGACTGTCCCAGGCGTGTAGGCCTTCCAGCCGTCTGCCGCGGGCTCCGCCGCACCGACCGTGAACTGGTATTCCGAATAGCCGTCCATCTCGGGCATCGTCTCCACGGCGACCTCTCCAGCGCCGGTGTATCCGGTATCCCCGTTGACGGTGTTCTTCACGACGAACGACGGATTGTCCTCCGAGTCCGGCGCTGCCAGAGCAGAATACGCGCCTACCGCCGCGGCCGCGGCAGCCAGTACGAGTTTTCGCAGTGTTTTCATTTTTTGTTCCCCGTTTTTTTACCTGTTTATGAAAGTTCCCTTGTTTATGAAAGTTCCCTCACTTCACGCCGCAATTGTAGCATAGCTGCGCGGGGAAGGCAAGCAAACGGCGTCTGTTTACAAAAAAAATATTCGTCTGTTTTACGCACAGTCGGAAAGTGTAGCATCCGCCGAATACATACGCAGCAAGGCCGAGGCGGCCTTGCCACATCATGTATTCAGCATATAGTCGCGCGTCAGCGGATGCGGATCGCGAAGCCGCTCTTCTTCTCGATGGAGTCGATCACGATGCCCTCGATGCGGCATGTTCCGTGGATGTTCAGGAAACCAGCGCCGCTGATGGCGCATTCGACGACATCGCCGGCCTTCGCGTTAGTGATGTCGAAGAACATCCAGGTGAGGTGTCCATAGCCCTCGTCGCTGCCCTCCCAGGCATGGGAAACGCCGCCTACGCTTGCAAAGTCCGGCTTGAATCCATCGCCATAGCCCGAGAGCAGGCCTATCCTGACGACGGGATGGTTCCTCACGTGCCCGTTGAAGCGAATGCGGGCAAATGTCTTGTACGACGAGGCGCTCAGCCCGGAAACGGAAACCGCGCTGGGCCTGAAGTCCTTGACGTCTTCGGATATCTCCTCGCGAGGATCGTCGATCCAGTAGATGCCGGGCTCGTTGGAAAGCCCCACGTCGACGAACTCCACAGACCGGATGTAGTCCGTGACGTTGCTTACGACAAGTCCGCCCTCGTAGGCGACGCCCGAAGTCACGTTGTCGGACCTCGTGTCGTCGCCGTTGCCGCAGGTACCGGGGAAGATGTATCCGTCGAGTCCGTAGGCGTTCTGACGCTTCGCGTCGAGGAGCAGGTCCTTGCGTCCGGGAACAGGCGCGTTTTCGTTGTTGTTCCCCGCCGCCGTTGAGCGCCACGCGGCCTTGAATCCGTCATGATAGGCCCCACCCCAGTGATAAGCGGCGAGCTCGGGATCCTGCGTCGTACCCTGTGTGCCGATCGGGCTGCCAGCGTATTCGCACCCCGCGTAGGAGAACGCCGTCGCGTTGGGCGAGATGCCGACGACGACCTCGATCGCCTCCTCGACCGTGGCGGTTCCGTCGGACACGGCGACCTTGAACGTGAAGGTGCCGGGTCCGTTGATCGTGGCGGTCGCGGATGGCGAATCGGCGGCGGCTATCGAATATGCCGCGGGCGCCTCGCCAACGAGCGACCACGCGTAGGCGAGCGCGTCGTTATCGGCGTCGTATGCTGTGACATTAAGTGCGACCTCGACAGACGTTCCGTCAATCACAGGTTTTGTGGGGGAACTGGAGACAGAGACGATCTCGGGGGAGACGTTGTCCGTCCAGGTCGCTAAAAGGGTCATATCGGAAGTTACAGGCTGAGAGAAGTCGTAGGATTCGCCGTTAAGCGTCCAGCCGATGAAGGCATATCCGTCCAGGAACGGATCGTCAGGCTGCTTGACCGCACGCCCCGCCTTCACGGTCTGCGGGTTGACAAAACTTCCGCCGGCAACATTGAATGTGACGTCATAGCTGGTGAGCGCATCGCCGACGATGTTGAAGGCCGAGGCATCAAAGCTCTCGTGCTCGCCCTTCGCGGCGGAAAACTCGAGAAATGCGTCGCCAATCTCACTGTACTGCCATATCTCGACCGCGTATTCTCCCGCAGCGGGGAAATCGACGACGCAGATCATGTCTTCGCTTCCGCCCTCGTACCTGCGCTCGGCGCTGAAGTCGACAGCGCCGATTTCAAAGCGCACGATGGAGCCTTCGTTGCCACCGACGTTGAAGGTCCATTTCCCGGCCGCCGGAACGACAATCGTGCCCGTCGCGTGGTAGTACGGAGCGCTCGAGTGCTCCCACCTTCCCTGGGGATAGCCGCACGCGGGCGCAAGGGGATCGAGCTGGTACGTTGCGGAATCAAAACCGTCGAAGTTGAACCGGCCCGTCTTCGCCGCGTTGTATCCGGCAACGACCTTCGTCGTGATCGGCGGGGTGAAATCGTAAATCACATACCCCTTCTCGACGGCGTTGGTCACATCTTCTATCGACTGGATCGCGCAGCCGTCGGGGAACTGTCCGAGCCCGCCGCTGGCTAAGTCGCCAAGGCAGGCCTTCTTGATGATGAATCCGTCGGACGTGACGCCGATTCCTTCGACCGTCGTCTCGCCGAAAAGAGCGCCCGTCATCACGGCGGCTGCGATGAATGCCAATGTCTTGATTTTCATTGTCGAAGTCATTTTTTGGGTTCCCCGAACTTGTGCCTACATTGTAGCATTATATCGGGACAGGCGACACCCCCACGGTCAGGGGGGTGTGCCGCGCCGTCACTTCATCTCGATGTCGCCCCAGTTCTGCGGGGCGAGCGCCGCCTCGGATGGGACGTCGGAGACGATCGCCGTGGCCTTGTTGGACCAGTAGACGCGAGCGACGGTCGCGCCGTTCTGTCCGCGCAGCACGCCGATGTCGCCCTTCATCTTCTTTCCGCGCAGGGGCTTCAGCTTCAGGAGCGAGAGCGGAATGCGCAGCTCGTAGTTGGCCTCCCAGCCCTTCTGGTCCTTCCCTGCGACAAGCTCGACCTTGTCCGTTATGTCCTCGACCTTGTCGAAGAATATCGACGACACGGGTGAGGAGAACTTGACGCGCTTGTCCTGCGGTGTTCCGGGAACGGACGGCATGTACAGCATCGCCTTGGGCTTTCCGTCGACCATCGCGGCGAGGATGCGCATGTTGCCGTATCCCTCGACGGACAGCATGACGTCGAGCGCGCCGCCTGTCTTGAAGAGGCACTCGGGATTCTCGCCCGAGTTCTTCGCGAGCGCGTTAACGCCCTCCGTGCGCCACGCGGCGTAGAGGTCCGTCTTCGTCGCGCGGAGCGCACCCGAGATGTCGTAGGGCTTGTTGTCGGCGTTGAAGTACGCGCCGACGCCGCGCTTCTCGATGGAGACGAATGTCGCCGCGTCCCAGTCGGAAAGGTCTCCGTCGAGCTTCGGCGCGGCGCCGAGCGCGAGCTGGAGCGTGCCCGTCCCCTCGCGCAGCCTGCGCGCGGCCTCGTTGGCGTCGCGGCGCTTCTGTATCTCGTCGAGCGTCTTCGCGGTTACGACGAGCTTCTGGCGCGCGATCGGCCTGAGCGTGTCGAGTCCGTCGAGCCTCACCACGCTGGAGGAGTCCTTGCCCGCGACGACGTACGTCCCGCGCTTCGTCTGGTTGAGCGTCGGCCAGAAGTGCTCGTCGCACGGAGAGATTCCCGTCATGTCCATTCCGCGCCTCACGGACGGCATGTCCCAGCGCTTGCCCTTTCGCGCATCCTCGAACACGGTCGCGGCGAAGAGTCCGTCGCTCGTGAAGAGATAGAAGTCGCCGTGGTTTCCGTTGACGCCGACGAGGGGCTTCACCTTGGAGCCGATCGGACGGATGAAGTCGCCCATGAGCCTCGTCGCCGCGGTGACGCGTCCGGGCGTGTCGGGAATCGGCGCCGTGTGGCCCGCGTGGAGTCCCGGCCAGAGGTTCGGATACGACCACGTCGGTTTTCCGTTGGAACCGCCGGTGATGGAGTAGTTCGGCAGCGGGCATACCCCGACGGTCGAGAACGCGTTGCCCTCCGCGTCGACGAGCGTCTGGTTGCCGCCCGTGGACGGACTGCGCGTGGAGCCCATGTAAATCGTCTTCATCGCCTTCGCCTCGTAGACGGGCATGCCGGACGGCGTGATGCGGCTCGGACGGATTATCACCGCCGGATTGTTCGTCGGCGTGTACGGGCAGTACTGGCGGTCCATAAGGACGTTGCAGGTGATAGAGCCGTCGTCCTGGAACGCTACGCCCCATCCGTCTCCAGGGATGAGCTCGACTTCGTCGGGAGAGTACTTCCCGTCCTCGTCGAGGTCGCTCCAGAGGAAGAGCGCGGGCGGATACGGATAGCCCTGCCTATCGCGGTGTCCCGCAGCCCTGAGCGCCTCCCACTTCGCCTTGAACGCGGCGTTGGTGAGGTCGGGTGTGTAGTTGCCCTCGTAGCTCGAGTTCATGCTCGTGTGGCCCACGGCGGCGACGGGAACGAGCCTGTCGTCGCGGATTCCGCACAGAACCGCGACCGGCGCGCCGCCGACGGGATCAGAGTTGAAGCTGTTGGAGAGAAGCTTCCTGTACGTCTTCCCGTCCTCGCCCTTCACTGTCTCGACGCCCTTGGGGGCGTTGGTCGCGGGGAGGTAGATCGTGCGCTGCGGCGGCGCGAAGTTCTTTGTAGGCGTCGCAAACTGCTGGACGTCGCTGTCGGAATCACCGCGCAGAAGCACCCTCGCGAGTTTCGACTCTCCGCTCTTCCAGTCGACCTTGAACTCCATGAGCCCGTTGCCCTCGTCGTAGTAGAACAGCGAATCGTCGCGCGTGTCGAACGTACCGCCGGCGCCGTACTTCGCCGGACCGTAGAAAGCCCTCTCGAACGCGCCAGTCTTCGGATTCCACACCGAGGTGCGCTTGGGCAGGAAGTCGTTCTCCGCAACCCAGAGCCTGCCCTTCTCGTCGAGCGCGAGACCGCACGGATGGTTCATGTGCAGCGGATCGTACTTTCCGGAGGCGCACGCTCCCGCCTTGCCGATGGCGCGCTGGAGGCGTCCGTCGGCAGAGAACACCTTGACCTGCTGCGACGAGCCGTGGTCCGTCACGTAGATCGTTCCGTCCGCGCCGACGGCGAGTCCCGTAGGGTCCTCGAGCCCGGAAGCGACGACGGGCGTGGACATCCCGCTTGCGAGATCAACCTTCACGACCTTTCCGCCGCCGACGGCGAAGAGCGTTCCGTCTCTTCCGAACGCGACGCCGCCCGGCGCCGTCAGCGGAATTTCCTTCGACGGCTTCAGAAGCTCCTTCGGCGGCTCCGCGGGCATATCGTAGACGACGAGCTTGTCGTGCGGCGTAAGCGCGACGACGACCTTGCCGCCGAACGCGGCGAGTCCGCCGGTGATGAACGGCTTTCCGCCGTGCTCGTCCGTCGCCTTGAGCGGCATGAGCGCGAGGCGCTCCTCGTTACCGTCCTCCTTGAGCGCGGTGAGGCGGAACTCATATCCGCCGTGTCCGTCCCAGCAGATGGAGCCGACGTAGTAGTCATGGCGCGCGCAGCGTCCCTCCGCCGTGTCCACGGCGAGGCAGTTGGCGCCGGTCCACGCGCCGCCGATCCACTTGATGCCGCCCTCCTTGACGCCCGTGTCCGGATTGACGAAGATGAGTCCGTCCGGTCCCTCGGTGATGTTCGCGCCGAGCGCGACGACTCCCTTCTCGCGTTTTCCGCGCGCGGGGAGATAGCAGGCGGTGACGGGCTGGGAGTGGTTGGCGAGCCAGGCGCCCTTGTGGTCGGCGGTGCACCAAGGCGGATCGCCGGGCGAATAGATGGAGAACTCGTAGACCGGGGTGATCTTCGCGTGGGTGAGTCCGCGCGCGAAGTAGGTCCCGGGAGCGACTGGGCTTTCGGGGACGTTGTAGAGTCCGTGCTCCGCCGCGTCGTGGTCGCGTCCGAGGTCGTCCGTCGCGTCCCAGTAGATCGTGTTCTTGCCCTTCTTGAACGGCGTGTCAGAGACGAGGTTCTTGACGCGGTTGCCCTTGTCGTCCTCAATGACGACGGTGGCGAATCCGTCATACGGCATTTCAAACGAGATCGGAACGAGCCCCTTGACGGCCTCCGCCTTCGCGGCGGCCTCGGCCTTGCGCGCGGCGGACTTGAGCTCCTTGACCTTGGGGTCGAGCGACTTCGCGAGGACGAAGAGTCCGTTGAGGAACACCTTCTTCCCGCCGTCCGACGACCCCTCGACGTGCGGATGCTCCCAGTACTCGTATACGACGCCTTCCTTGCGTCCGTACGCCGTCACGATCGGCGCGATGATCTTCAGCTTGAGCCCGCGCGTGACGACCGTCTCGCCGAGGTCGACCCAGGCCGCGGTGAAGGACTGCGGATACATGCAGCGCAGGCCGGACACCTTCTTGACGAGCTTCCACTGCGACGGCTTGGCGTCGTTCGGCGCGGTCTTCGCGGGAGCGGTGCAGACGTAGATCTCCACGTCGGTGAATCCGGGCATGTTGAAGCCGACGCCCTGGAACGCGACGGGGGACGGCCAGGTGGCGACGATCTCCTGCGGATTCTCCGGGGATACGGGTTTGTCGGAGAAGCCGTTCCAGCGGTCCCATCCGATCATGCTGCGGTTGACCATCTTGGGTAGTTCGCGCTCGTCGCTCGTCGCCTTGAACGACGCCATGCGCGCGATGTCCTCTACGCGCTCGGGGAAGACGTAGATGCCGTCGATCGAGGCGCGGCGTCCACCCTGCCACGACGCGCCCGACGTCTCGTCGAGGTTTTCGGAAAGCCTCAGCGCGCGCGTCTTCGTTCCGACGGGGAACGCCCAGAACGAAATCTCCTTCTCGTCGACGTCCTTCGAGCCGCGTCCGTCGGCGAGGATGCGCACGCCCGAGATCCACTGCGAGTCGTCGGCGAGATCGCCCGGAAAGGCGGCGTCCGGCTTGAGGACGGAGGGTTTCGTTCCGCCGTGGGCGCTGAACACGGTGCCGACTTCCACGCTCTCCTTGAACGCATAGCGCATGTGCCGCACGCCGCTCTTGGGGGAGACGCCGTACTGGATGCCGCCGCTCGAGCCCTCGCCCTTCCTGACGAGCGGATTGAGTACGGTCCATGCGGGCTCGAATCCGCTTTCGACGCCGTCGGTGAGCTGCTTGCAGTTGGTGAGGTCGACGTTCTCCCACATCACGGGAGTCTCGAACGTCCCGCGCCACTTGTGCGAAAGGTCCTTCATGACCGTTACGCCGTCCGCGCGCTTTTCGACGGCCACGGGGTCGGCCGAAACCGCCGCCGCGAGCATTGCAACCGCTGTCAGTAAGTACATTTTCCCTGTCCTCTCCCTGGAGATTGACTTTACGGTACAATTCTACCACACGGCGCGAGAAGCCGCACCCCCCACGAACGGGGGGGGGGCTCCGATATCTCTTGCGCGCCCAACAGACATTCCGCTTTCTGTGTCGGAAATATGGTAAAATACACGGTATGACATCGAAACGGATTATCCTTGCCGCCGTGTTGGCGCTTGCGGTCGCCTGTCGGGCGGACGACATACGCGACGTGGCGACGCTCAAGCGCGCCATATACGCCACGGAGCGCAGCAGCGGCACGTTCGACGTCGAAGTCGTCGTCTCGAAGGTGGACGACGATCTCGGCGGATCCGTCGCGGTCACAGACGGCGACGCCTGCGCGATCCTCGCGGACACGAGGGGCGCCGGCGCGGCGATGCTGCACACCGGCGACAGAATCCGCGCGCGCGGCATCGTGCACATGAACGACATCGGCTACAACGGCGCCGACTTGAAGGAGGCGGAGATACTCTCCCACGGCGAGCCGCCGCCGCCCGCGCTCGTCTGGCCGGGGGAGCTTCGCTCGGACGACAACCTCGACCGGCTCGTCCGCTTCGAGGGAATGGTGGCGGATGTCTTCCGCGACGACACCGACATCAGGTTCATCTTCTTCGTCGTCGCCGGAGACGACCAGGAGGTCGCCTACGTCCCTGTCCTTGCGCCGTCTGTGGAATGGCACGACCTGGTCAAATACATCGACGCCCGCGTCTCGGTGACTGGACTTTGCATCCGCGACAGGATGGGCAGCACGAAGCGCAAGCTGAGCGCCAACCTCTCGCACGTGTCGCTGGCAGACATTCGCATCACGAGGCCCGCCCCGGCCGACCCCTTCGACGTTCCGATGCTGGGCGGCACCGCGCGCGACACCTACATCCCGGTGCCGGGCGTCTCCAGGCGGCGCAAGGTGCGCGGACGCGTCGTCGCCGTATGGCACGGGGACAGGCTCGTGGTGAGGAGGGAGAAGGAGTACTCCACCGTCATCCTCGCCGATACTTCCACCCTCCCCGCCTACGGCGACGTCGTGGATGCCGTAGGACTCCCCGAGACTGACATCTACCACCTCAACCTCTCGCGCGCCATGTGGCGTCCCGCCGAGGCAGACATTCCGGACCAGGACGAGCCGATGCGGATGACTCCAGAGGAGCTGCTCACCGACGGACACGGACGCCGTCAGATCGACGCGAAGTACCACGGGCGCGCCGTCACCGTCAGGGGACGCGTCGCGCGCATGCCGTCCGAAAAGCCGGGGGAGCTGCGCATCTCGATAGAAGACGGCGGATACGACCTGACCGTCGACTTCAGCTCCGTCCCAGAGGCGCTTTCGGGCATCACGGCCGGATCCGTCGTCGACATAACGGGGACATGCGTCGCCGAAATCGCGAGCTGGCATCCGCAGGGCGCCTTCCCGTCCGTAGAGGACTGCGCCGTCGTCGTGCGCAAGCCGTCCGACGTCACGCTCGTCGCGCGCGCTCCGTGGTGGACCGTCCGCCGCCTCTTCACCGCCGTCGGCTCGCTCGCCGTCGCGCTGGTGGTGATACTCGTCTGGAACATCATGCTCAACAGGACCGCCGAGCGCAGGGGACGCGCACTCCTCCATGCACAGCTCAAGGGAGCGAAGGCCGCGCTGAAGGCCGAGGAGCGCACGCGCCTTGCCGTCGAGCTCCACGACTCGCTCGCCCAGATCGTCTCTGGCGCGGCAATGGAGATCGCCGCGGCCCGTCGCATGCAGAAGGACGCGCCCGAGGAGACCGCGCGCCACCTCGACATCGCCGAGAAGACGCTCGCGTCCTGCCGCGACGGACTCAGGGACTGCCTCTGGGACCTCCGCAGCCGGGCGCTTGAGGAGACGGACATGAACTCGGCGATCCTGCGAACCCTCACCCCGCACGTCGGCGCGAAGAGGGTGGACGTGCGCTTCGACGCGCCTCGCCGCCGCCTCTCCGACAACACGGCGCATGCCGTCCTGCGAATCGTCCGCGAACTCACCGTCAACGCGATCCGCCACGGCGGCGCCACGCGCGTCAAGATCGCCGGCGCGCTGGACGGAGACAGGCTCCTCTTCTCCGTGACTGACAACGGATGCGGATTCGACCCCGACGCCGCGCCCGGCATCCTGCAGGGCCACTTCGGCCTCGCCGGAATCCAGGAGCGCGCGCAGCAGCTGAACGGAGGGATGGAGATAACCAGCGCCCCCGGAAAGGGCACGAAAATCAGGGTGGTCGTATCGATCGCCGAGAAAGACGAGGTGTAGGACATGAAGAAGGTCAAGGTTCTCATTGTAGACGACCACGCGGTGCTCCGCATGGGGCTCGCGTCGCTCCTCGGGGCGCAGCCGGACATCACCGTCGTGGGAGACGCCGCAGGCGGCGAAGCGGCAATCGCGAAGGCCGTGAAACTATCGCCTGACGCCATCGTGATGGACCTCGCCATGCCCGGCATGGACGGAGCAGAGACGACGCGCGAGCTGCTCAAGAAGCGCCCCGAGTCGAAGGTGCTAGTCCTCACGACGTTCGGCACGTCGGACGGCATAGCGCGCGCGCTCGAGGCCGGCGCGATCGGCGCCATAATGAAGAGCGCACCGTTCGACGAGATCGTCGCCGCGATACGCGAGACGGCCGAGGGCGTGCGCCACGTCTCCGCCGAGATCGAGCGCATCCTCGCCGACGACCCGCCAGTCCCGCAGCTCTCCCAGCGCCAGTCGCAGATTCTCGAGTCGCTCGTTCGCGGACTCACCAACGGCGACATCTCGCGCCAGCTCGGCATCAGCGTCGACATGGTGAAGGAGCACATGATCGCCCTCTTCGCCAAGATCGGTGCGGCGAACCGCACGGAAGCCGTCGCAATCGCGCTGAGAAAGCGCCTAGTCAAACAGTAACGCGGCGAGGCAGCATCCCGCCCCGCCGCGTTTCACGCGAATCTCCGCGCTTCCGGAACTACTTCAGCAGAAGCGCATTGGGTTCGATTCCGTACTTCGCCGCGATGTTCGCCCCCGTGCCGTCCGCGAATATCTCCTTGAGCGTCGCCTCGACCTCGTCCTTGAGGGCTACGTTGCCCTTCTTGAATCCGATGCCGTACGTCTCGGTCATGACGATCTCGCCGAGCATCTCGAACTTGCCGGGAAGATCGGCCATCTTCTTCTTCGCGACGCCGACGTCCATCGCCACAGCGTCGACTCCGCCCATGTTGAGCTCGTTGACGGCCTGGTTGTAGTTCGGCATCACGACGAGCTCCTTGAACGTCGCGCCAAGTTCCTTCTTGTCGCCGTCCTTGGAGAGCGCCTTCTGGACGGGAGTGTCGGTCTGAACGCCTACGATCTTCCCCTTGAGGTCGGCGAGCGTCTTTATAGGCGAGCCGGCCTTGACGAGGACGACCTGCGAGTTGTCGACGTAGGGGACGGTCCAGGTGTACGACTCCTCGCGTCCCTGCATCGTGAATCCGTTCCAGATGCAGTCGATCGAGCCCGAGTTGAGCTCCATGTCCTTCGCGTCCCAGTTGATCGGATTCGCGACGAACGTCCAGCCCTTGCGCGCGCAGACCTCGCGCGCGAGATCGAGGTCGAAGCCCTTGTACTCGGCGCCTTCCTTGAATCCGTACGGAGGGAAGTCGGCGTCGAATCCGACCGTAAACTTCCTCGTTCCGTCGCTCTTCTCGCCGCATCCGGCGAGCGCCGCCGCGGCGGCAATGATGATCATCAGCTTTTTCATGTCCCTGTTCTCTTTTATGTGACTTGATTCAGATGGAAACTACATGTAGCGCGTCGCGAAGACGTGGGCCTTCCCGCGCAGGACGACAGGAGCGCCTGGTCCGACGAGAACGCTAGTGCGGTTCGCGACCTCCACGCCGTTCGCGGAGAACGAACCGTCCGCGGCGAAAAGCACCGTGCAGCCCGCCGACGCCTCAAGCTCGAGCTCCCCGTCGAGGTCGAGCTGGCGGAAGTCGAAGAACGGGCATTTCACGTCCCTTGACGGAACTGGCACCGGAAGCGCATAGTCGATTGCCTTGAGCGACTTCTCGACGTGCAGCTCGCGCGGCTTGCCGTCCTTGCCGACGCGGTTCCAGTCATAGAGGCGGAACGTTGTGTCAGAGCTCTGCTGCACCTCGTAGATGAGCGCGCCGTCGCCGATTGCGTGGACGAGTCCGCCCGGGATGAAGAACGCCTCGCCCTTCTTCGCCTCATGGCGCACGAGAAGCTCCTCGAAGCGGCCGGACTTCACGGCCGACTCGATGTCCGCCGGGGTCGTGCCGGGCTTGAGGCCCGCGTATATCACGCCGTCCTCCAGCATCGCCCACATCTCTGTCTTCGGATCGCCGCCCGTGAGCTTTCGCGTCTCCTCGTTCGGATGCACCTGCACGGAGAGGCGCGTCTTCGCGTCGATTACCTTGATAAGCAGCGGGAATCCCGGCTCGACGTCCGCAAGCGACTCGCCCGCGCGCGCACCTTCCGCAACGAGGCTCGGCCCCGCCGGATGCACCGAAATCTCCCAGCTTTCCTGGCCCCACAGCGCCGGATGGACGTTGGGGCCAAACTTCAGAATCTCACCCTTGTTCATGGTTGTAAATTATACCATAAGTGCGCGCGGCATTCAAAGCGGCCACTTATGGCGTCACCAGAACTGCCAGTTGCCCGTCTCGAGGACGTAGAGCCCGAGCGCGAGGTTCGTGACGACGTGCGCGACTATCGCGGAGAGAAGGCCCTTGCGGAGCGCGAGCCATCCGTACATAAGCCCCGCGAACGCCCCGACGAGCCAGCGGTCGTGCTCGACGGCGAAGAGCGCCACCATCCACCAGAAGCCAGCAAAGCGCATGAGCCAGCGGCGGAAGAAGAGCTCCTCGGCGACCGATATGACGAACGCGCTGCCGACGAGCCTCACAAGCTTCAGCACCATGTCGCTCTCGCCGATTGTGCTCGTACCGCCGTCGCCGTAGATGCACCACTTCCGATACCACTCGAACTGCTCCGGCCATACCCACGCCACAAGCACAACGATTCCGACGAGAAAGCCCCACGCAAGCTCCGGGAAGAGCGTCTTGTTGCGGTGGATGACTCCGTGGTGGCGTTCGAGGTAGAAGAGGCAGGGGAAAAGAAGAACCGCCGTGACGAGCGTGCGCGCCGCATAGCACTCGCTCGTGGACGGCAGCAGCATCATCATGACCATCCACACCGCGTACGGGAGAATGGAGGCGAAGTTCTTCTTTGCTCGGTACGTCATCTCTTGAGCCCCTGCTGGCGCAGGATCGCGTCGATCTCCGGCGCGCGCCCGCGGAACCGGCGGAACACGTCGTACGCCGACTCGCTTCCGCCCAGCGCGAGCACGGTGTCGCGGTACGCCTTGCCGACGCGCTTCACCGCGGCGTCGTCCTCAAGCCCCGCCTCCTCGAACGCGCCGTAGCAGTCGGCGCTCATCACCTCAGCCCACTTGTACCCGTAGTACCCCGCGGCGTATCCGCCGGCGAAGATGTGCGTGAACGAGCAGAGGAACAGGTCGTCGGACGTCATCGGCATGTCGAAGTGGCGGAATACCTCCGTCTTCACGTCGCGCGGCGTCTTCCCGTCCTTCGCCGCGCCGAGGTGCAGGAGCATGTCCGTCTTGCCGAACGCGAGCTGGCGGCGGCACGCCGTCGCCGCGCGGTAGTTCTTCGCCGCGCGCACCTTCTTCTTGAGGTCCTCGGGGATCCTGATCCCCGTGCGGTCGTCGAGGCACCAGTTCTCGTTGAACTGGCTCGCGACCTCCACGGCGTCCCACTCAACGAGCGAGATTCCGGCCGCGTCCTCCTCGCCGATCTTCGTGAGCATGCACTGCGTGGCGTGCCCGAACTCGTGGAAGAGCGTCTCGACCTCGCGCATCGGGAGGTACGCCTTCCCTGACTCGTCCGGCTTCGGGAAGTTCGTGCACACGAGCGCGAGCGGAAGCTCCCCGCGCCTGTCGCAGCGGTTGCGGAACTCGTTCATCCACGCGCCGCCGCGCTTCTGTCCGTTTCGCACATAGGGGTCGAAGTAGAAGTGCGCGATCGGCCTGCCGCCCTCCGAGACCTCGAAGAACCTGACGTCCGGATGCCACACGGACGGCTTCTCGCCGCCCTTGAGCTCCCTCACGTCGACGTCGTACAGGAACTTCGTCATCCTGAAGAGCCCCGCGACGACATCCTCCACCTCGAAGTGCTTCTTGAGCTCCTCCTCGGAATACGCGTACTTCTTCTCCCTGAGCCGCTCCGCGTAGAACGAAAGGTCCCACGGCTCGAGCTTCGCGCCGTCCGCGGAAGCCTCCAGCTCCGCCTTCTCCTCCACCGCGCACTTCTCCGTCGCCGCATCGAGGTCGTCGATCATCTTCATCACCGCCGCGACGGACGGCGCGCACTTCGTGGCGAGCGAGACCTCGGCGGGGTTCGCGAAGCCGAGTATCGCCGCGCGCTCGCGCCTCAGCGCGAGTATCTCGTCGATGCGCGCAGCGTTCTCCGGCGCGCGCGTCGAGCGGGCGCGGAAGAGCTTCTCGCGCACCTCGCGGTCCGCGCAGTGCTTCATCGTCTCCGGATAGTTCGCGTCGTCGATCGTGTAGGTCTTCCCGTCCTTCTCGAGCTTGAACGCGTTAGTCGCGTCGAGGACGCAGTTCGAGAAGTCCATCGAGAGCTTCGCGAGCTTCTTCGCTATCTCGTTGAAGCGCTCCTTCTTCTCGCCCTCGAGCGAAACGCCCGACAGCTCCGCGCCCTGGATGGACTTCTTGAGTATCCTGATGCGCGTCGCGTTTTGGGAGGCGCCCCCGCACGACGAGATGCGCTGCAGCACGTTCTTAGCGATCTCGTTGAGCCGCTTCGACTGCGATATCCTTAGCGAGATCTCGACGATCTTCGGCTGGAACTCCTCCTCTACCTTGCGCCAGGCGTCGGAATTCATCACGGACGTCATGTGCGAGAGCATTCCCCACGCGTCCCAGAGCGGACGCACTGCGTCGTTGAGGCGCCAGTTGAGCTCCTCGAACGTCTGCGGCTCAAGCGATTCGATTTCCGCCACGCCCTTCTCCGCCTCCGCGAGAAGCCGCGGCAAATCCGCCGCGGCGGATTCTGGGTTGAACTTCGACCAATCTGGAAACTTCTGCTTTGTCATCTTCCCTTCCTTGGCAGAGGATCGTCGCCCGCGCGGCACAACGCCACGGCCACCCTTTGACCGCAGACCGCCAAGACACGAAACCCTCACGCCTATCTATATTATGTCATAATCCGACCGACTCCGCAATGGGGAATTTCGCCCGTCAGATCTCGTCCGGAGACGAGACGACGCGCGTGGCGAGGGCAAGCTCCTCCGGCGTGCCATAACCCCAGCGCACGCCAACGGATTCGATTCCGTTCTCCTTCGCTGCGAGGAAGTCGCTCTTCGTGTCGCCGACGATGGCGCATTCCTCGCTCTTCGCGCCGTAGCGCGCGATGAGGAGCGCGAGGAGCGCGGACTTCTTGAGGGCTCCAATCGAGGGATCGTCGCGGTACATGTCGCCTGCGTAGATGCCGTCGAAGACATCGTACCACCCGAACTTCTCCGCCATCAGCTTTGCGCCGACATAGCGCTTGTTCGTCGCGATGACGACGGTCGCGCCGGACGCCTTGAGCGCACGCACGCGGTCGAGGATTCCCGGATACTCCACCGTGTAGGGGAAACCGTCATTGTCGTAGTGCTCGCCGAACCGGCGGCGAAGCTCCGCACCAAGCTCGGGCGTGTAGGAATCCGGGAAAAGCGCGCGCGCCATCTCTTCGATCGGCGGCCCCGCCACGAAGTCCCTTTCGAAGTTCGGACAGGAAAGCCCCATGTCGCGCATCGCGGCCTTCCACGACTCGCGAATGTCGCGGTCCGTGTCGGCAAGCGTACCGTCCAAGTCGAAGAACCACAGTCTCTTCATCAGACGATCCCCTCCTCCGCCTCGCGTATGGCGGCAATGACATCCTCCGCGGACGCCGCCTCGTCGAGGCGTGCGAGGAATTCCGTCGCGTGCGCCATCACGGCGAGACGCGAGAGTATGTGAAGATGCATTTCGTGGTCCGTCGAGCACACGAGGAAGAAGTGCCGCGTGCCCTGTCCGTCCGCCGCGCCGAAGAAGACCGGCCTCTCGCTCCTTCCGTAGGCGATGAAGGTCTCCTCGAACATGTACGGATCGTGGAAGCGCGGATGCAGGAACGCCGCGCCTTCGCCTACTGCCGTGGACGCGATCGCCTCGCGCGCGACGAGCTCCTTGAAAAGTGCGTCCGGATCGTATACGAGCCCCGTGGCGTCCGCAAGGTCCGTCATGTCGCGCAGTATACCCGCCTTCGCCTTGCCGGCGACGCCGAGCAGGATTCCCTCCACGCGGAAGAGGCTCCACACGCGCCAGTCGGCCATGTTCGCCCTGCGGTTCTCCTCGAGTATCACCTTGTGCTGGCGCATCTGCTCGCGCGCGGACGAGGCGAGAAGGTTGCGCTGCGCCCACTCGTCGAGCGCACGGTGCTCGAACCAGAAGTCCCCGCCGTGTATGTCGTGCGCGATCTCGCCGCGCTGCGCGACGTGCTTGAGCTCGTTCGGATCCATGTGGACGTGTTCCGCGGCCTGGCGGAGATTGAGCATCTGCCTGAAGTTCATGCCCGCCTCCTTCTGCACGCCTGCACGATGCGCGGCACCACGAGCGCCTCCGCGGACTGCGACGAGACCGCCCTCTCGCGGAGGTCCTGGAACCGGTAGTGCGCCGCGCGCAGCTCGTTGAGCGACCAGTTGCCGAGCTGAGACTCCGTCTTGCGCGCCATCCAGGGCGCCATTCCCTCAGTCGCCTCGCGCAGCACGCCGCGCGCTTGCGCGTCCTTGAGTTCCGCGAGCTGACGGAAGAACTTCTCCGCGACCGTCGAGACGAGAACGGCGAATCCGTTCTCGCCCTCGAAGCGCGAAACCGCCTCGAGCGCCTTCTTGAGGTTGCGCTCGCCGAGCGCGTCGGTTATCGACCACACCGCAGGCTCCACGCCCGCGCCCTGCGAGGTTATCTCGGCGATGTCGGACTCCGAAATCACGTTCTTCTTGGGTCCCAGGTAGTCGCGCATCTTGCCGAGCTCGGACATCAGCGAGCGGGAGTCCGGCCCCACGTGCGCGACGAACGCCTCCGCCGCGCCGGGCGCGAACTTCAACCCCATCTCCGCGGCGAAATCCACCGCCCGAACGACGGCGTTGCGGGCCTGCTCGGACGGCTTTCCGGCCGCGAAGACAGCCATCTCCACGGACGCCTTCAATGTCTTCGCGAAGATCGAGGTCTGCATCAGGCGCGGACCGGAGAGGATGAAGTGCTGGTTCTCCGGCAGATTCGCCGCGGCCAGCTTCTGGGCGAATTTCTCGAGCGCCTCCTTCACTTCCTCGCTCGGCGCGCCCTTCCCGCCCTGCGGCAGGAAACCGACGTTGCGCCACCATGTCGTCTTCTTCGGGTCGAGGAACGGAGGCGTCATAAGCGAGGCCTCCGCCTCGCGGATGTCCTTCAGCTGCGCCTCGGCGTTCGAGGAATTGGCGGAGTCGACCGTCTCGAGTCCGATACCGTCCCCGACGATCCTCTTCGCGGCTTCCGAGACGAGATACTCGTCCTCGCCGATTATGACATGCACCTGCGCCAACTGAATAGCCTCCTGTCGGGAATATTATATCAAATCGCGGACGCGCTGTCGCCCTTGAGGTAGCCGCGTGCGCTGTCCGTCGCCTCGTCCGCCATCTCCGGCGTCGCCTGCACGCCTGCGAACTTCACGAGGTCGGCGGACTCGAGGAACCTCCTCAGGTGCTCGCTCTTCATCCCGCGCGCGCCGATTTCCTCGAAGAACTCCTCCGTCGTGAGGTGCGGCGCCTTGATGCCGTACTTGCGCTGCACGTAGCGCCTGACGACCATCGTGAGCTCGACGTAGAAGTCCTTGTAGCGTCCGCGCCCAGGAAGCCCCTTCCTGAGCAGCCTGTCCAGCTCGACCCACGCGCGCTCGATCGGGCTCATGCGATGCTCCTTGACGCGCCGCGCGACGTAGCGCAGCAGGAACCACACGCCTGCGAGCACGCACGCCGCCGCGAGCGCAAGCGCGGCGCACCATCCGACGAGCTTCCACGAGAGCGGAGGAAGGTCCTTCTTCGGATCCGCCTCCATTCCTCCCGTCACCGTCTCGCGCGGCGGCGGATTCTCGAACACCACCGGCCCCGCGACAAAGGAGAACTTCCCGTCGTCGTCGCGCGAGGACAGGAGCTTCGGCGACGCGCTTACGGCGAAAGGCGCGATCTTGTAGACTTCCGCGCACGGCTCCGGGACGAGTTTCCAGTTGAACGTCTCGACGAGCGAGCCGTCCGCGTTCTTCACGGGCTTCCCTGCGTACTCCTCCGCAAGCGAGAACCCGCGCACGCGCTCGCGCAGGTCGGGAAGCGACGCCTTCACGTCGGCCGGAGTCTTCATCGTCACGGTGAGAAAAACGCTCCTGCCGGGATCGACCACCGTGCGGTCGGCGTCGATCTTGAGGTCGATGCCGTTCTGGCTCG
Source organism: Kiritimatiellia bacterium (assembly GCA_016284515.1). Classification (GTDB taxonomy): domain Bacteria; phylum Verrucomicrobiota; class Kiritimatiellia; order RFP12; family UBA1067; genus UBA1067. Next base: position 22,691 of record JAEEOY010000023.1, on the reverse strand, counting down.
TCTCCAGGACTATGACAGCAATGAGAAGCGGAATGTTCATGTCGTCAATAATATCATTTCCACGTGTGTTCTGCAAGGCGTCCGGGGTGGCTTCATCCGGCAGCGCCCCAAAGCTTGCGGATATGCGCGATACCGGCCCGGAGTCGCTCCTCCTCGACCAGCTGCGAAGGTTCGAAGACGACGTGCCGCACGTTCGCGGCAAAGTCCTTCAGCGCGGCGAAGTCCACCTTGCCGTCGCCCGGCGCGAAGTGGTCGTCGTTGAAGTCCTCGACGTCGTTGAGATGCATCCCCGCGAATAGGAGTCGCGCGTACTCCGCCTGGTTCGCCACCTTGACCTCCCCGCGCCAGCGGTACATCTCCCGCACGCGGTCGTGTCCAGTGTCGAACCAGCCCTTCACGCCCGAGGATCCGAACTCGCAGATAATCTTCTGAAGTTCCCACTCCGCGGGGAAGCCCTCCAGGTACGGAAGGTTCTCCAGCGCGAGCGTCACGCCCTTCTTCGTCAGCAGCGGCACAAGCGCGGAAAGCGTCTTCCTGAACGCGTCCAGAGTCTTCATGCCGCGCTTCCAGCGGCGGTCCATCGCGCGGCGGAGCATCTTCTCGTACGCGGCAGACTTCACGCCGCCTTCGTTGTCCGAGCGGGCCTGGCGCAGCGAGCCCGAGTCGATTCTGTCGAAGATCCTTCCGAACGGAACCCTTCCGGCGTGGAGCACCACCGTGTCCGCCCCGATGTCCGCCGCGAACTCGATGTTCCGCGTCACCTGCAGCACCGCCATCTTGCGCGCCTCCTCGTCGAGGCTCGCGAGCTGGTAGAGCTCGGGATAGCCCTGCGGGGCGGAAAGCGGAACGGGACAGAAGGCATGGACGCTTCCGACCGGAATCTGGTCGAGCCTCGCCTTGAAGCCCTCGACCTGGCGGAGCGTTGTGTGGAAGCCGAGCTCGAGTTCGCTGAAACCGAGCTCAAGCGCCTTGTCGGCGATGGCGCGTCCGTCCTCAATGCGCCTGTTGCACCAGTTCGTTGAAAGCGACAGCTTCATTCTTCCGCCTCTTTCCGCGGCCACACGAGGCGGTCGGCCATCAGGCTCAGCACCGCTTCGTCCGGCAGGTACCTCTCGCTCTGGCGGAACGCATCCTCCACAGCCGCCACGTTGCGGAACGCCTGGAAGCGCGGAACGAGCCCGCCTACCATCCATCCGCGCACAAACCCCATCACAGTCTTGTAGAACGCCTTGCGCGCGATAGCGACATCTTCGTCCTCAGCTGCGTCCTTCACCTCTCCGAGAATCTCTGCCAGGCGCTTCCCGGCCTGCGCCTTCGCGTAGACGCCTTCGACGCCACGGGATTCGAGCACCTCCGCCACCGCGTCGTATGCGTCGCCTTCGAGCACTCCCTCGGAAAGCGGAAGGTCGATGCGCTGCGCGCGGGACACAATCGTGGGCATCACGGCGTCCGGCTGGTCCGTGAGCAGAAGGAACATCGTCTTCGGCGGAGGCTCCTCGAGCGTCTTCAGAAAAGCGTTCGCGGCCTCCTCCTCCATCCTGTCCGCCCCCACGACGACTCCCGCCTTCCATCCGCCAGAGAACGCGGTGGCGGACATCGGCTCAACGATGCGTTCGCGTATCGACTTCACGTGGATGGTGCGCGAGCGGCCCTCGGGCTCGAGCCAGGCGACGTCGGGATGGCAGCGCTGCTCGATCTGCACGGTCTGGTCCGGAAACAGGCGGCGCAGCACCCTGTCCGCAAGCACGTCGCACGACCCGCGCAGGTCGCCGCACACAAGATAGCCGTGCGCCGCGCGTCCGGTCTCCACCGCGCGGTCTATCAGCGAAAAAGCCTCGTCAACAGTCAATTGGCATCTCCTTTGGATTGCGCATCATGTCATTGCAGCTTGCTATATTATACCAAAACCGAGCGGATGCGGGGCGCCGTCCGAACGGCTACGAGCGCAGACGCAGCGCCGCGAGGAGAATCACGGCGAATCCGGCGACGGAGAGGAGGTCCGGAACCTGCGAGAAGAACATGAAGCCGAAGAGCGCCGTGAAGATGACGTTCGTGTAGTCGAAAGCCGCTATGGAGCGCGGTTCCGCGTAGCGGTACGCTGCAGTTACGCCGAACTGGCCTATCGCCGCGCCAACGCCTGCGCCAAGCAGGATCGCGACCTGGCTCCACGTCATCGGAGAGTAGTCCGCTACGACGAACGGAAGCGACGCGAGGCAAGAGAACGCGCTGAAGAAGAGCACGATAAGCGCGCCGTCGACCTTCATGCGTCCGAGCTGGTGAACGCACACATATGCAAGCCCCGCGCCGAGTCCGCCCGTGAGCGCCAGCGCCGACGCCAGCGCGTCATCTCCGGAGAATCCCGGCTTCATCACCAGCATCGCGCCGACAAAGGCGAAGACGAGGCACAGCACCTGGCGGCGCGAAACTCTCTCGCCCAGGAAAAGCCACGAGAAGAAGACTGTGAAGAACGGCGCCGTCTTGTTGAGCGTCATCGCCTCGCCGATCGGAATCCTCGACAGCGCATAGAAGTTGGCGAAGATGCCGACCGTGCCGAACACCGAGCGGAGGACAAGGGGCAGGAGGGGATGGTGAATTATTGATGATGAATTATGAATTACGAATGATGGATGGCGTCCCCCCTTCATGAACACCGCCACTGCGATCGCGAGCGCGATGACGTTTCGGAAGAAGCTCTTCTGGAAACAGGAGACGCTCCCTCCGAAATCATCGCATAGACGCACAAAGAGCGCCATCAGCGCAAAGCCGAAGGCGCTCGCAACTATGCAGAGTATGCCCTTGTTCCTGTCGGACGTCACAGTCCCTCGACGAGGAAGCTCAGGCTATACTCGCCCTTGCCGACCATGTTGTCGCCATGGGGCCTCGCGCCCCAGCTGTCGTCACCACCGACGCCCATCTGGACCGCGTCGACGTTGACGGTGATCTCGTCCTCAACGGAGAGGTCCCACTGGTGCTTCGCCCTCTCGAGCGCGGACTGCGAGTAGGGCCACGCGTTGAAGCCGACGGGCGCGCCGAGCGCCGTGACCTTGACGGTCTTGCCCTTCCCGTCGCCGAAGGAGATCCAGCGGCAGTCCGTGCGGTAGCCCTGCTCGCCCGGCTCGGAGTAGTTGTCGGGGTTGAGGCGGAACTCCGGATAGTCGATGTATCCGTCCTCGCACGCAAGGCCGCTGACGAGTCCGACGGACGCCTTCCAGACGTCCAGCAGCGCGGCGGTGCGGCGGTCGGAGTAGTTCTCCCACGGGCCCATTCCGTACCACTCGACGTTCGTCAGTTCCTTCGGGATCGTGAACGTCACGCCGATGCGCGGGACGGGCTGCTGCTTCTCGCCGATGACAACCTTGAGCTCGACGAGGTAGCCCTTCTCGACCTTGGAGACCTTGAAGTCAGCCGTGCATCCCTCGGGAAGCTTCTGCGTCTCCGTCGCGCCCTTCCACGCGGCGCAGTTCTTGGGCATGTTCCACCCGCGGTCGTTGTCTGTCGGCGCGCGCCAGAAGTTCATCCTGAACGGATGGTCAGCCACGGCCTTGCCTGCGGCAGGCGCCGCGACGGGCTCGAACGGCTTCGTGAACTGGTCCATCGCCGCGACATCGGGACGTCCGTCCTCGTCAAGGTCGAACTCTCCGCGCACGAAGAGGAACGTAATCGCGTCCCCGTCCGGAACATCGGCGACCTTGATCTCCTTGACGGTGTCGGGCTCGAAGCCCTTGACGTCGAGGAGTCCGTCCTTGACGATCTTCCCGCCCTTCGTGACGATCCAGTGGGCGTTGAGGTGGTCAAGCGTCGAGAAACGGTAGGCGTTGTATATCTTCGCGGTCTTCGTCTCCCAGTCCCACGAGTCGACGTGTACGGGCTGGTAGGCGTGCTTGATCTCGTAGGCGCCCGGATGGTACGTACGGTCCGCAGCGACAAAGCCGTTGCAGTTGAAGTTGTCGTCGTTCGGCTTGTCGCCGAAGTCGCCGCCGTAGGCGAGCCACGTCCCGCGGTCGTCGGTCTTCCAGAGCGCCTGGTCGACGAAGTCCCAGATGAAGCCGCCCTGCATGGACGGATACTTCCTCACGAGGTCCCAGTAGTCCTGGATGTCGCCGTTGGAGTTGCCCATCGCGTGCGTGTACTCGCAGAGGACGAATGGCTTCTTCGGATTGTTCTTCACGTAGTTCTCGGCGTGCCAGGGCTTGGCGTACATCGGGCACTTCACGTCGCTGTGGTCGGAATCCTGCGCGCCCTCGTACTGGATCGGACGCGTCGGATCAATCGCACGCATCGCCTTGTACTCGTCGGCGAAGTTAGGTCCGTCGCCCGCCTCGTTGCCCAGCGACCAGATGACGATCGACGGATGGTTGCGGAGCGTCTTGACCATGTTCGAGCCGCGCTCGACGTGCGCGTCGTGGTAGAGCGCGTTCTTGGCAAGAGAACCCTCGCCGAAGCCTGCGCCATGGGACTCGATGTTCGCCTCGCAGACGACGTAGATGCCCTCGCGGTCGCAGAGCTCGTACCACGTGGGGTCGTTCGGATAGTGCGACGTCCTGACGGCGTTGATGTTGAGGTCGTGGAAGATCTCGATGTCGCGCTTCATGCCCTCGAGCGTGACGGAATAGCCGGTCGCAGGCTCCATTTCGTGGCGGTCGGTGCCCATGAAGAGCGCCCTCTTGCCGTTGATGTAGATGACCGAATCCTTGATCTCGACCTTGCGGAATCCGAATGCGACGGGATACACCGCCCCGCCCGCGGAAACCGTCTCGTAGTACATGTTCGGCGCCTCGCAGCTCCAGAGCTTCGGATTCTCGTATTTCTTCTCGAGAAGCGCCTTCCCCTCCGCGTCACGCACGACAAGCGTACCAGTCTTGAAGTCGTCTGAGAGCTGCGCATCCACGATGAGGTCGTACGGCGCATCCTTGCCCTCTGCGACGAGCCACACGTCGCGGAAGATTCCCGAGAGGCGCCAGAAGTCCTGGTCCTCAAGGAACGTTCCGTCGCAGTGCTTGAGAACCTCGACCTCGAGCGCGTTCTCGCCGTCCTTCAGAAACGGGGTGACGTCGAACTCCGCCGGCAGGCGGCTGTCCTGCGAGTAGCCGACCTCCTTGCCGTTGATGCGGAGGAACATCGCGGACGACACGCCGCCGAAGTGGATGACGACGCGGCGGTTCTTCCAGTCGGCGGGAACGGTGAACGAACGCTTGTAGAGCCCGACCGGGTTGCGGAAGTAGCGGCTGGTGAACCACTCCGGCGGCTCGGCGTAGGGATCGCCCTCCTTCCAGCCGACGATCGGATACGTCACGTTTGTGTAGAGCGCGGGATCGTACTCGCCCTGGAGCTGCCAGCATCCGGGGACGGCGATCTTGGCCGTCTTCTCCCATTCCTTCGCGTAGAAGTCGTGCTTCCAGCTGAAGTCCCACTCGCCGTTCAGCGACTTGAGCCACTTCGACTCAATGCGCGGCTTCTCGCCCTTCGCCACGGCGAGCGCCATGGCCTTCGATTCGCACGGCACCATGATGGCGCGCGCGGGCATCTTGTTCCGCTGCGTCACGCCCGGATCGCGCCAGACCTCCTTTGCCCCCGCCGCAGCGGCGACCAGAACCATCGCGGAAACGGCCGCAAGTCTTATGTTCTGCATTGTAGCTCCTTTGTTCTTGTTGTATTTTTAATAAATTTTACCAAAAGCCGACTAGGTCTTCAATCACCCGAAAGTATACCCGCGCGAAGCGACTACTTCATGATGCGCTCCGCCGCGAGGCGGATGTCCTTCGCGCGGCAGTCTCCCGCCTCGCGTTCGATCACGTAGTTGCCCGTGAAGCCAAGCGACTCGAGGTCGTTGATGAACGAACGCGCACCGACTGCGCCGTCGCCCCACGGAACCTCCTCGCCCCACGTCCCGGGCTTCTGCGTGAAGAGCGCGTCCTTTACGTGCACCTGGCGGATCCACGGCGCAAGGAGCTTCACGGCCTCGCGAGGCTCGCCCTTTCCGTACAGGATCATGTTCGCAGGGTCGAAGTTGACGTAGACGCCGGGCACCTTCTCGAGGAAGCGGGCGAGATCCTCCGCCGTCTCCTGTCCGGACTCGAGCAGTATCGTGACGCCGTACTTCTTCGCCTCGTCGCGGATCCACTCGATGCGCTCGACGTACTTCGCGAAGGCCTTCGGGTCGCTCTCGTCCAGGAAGCCGCCATGCAGCGACATGTAGCGGCATCCGAGCTGCTGGGTGAGCCTCGCGCCGGCCGTGACGATCTTCTTGTTTGCCTCCCAATGCTCGTCGGGGACGATTCCGCCAGTCTTCCGAATGGTCTCCAGCGACGAGTAGTCCTCGCCGATCGTGCCTATCATCGTGGACATGAGCTTCCATCTGCCGGACGTAACCTGGCGGCGGACGAAATCCCACGTCTCCTTGCTCTCGCCCTCTCCGTGGCGCCCGTCGGGGCTGATGAACGGCCCGAGCGCGAGGTGGATTCCCCTCACCCCGGCGGAGTCCATCGCCGCAGCAACCTCGCGGAGCGGCTTGCGCCAGCTCCAGCTGCACACGCCGACGCGGTCCGAGGAAATGGTGCGCACGGGCAGCGGACGGATGAAGATGTTGCGCCACTCGGTCGGGTCGCCGTGGCACTGCAGCTCGATCTGCTCCTTGAAGAAGATCGGACGCTTCCTGTCCCAGTAGTTCTCAAGCGTGACGTTGTCCACGACCAGCACGCCGTTGAGCCACACCGTCACCTTGTCGCCGCGCATGATCACGTGGAAGCGGTTCCAGTCGCCCACCTTCGCGTCCGCGATGGAGAGCGCCTTCGACGGATTGCGCTCGTTGTTGTAGAGTCCGCCGGAGCCGATGTGCCACTGGTTGTGCGCGTCCCATATCTGCACCTGCGGCGATCCGCGCAGATACAGCCCCGAGTCGCCGGTGATCGAGAGGATTCGCCAGTCGGCCCACATCTCGAAGTCCTCGTAGTCCTCCTTCGTCGCGAGCGAGTAGCCGCCCTTGAATCCGTCGAAGTGGAGCGCCCCGTTCCTGACCGTCCAGTGCGCGTCGCGATCCCTGTCCGCCTTCTCCTGCATGACGGCGCGCTTCTCCGGCGTCGCGGCCTGGCGCACAATCGGATTGTCAAACTTCTCCTCTGTCGTCACGCCCTTCCAGAACTCGCCGAGGTCGCTCTCGTCTCCGTCGAAGCACGCGACCCAGCCCTCGCCGTCGCCCTTCGCAGGTCCGCGCGTCGCGCCCTCCCTGCCGTCCATCGTCGCGGACGACGGAAGCCTCCTGATGCGGAGGTTCCTCACCTGCTCGCCGCCGGCGTAGCCGATCCAGCGCGTGACGCCCGGAACGAACTCGCCCTTCTTCGCCCTCGTCACGACGTAGCCGTTCAGCATCACCTCGAGCTCTCCGTCAACGACGCGCACCTCCTCGAAATTCCACATGCCCGCCTTGCGCACGTAGCTTCCGTTCCCGGCGAAGTTCTTGTCCTTGCCCCAGATCTGCCTGCCCACGTTGTCGCTGAGAGCCGGGAGCATCGCGCCGGACGCCGCACCGTCGCCCGGAAGGAACTCGAAGCGCGCGACGAAGTTCCCGCCCGACGCGACCGCGTCGTCGAGAGCCCCTACGCACTCGCATTCGACGAACCCCTCGTCGATCGCCGACGGATATTCGACGGAAGTGAAGGAGATGCATCCGGCAAGCGCAAGAACAGCGCACGCCGCAGTCAGCCTGAATTTCATTTTCATGGTATTGGCAGTGGATTTTTCGTTGTTTGCGGACTAAAGACCGAGCGCGGCGAGGAGGTCGGCCTTCGGCATGTATCCGACGGCCTGCTTCGCCACCTTGCCGTCCCTGAAGAGGAACACGGCCGGAATCGACATCACGCCGAAGCGCGCCGCCAGCTCCGGGCTCTCGTCGACGTTGACCTTGCCGACCTTGAGCGTGCCCTCGCGCTCGGACGCGATCTCGGCGACGACGGGGCCGAGCATCATGCACGGACCGCACCACGTCGCCCAGAAGTCCACAAGAACCGGAGTGGCCGACTTCTCGACCTCCGCCTCGAAATTCACCGCGTTAAGTTCAATTTCCATAATCCGCCTGGTTGAAGGTTAAAGGTTGAAGGTTGGAAGTCGAATCGCTACTTGGACAGGACTTCCGCGACGAGCGCGGCGGCCTCTGCGGGCGCGACGATGCGCGTCTTCGACTTGTCCTCGTCACGGCGCTTCACCTCGACGCCTCCGTTCGCGAGCCCCTTCGCGCCTACGACGACGCGCACGGGGAAGCCGATAAGGTCCGCGTCCTTGAACTTGACGCCCGGCCTCTCGGCGCGGTCGTCGACAAGAACGTCGATTCCCTTCGCCTCGAGCGCGGACTCCAGCTCGTCCGCGACCTTCGTGACCTCCTCCTTGTCGGGATCGAGGTTCTCGACGATCACCTGGTACGGCGCGACGGACGCGGGCCAGACGATTCCGTCCTTGTCGTGGCTCTGCTCGATGACGGCCTGCAGGGTGCGGCTAACGCCGACGCCGTAGCAGCCCATGATCATCACGTGCTCCTCGAGCTTGTCGTTCTTGTAGACGGCGTTGAACGCGGCGGAGTACTTCGTGCCGAGCTTGAAGACCTGCCCGACCTCGATGCCGCGCTTGATCGCCATCGGCTTGCCGCACTTCGCGCAGATGTCGCCTTCTCTCGCGATGACGAGGTCCGCGAAGTCGGCGTCCGCGATATTGCAGTCGCGCGCAAGGTCGACGTTCTTGAGGTGGTAGTCGTCCTTGTTCGCGCCGACGATGCAGCCCCTCGCGCCCTTGAGCGCGATGTCGCACACGATGCGGAGCGAGGCGTCCGCCGGCTTGACGGGCCCGACGGACCCCGCGTTCGCGCCGGAGGCCTTGAGCACCGTCTCGAAGTCCGCGAGCTCGACCTTCTTCGCGCCGAGGAAGCGCTTGAGCTTCACGTCGTTGACGTCGCGATCACCCTCGACGCACACCATGACGGGCTTTCCGTCGGCGGAGTAGATGAGCGACTTGACGAACGCGGACCCCGAAAGGCCCATGAACGCCGCGACCTGCTCGATCGTCTTCGCGCCAGGCGTGTGGACCTCCTCGTATGAGGGGCATTCGGCGTCCGCGCGCGGAGCGACCCTGCGCTCCGCCTTCTCGAGGTTCGCCGCGTAGCCGCAGCCCTCGCAGAACGCGATGCCGTCCTCTCCCGCGTCGGCGAGAACGTGGAACTCGTGCGTCATCGAGTCGCCCATGTCGCCTCCGTCGGCCTGCACGGGCACTGCCTTGAGCCCGCAGCGCTCGTAGATGCGCTCGTAGGCGTGGTACATGTTCCAGTAGCTCTTGTCAGCCCCCTCGGCGTCGACGTCGAAGGAGTAGGCGTCCTTCATGAGGAACTCCTTGGAGCGCATGAGGCCGAAGCGCGGACGCGTCTCGTCGCGGAACTTCCACTGGATCTGGTAGATTGTGACCGGCAGCTGGCGGTAGGAGCTGATGAGCGACTTCGCGAGGTCGGTGAACACCTCCTCGGCCGTCGGACCAAGCGCGAACTCGTGCTCGCCGCGGTCGCGGAGCTTGAACATGTTCGGCCCCATCGTGTCCCAGCGCCCCGTGGTGCGCCACAGCTCCGCCGGCTGGAGGATCGGCGAGACGATCTCAAGCGCGCCCGCGCGGTCCATCTCCTCGCGGACTATCTGCTGTATTTTCCTCAGCGAACGCATCCCGAGCGGCAGGTAGGCATAGAGCCCGCCCGCCACCTTGCGCGCGAGCCCCGCGCGGATAAGGAGCTTGTGAGAGTCGATTTCTGCGTCACCGGGATTCTCCCGGAGCGTCTGGATGAGAGACTTGGTCCATTTCATGATTGGGATATTATATCAAATTTGGCCCGCGACTCGGCGGCAACTTCTGCAAAAAGGGAATTTCCGTGCGCATCCATGGCCACTACGCCCCTGAAATCCTCCACCTCGAAATGCCAGCACGCCTCCGCCGCGCCGAACTCCTCCAGGAGATCCACGCCAGCGACGCGCTTCACGGACGCCGCATACAGCGCCCCCGCGCCCCCGACGGCCTGCACGTAGACGCAGCCGCAGCGCTTCATCGCCGCAAGCGTCGCCGCGTCCATCCCGCCCTTCCCGATTATGATCCTAACGCCGGACGACTCTATGAACGCCGGCTCGTACGGATTCTCCCGCACGGACGTCGTAGGCCCGGCGGACACGACGCGCCACCCCGACGCGCCGTCCGCTACGCACACCGGCCCGCAGTGGTACAGCGCGCCGTCGCGGAAGTCCACCAGGATCTTCCCGCCGTCCGCGAAGAACTTGTGGAACTTGTCGCGCCCCGTGTGCACCAGCCCCGACAGGCTCACCGCGTCGCCCGCCTTCAGCGCGCGCACCTGCCCCTCGTCAAATGGATATTCAAGCTTTTTCATACCGTGCCCTTCAACCTTTCAACTTTTCGACTTTCCTTCTGCACGCCCAGCACATGTAGGCGACGGTGACGAAGAACGACGCCGGCACGCGGGGACGCGACGCGATCCTGACGCCGAGCAGGATCGTCTTCCCGCCAAGCCCCATCGGACCTATCCCAAGCGAGTTCGCGTCCTTCAGGACCTGCCTCTCCAGCCTGCGCAGCGTCGGATCGGCGGAATCGCCCTCCTTGCCCAGCGGCCTGAGCAGCTGCTCCTTCGCGACTTCGTACGCCGTCGCGCGGTCACCGCCGATGCACACGCCGAGAATCCCCGGCGCGCATCCGTATCCCTGCGCCTTGACGACTGCGTCGAGAATGCACTTCCGCACCCCCGCGAGGTCCCGCCCCGCCCCGAGCGCGGAGTCGGGCAGGGAGTACTGGCGGGACATGTTCTCGCTCCCGCCGCCCTTTAGGACAAGCTCCACGCAGCCCTTCTCCATCCAGTCGACGTAGTGTATCACCGGCGCGCCGTCCGCGCAGTTGTCGTCGTACGACTTCCCGGAGACGGAGTCGATGCAGTTCTTCCTCAGCGCCCCGCGCTTCGTCGCCAGTGCGACGGCCTTCTTTATGACCGCCGGCGTCACCTTGCGCCTGAGCGACTCGTCCACGTAGAACGCAAGAGTCCCCGTGTCCTGGCACAGCGGGGACCCCCCGCGGCGCGCAGTCGCCACGTTGTCCAGTATCGTCCGCAGCACGACCGCGGCGGATCCGCCGCGCTCCTCCCTGCGAAGCGCCGCCGCGAGCGCCTTCTCAACGTCTTTCGGAAGAGACGAACTCGTCTCAGCGATAAGACCCGCTATTTTTTCTACCGTTCCCATAAAACCCCTGTGTCTTCCTCTCTGCCGCGCGTCAGGCGCGGATGATCCCCAGCGCCTCCATCAGCGGAGCTATGAACGACTCCTCCACCTCCATGCCGAGCGGAATCGTCGGCTTGTTCGCGCCGTGGAAGTCGCTCCCGGCGGACTTCAGCAGACCGAGCCTCGCCGCGATGCGCGTGAACTCCATGTTCTCCTCCGGCAGGTTCGCCTGGTAGTGGCACTCGAGTCCGTCGAGACCCGCCTCCTTCAGCCGCGCGAGCTCGCGCTCCGCCGCGGCATAGTCGCATCCGCTCCGCTTCCACTCCCTGCGCCAGTACTTCGGATGCGCCATCAAGCATATCCCGCCCGCCGCGTGCACGATGCGGAACGTCTCCTCCTGCGACGGATGGTACCGCTCCTCGTAGCAGCGCGTCTCCGCAGGAGAGTCGGAGAGGAGGTACTTCTCGAACGCAGACGGGATGTCCGCCGCGTAGCCGTTCTCGACGAGCCACCGCGCGAAGTGCGGACGCGCCAGGACCTCGCCGTGAGGCTCCGGCTTTATGTCGATGCCAAGCCTGTGGAAGTTCGCGAAGATGCGCTCGTTGCGTCCGTTGCGCCCCTCGAGAATCCTGCGCAGGAACGCCCTCAGCTCCGCGTTCCGCGGATCCACGCCGAGGGCGAGCAGATGGAACCTGTCGAAGCCCTCGCCCGGATCGATGGAAAGCTCGACGCCCGCGATGCGCGGAACGGAAGCCTCCGCCGCAAGGAACTCCGCGACGCCGTCGCAGTTGTCGTGGTCCGTCAGCGCGAACGCGGCAAATGCGCCGCGCTCCGCCTGCTCGACGAGCTCGGACGGCGCGAACGTCCCGTCGCTCGCCGTCGAATGAACGTGGAAGTCTACCTTCATTTCGCCTCTATCGCCTCCGAAAGAATCTTCACCCACTTTTCCAGCATGTCCTTCGTCCGGCACTCCACGAGAAGACGTAGATACGGCTCGGTGTTGGACTTCCTCACGCTTATCCAGCCCTCGTCGAACTCGAGGCGGACGCCGTCCATCTCGCTCCTGCCCGTCTCGCGCGCAAGCTTCGCCGCCGCCGCGAGGACGCGCGCGATCGCCGCGTCTTTGTCCTCGACCCTGAAGTTGAGCTCCCCCGAGTTCGCGTAGCGCGAGACGATGGGCTTCATCATCTCGGAGAACGTCTTTCCCGCGGCCTTCGCCTTCGCGACTTCGGAGAGTATGCGCGTCGCGGCGAGAAGGCCCGAGTCGCATCCGAAGAACTCGCTGAAGTAGTAGTGGCCGGCGAGTTCGCCTCCGCACAGCGCACCGCACTCGCGCAGGATCGGCTTCGCGAAGGCATGCCCCACCGGAACCATCACCGGCTCGAATCCGTCCTCGCGCAGCGTCTCGATTGCGCCGCGCGAAGTCCTCACGTCGTGGATGATCTTAAGGTGGTTAGGTAGTTGGGTGGTTAGGTGGTTAGGTGGTTGGGTGGCTGGGTGACCGAGCGTTGCGCGAGCCACGATGGGAACGAGGTAGTCGGGCTGGACGAACTCACCTTTTTCGTCCACGAACATCGCGCGGTCCGCGTCTCCGTCGAAGATTACGCCGCAGTCGAGCCTCTTCTCGCGCACGACCTTCGCAAGCTGTTCGCGCGCGTCGCTTTTAAGCGGATTCGGCGAGTGGTTCGGGAAGGTCCCGTCAGGCGTGTCGTTCAGCAGCACCGCGCCCGGGAACATCTCGCGCGCGAAGAGCGAGGACATTCCGTTGGAGCAGTCGACGGCGAACCTAAGGCCCGAGAAGTCGCCGCAGCGCTCTTTCTGCCAGGCGACGTAGCGGTCGAGAGCTCCTGACACGGGACGTGAGACGTGAGACGCGGAACTCTCGTCTGACGTCACGCGTCTCTCGTCTTGCCCGACCAGCTTCTCGACTTCGTTGAGTCCGTTGGCGTATCCGACGGGAAGCGCCGTCGCCTTGGAGACCTTGAGTCCGTTGTCGGACGGCGGATTGTGCGACGCCGTTATCATCACCGAGCCGTCGAATCCGTCGGCGGCCGTGAAGTAGTAGACCATCGGCGTCGTGCAGAGTCCGAGGTCGCTCACTTCGGCGCCCGCCTCGGCTAGCCCCTTCACGAGCGCGTCGTGAACGGCGTCGCTAGTCGTGCGGCAGTCGCGTCCGACGAGCCAGCGATTTCCCTTCACCACCTTCGGCAGGGCGAGCCCCACCCTGTAGACGGTGTCCAGGTCGAAGTCCGCGGCAAATGTGCCGCGCATGTCGTATGCCTTGAAGAATCCCATAGCGCCGCTATTATACCATATTTTCCTGCAAATACTTCCGCACCGTGTTGCGGGAAAGTTCAAGCCGGCATGTCTTGTCTCCTCGCTTCTGCAATGTCATGTTCTGCTTCATGCCAAACAGATAGCAACTTCCGTGCCAAGCCGCAAAAGCCAACCTTGGAGTCGATTCCCGAAACGGACACCGCAAGCGGTGTCGTCAAGAAACAAGCCTCGGCCCCTCCGGCAGCCAGTACACCGCCTTGCCGCAAGCCGCCGCCAGCCCCCGCTCCGATGGCAGCGCCAGCCCCTGTCCTGATGGCAGCGCTTGCGCTGCCAATTCCGCCGCCACCTCGTTGACCTCCAGACACGCCGCGCGGGAGAACTCGACCTCGCTGTTGCCGCGCGCGATGATCGCCGCGCGTCGGTCGCGCACCGCCTCGAGCCACATGCTGCCCACCCTGTAGTCGTGCGGCATCGCCGAGGGCAGTATCTGCACGATCCTCCCCCGCGGCTCTGCAAGCAGCATGTCGCGCACCGCCTTCTCGCCCGGGCTTATCCACCCGCCGACGAAGACATAGTCGCCGACGCGGCGGCGAATGTGCGAGACCGCCTCGGCGATCTGCCGCGAAGAGAGTCTGCGGCTTATGCGCAGCGCGAGGAAAGGCGCGTCTCCGTCAAGGAGATCGACCGCGCCTATGCCGCGCCAGAATTCTTCGGACGGAAGCCGCCATGCCGCTATCGGCTCGCGAATCGCAAGGAACTCGGGCTGGTTGTAGCGCAGCTCGAACTTCAGCGGATTGTAGTCGATATAGCGGTTGACCGCGGCTATCATTTTCTCCGACACGCATATCCAGTCGTGGTAGCCCTGCTGCCAGAGCGGGCCACTCTCGCCCGTCAGCTCGTGGAAGTCCTTCGCGCAGAGGCTCTTGAACGCGCCTATCGCCCGCCCTAGCACAACAAGCGGATCCTGCAGCCCCGCGCGGAGATGGAGCTGCAGATGGACATGGTCAGGCATGACAACGAAGTTGAAGAGGCAGACGCCGGGCATCTGCGCCATCTCGGCCAACCTGCTTTCGACGGCAAGCCCCAGCGCAGTTCTCCGAAGCCGGGCGTCGACGATTTCCCCGAACAGCCGCCGCCGAGGGTTTGTAACGATCGTAATGAACAGCGCCGCTCCCCGGGTGTAGTCATACCCGTTAAACCGCCTGTACCTGCGAATCTCCTTCTTTTCTCTCAACCTCATGATCAACACCTTTCTCTTTTCATCACAATTCCAACTACCAGCGCTGCCCCTGCCCCGACGGCAGCGCCAGCCCCCGCCCCGACGACAGCGCTTGCCCCTGTCCTGATGGCAACGCTTGCCCCTGTCCTGATGGCAACGCTTGCCCCTGTCCTGATGGCAACGCTTGCGTTGCCAATCCAACTCGCGCCGCCCTCAGAAACACCACTCGCCTCAGCTTTCTGGCATACGCGCTGTCGCCATTGCGTTCTGCCGCGGCGATGATCTCCCGCAGCGCGGCGTCATGCGACGGCGCAGCGATCCTGCCGAGCCGCTCGAAGTCGCCCGCGGTTCCCTTTACGGCACCCGCCCAGCGCCCTTCGCCAAGATCAAAGAGCGCGGTCGCCGCCGCAACGCGCACTTCGGCCGAGCGGCAGTACAGCGCGTCGCCCATGGCAGCCATTGCATCGGCCCTCAGCGAGTCTTCTTCCGCCGAAGAACAGGCATAGCGCAATGCAGCGCCGCACACGTCGCTCCGCGCCGACGCCCGCGCCAGCATGCGAATCACCCCGAGAACCTCAAGGTCGCGCCCAAAGCAATCAGACAGGCAGTCGACAAGCGTCTCAAGGCAATCGAACGGCACCGCAAGCGATCGCGCCATCTCAAGATATCTTCGCCGCAGAGATGCGCGGTCCAGATCATGCCGCATGACCTTCAAAGCCATTCGCACGATTGGTCCATTTCCCGATTCGACAGCCTTCGAAGCCAACTCGCCGTCGCAGCGCCCCGCCTCGTTCAATTCTGCGAGCCTTTCCCATTCCGCCAACCAGTCACCTTTTGCAACGCTTCCCGTCGCCTTCCGCAGATAGTAGTTGACGTACCCCTTTTCGAAGCAAGGCCCAAGGCGGCTGAAAACGGGCGTGTCGGGACAGCCGAAGAGCATCAGGTGACGCTTCGCCCTGCTCATGGCGACATACAGCAGGCGATCTGCCTCGCCGGACGACCCACCTGCGCAATCCAGCACATCCGACACGTCGGGAATCACCACGGCGTCGAACTGACGCCCCTTCGCCTTGTGGATCGTAGACAGTACGACCTTCTCGTCGCCGACGAGAAGATCCGCCTCCTTGAGCTGCCGCAGCCGGCCCCACTCTTCCGCAAGCACCTCGCCGAGGCTCCTGCCCTTCCCGCCGCAGGCGAATTCGACATACCGCAGGAACTTCCCGATCCTCTCGCGCGAATGGGCTTCCGCCGCCTTTCGCGCCGCCGGGTCCAGCTCGTCGCGCCACCTTCCCGCCTCCGGCCACAGCTCGCGCAGGGAATACCTCCCCGCCACGCCGAATGCAGCGTCCGCAAATATCTCGAAGAGCGCGCGGACCGTCGAATTCCCGCACAGGCACTTCCGGCCTTCCGAGATCGCATCCTTCAGAACGTCGCGAAACGACGTCAGCTTCCTGCGGTTTCGCCATGCCCACATCATGCGGCGGCTGCGGGGATTGGGCAGAAGCGGAATGCGATTAGGGTCGTCCCACAGTTTCGCCGGATCATACCCCGCCGCGAACATCCCCCGCACAAGATACCTCGCCGCGCTGTGCGAATGCACGCCGAGGGCAAAGCGGCGCAGCAGCCGCGCCCAGTCAGTACGGGACGCCGTCCCGACGACGACGGAGACGTATGCCAGGAAATCGCGCATGGCGGCAAGCGAGAAGAGGTCGATCCCCGAGACCTTCGAATAGCGGAACCCGAGTTCGCGCACCTTCGCCTCGAGCGCATCGGCCTCAATGTTGCGCCTCACGAGAATCGCCACGTTCGACGCCGTCCCTGAATCGACGAGCCAGCGCACATGCTGCATGACTTCCGCGCCCGACGTCGACTTGCAGGCGCCAACGACTCCGTTTGCCTGATGCGCATCAGCGGGATGAGGAAGAAACTCCCACTCGGAGCGCAGGGCGTCGAGCGAATACCGCATCAGTATCTCCAGAAGATGAGGCGTCGCGCGGAAATTCCTCCTGAAGAAGTGTCGCTCGCAGCCGCGCACTGCGGAAGCGAAGCTCTCCTCCGACGCGCCGAGGAACGAGAATATCGCCTGCTCGGCGTCGCCGAAGTAGACGCTCACAGCCTCCTTCGAAGTCAAGCCGCGCACAATCTGCCACTGGAGCGGATTCAGATCCTGCACCTCGTCGATCATCACCCAGCGGAACCTGCGCTCATCGGGCAGTGGCGATTTCTCCAGATAAAGATAGGCTTCGTTGATCAGGTCGTCGAAGTCAACGCTGCAGAACCTGCGCTTGAGCGCGGCGTAGCATCCGGAAAGCGCACGCACCACGCCTTCGCCGTCAAGCTCGTAGAGCTCGGGAGGCATCGCCCGGAGGTAGCGCAACGGAATCCCCATCCTGCGCTGATGCGCTATCAGCATCGCGGAGAGTATGGCGGGATAGGGAGAGCGGTCCTTCTCCGCGCAGCTCGCGAAGTATTCCTCGAGAAGCCCGTGGAGATGCGCGACGCGAAGCTCGTTGATTGGCCCCGACGGCTCCTTTACCACGCCTTTGACGGAACGCAGCACCGTCACGCCGCGCGTTTCCTTCCCGCACTGCTTCCCGATCTTCAGCTCCGCCCTCAGCACATCGACGACCTCCTTCGCGAACGAAAGCTGCTCGCAGTCGTCCAGAACATGCTTCGCGGGAGAGAGCCTGCCGACCGAGCGAAGAAAGCGGAAGCAGAAATGGTGGAGATTCCCCACCTCGGGCAGTGCGATGCCAGCGCCCTGCGCCTCCACGCGCGCGCGCATCTCGTACGCCGCGCGGTTAGTGAACGTCGCGCAGAGCATGCGCTCCGGGTTTACGCCCGTGCGCATGGCGTAAAGAATTCGCTGCGACAGAATCTCGGTCTTCCCCGATCCGGGCGGCGCAAGCACAAGATGACTCCCCGCGTCAATCTCGACAACCAGCCGCTGCTCATCGGTAAGTTTCATGCCCATACAACAACCTCAAGTGACAATTCAAGATAATCCAGCAGTAACCCCTCGCGGTTCCTCCCCGCTGGTTGAATTGCCCCTGCCTCGGCTGCCCTACGGCCCTGCAGATTCGCCCCTTCGACGCCTTGGCTCCAGGACTCTCCTCACTGCAGGTAAATCAGCATCATTTCCGATGGCCGCCCTACTGGGTTTATTGAACCCCTATACCTTCAGGCCGACGGAGATATTATATCATATTCAGAAGCCGCTTATACACCGACGCATCCCGTTCCGAGAAGCAGCAGAAGATCACTTCAATAGGCGGTCGCGGAGCGACCGCCCCCCTGTCTTGCGGCGGCGCGCACACCTCTAGCGACCGCTTACGCGGCTCACTGCGTTCAGGTGATACCGGTGATCGCGCACCCCTGCTAGGGCATCCGCTTCGCGGACAGCCTCCGGCTGGGGGATACCTACCAGATTCCTCCTCTGCGACCTCCGCCTCTCTGCAACTCTGCGTGAGATAATCCCTCACCTCCCGCACTGCAATCTTCGCGGCATCTTCAATCGGATAGCCGTAGACGCCTGTCGAGATACAGGGGAAGGCGATGGACTTGCAGCCGTTCTCCGATGCAAGGGCGAGCGAGTTGCGGTAGCAAGCCGCGAGCTTTTCTGGTTCTCCGTGAAGACCGTCGCGATAGACTGGACCGACGGTGTGGATGACGTACTTCGCGGGCAGCCTGAAGCCCGGCGTGATGCGCGCCTCGCCCGTCGGGCAGCGAACGCCCGGACTCACCTCCGGCACCCTGAGGCACGCCTTGTAAAGCTCCGGCCCGGCGGCGCGGTGGATCGCGCCGTCAACACCGCCTCCACCAAGCATCACCTGGTTCGCCGCATTGACGATGGCATCCACCGCCAGCGTCGTTATGTCGCCTTGGATTATCTTGATCATAGTTGATTATCCTTTCAGTGCATAAGACCATTTTGCATCAGGTGCTGCAAAACTTAAAGATTTCACCATCGGTTCAAAAACTGATTACGCCACCGGCTATCGCATGCCGCGGGCGCGCTTGATTTCGGACCATGCCTCGTTGACCCTCGCCATCTGCTCGTTGGCCTTGCCCATGAGCTCTTCCGAAAGCCCCTGGGAGCGGAGCATGTCGGGATGCAGCGCCTTCGCCTTCTCGCGGTAGGCCTTCCGGACCTCCTCGTCGCTTGCGCTGCGGCTGACTCCCAGCACTTCGTAGGGATCCGGCGCGCCCGAACCGGAAGAGGACGAGGAACGCCGCGATTCGTCGCGACGGCGGGATCCGCCGCGCCGTCCGCCAACCCCGCGACGCGTGCTCTGCCACACGAACTGCATGGGAGGCACCCGCAGGTTCGCGGTGATGCGCTGCAGTATCTCAAGTTCCTCTGGCGACACCGTTCCGTCCGCGCATGCGACGTCCCACAGTATGTCGTACACGATATCGCGGACGCTCTGCGCAGGATGCGTGTCGGAAAAGGAGTCGGCATACTCGTAGATCGTGTGAGAATCGCCCTTGGCCCGGCGGAACACGCGGATGCAGTACTCGCGCTTCTCGCCCGAGAGCCCAAGCCTCTCGAACGCCTTTTCACAGTATTGTATCTCGTCGGACGTGACGAGTCCGTCGGCCTTCGCCATCTTCGACATCATCGCGGCGATCGCGCCAAGCACCAGAAGCTCCGACTCGCTGGCCTGCCGCCCCGCGCCCCTGCCTGCGGACTTCGCCCCTCCGCGGACCTTGTTCTCGATCCAACTGCCTACCACGGCACCGATTATGGCGCCGAGGATACTCCCCCTGCGACCTCCCAGAATCACGCCTAGACTCGCGCCTATCCAGCCCATTGTGCCCTACTTTCTATTTTGATTCCCGCGTGGCCGTTCACACCGGACTCAGTTGACGCGCTCACGCCACGTCGATAGTGTTCTCCTGTTCCTTGCGCCATGCGCGATAGCGGGCGAGATCCCCTCCGGAAAGCTTCAGCACCACCGCAATAACGGCTGCGTCATCGATAAATCCTGCAATAGGAATGAAATCCGATATCACGTCAAGCGGAGTCAGCACATACAGCAGCGCTCCCGTCAGCGCGGCGATTGTGCTCCACGGGGTTTCGGTATACCTGCCCGTGACACGATCCCTGAGCAGTTCGAAGATGTCACATACGTCATCCCAGTATTTCTTCAGGACCTCGACGTTCTTGAAGAAGCCCTTCATCTTGTCTTCCTTGCCGACCATGTCCGCGACATCGTCCTCGCTCACCTTGCGCGAGTACTTCTTCGCCTCCTCTGCGGCCTCCTCTTCGCTTATGCCAGTCTTGTGCTCTTCTGCCATGATGTCCTCGCTTTCGTCGTCATTCCCAAGCCGCATCATCCAGATGGTGCAACGGCCCTGCATCTGGGCATATTATATCATATTCCAGTTGCTCGTTTATCGCTTTCGCCGCAAGGGGTTTTGGAGTTTGGGAGAATGGGAGGATGTCTCCACAACTCCAAAACTTCCCGCGGCGGAAGCAGCCGTCATCGCGGGCTATTGCTGTAGCCTGCCCTCTCTGCGCAGACGGGCGATCTTCTCGTCCGCGAGGACATAGTTGAAGAACCTCGTCGGCGCGCGCACGCCGAGCCAGGCGATTGGACGCCCCCCGTTCATGAATTCGCTGATGACGGACTCCAGACGGTCTATGGAGAAAGTCCCTTCCCTGAGCCATTCGTCCAGCGACTTGCCTTCGGCAAAATCGCCGCGGACGCAGGACGCGGAAAACATGTGACAGTTGTTGCTGAAGACGTTGTACTTTACGCGGCCTATCTTTTCTATGAGAGCCCGCGCCGCATGCGCGACCCTGAGCGACTCGAGCGGCCGTCCAGTCGCGTCGTCGCAGGCGGCGAATATGCGCGTCCCCCATCGCATGTTCGAATTTGCATCAGGCTGTCCGTTAACGAACTCGCTCAACGAGACTTCCATGAGTCGTCCGTTTCCGTTCAGCTCGGCAACACGGCTCCGTCCGAGGAAAATTCCGCTGTGCTCGGCGATGCCCGCGAGCGACACGAGAAGCGGAACACCCGCCCTCGGCGCATCGACAAGACGCCCGTCGCCGTTTCGCCTCATCTTTGCAGCCGCGCTCTGCATCACGCCGCTCTTCGCCATGAGCACTCCGGCGGCGGCAAGCGCAGCCCCGCCGACGCCGAGCGCGACCTTTCCGGCAATGTCAAGCCAGTCTGAATTTGAATCACCCATCCTGTCCTCCGTTCCCGCGCCGCAGCTTCTCGATCACCTCGCGCTGGCACCCTGCTTCATCTGCATATGTTGTATCACATTCATATTATACCACATCGCGACGGAAAGGTGGCGAGGAGATGACAACACTTTCTCCTGCAATCTATCGGACCACGGCGCGGAAGAATCCGCTGTCCGCGTTTTGCGGCGGGACAGCGCGGATCTCTACGGATTCCTCGCCTGGCGTTGCCTCGACCGACAACCCGTCCGCGGCAAATGCGCCGCGGAGAGTCTCGGACCACACCGCGCCGACGGCTGCGGAAAGGAGCCTTGAGTCCACGCGCGATGCTTCGTAGCCTTCCACGCCAACGGACATCAGCGCAGAGCCGTCCTCCTCGAGCGAGAACGCCGAAACCGCGAAGCCCCCGCCGCCAAAGGCGAGAAGCCCGTTCGCGTCCAGCGCAGCGGAGAGAAGCGGCGCGGCGGCGGCGGAAAGCGCCGCGGCGGATATGCCGCGCGACGACGCCCAGCCTGCGAGCGCGCCGTACTGCGCCACCGTCCCGACGTGCGCGGCGCATTCGCCGCGCACCCCAGTTGCCTCCAGCGCGGATGCGACCGCGGCGCGCTCCTCCGCGGCGGATGCGCCGCACGCCATCTGCGGGACAGCCCAGCCGGACGGAAACTCGCAGCGCTCGTAGCATCCGAGGTCGACGCGCGGACCAAACACGCGCGCGTTCCCCGCGAGGTCGCGCTGCGAGAGCACCGCGTCGTCGTCTCCTGCGTCGACAAAGCGCGAGCGCGGCGAGAGCCTGAAGTCTCCGTTCGCCGCATCTACGAAATCGGACTCCTCCGCGTCGACTATAGTGTTCACGAGGTCGGAGAATTCCGCACCGCACTCGTACAGCGTGCAGCCGGAGAGGTCGCTGCAGTCCACGCCGGAGGCTTTCTCGCCGGGGCTGCAGACGACAAGGCAGTTCGTCGCAGTCGAGAGCGAAAGCCCGCATCCGTACAGGGATGCGCTGCAGTTCGACACGACGCAGTCGGTAAGCTGCGAGTCGTACGCGCCGCCGCCGTACTTGGCAGAGCAGGTGGTGATCACGCAGTTCGACAGCGTTGCGGATTTCGCCCCGCCGCCGTAGTCGGCGTATCCGCTCTTGAGCGTGAAGCCGGAGAGAAGAGTCTCCGGTGAGAACCTTCCGTTGTAGCACTGTCCGCCGGCCGCGTCGATGGTCGTCCGCAGAGGGCCCTCCTCCGAGACGATCTCAATCTGCGCGGACGGCGCGACCACGGAAAGGCAGTATGTTCCGGGCGCGACGGAGACGACGTCGCCCGGAATGGCGCAGTCGAGCGCATCGCGGAATTCGACTTCGTCCGAAACGCGCAGCGTTGCACTTACATCGACGCTCCACGAACGCATCCCAACCGCGTCGCCACAGGTCGCGCGGCATACGAGAACGCCGTGTCCGTGCTGCTGCGGAGCTGGCGTAAACGCAAGCGACGCGCCGTCTTCATCCAGCTGAACGCCGTTGAAGGTCCAGTCGAACTCGGGGTTTTCCATCCCCTCCGCCAGCGACACGGAAAAATTCGCCGTCTCGCCGACGCGCATCTTCACGGATCCGTCCGGACTTGCGGACGCAATGGGGTCTGCAGGCGTGGCTCCGTCGGAGCCGTACTTCGTGTACGCCTTGACGCAGAAATTCGCCGTTTCATTGAAGTGTCGCAGGTCGCGCCAGTTCGCGCCGTCGCGCGAATACCAGCTCTCGCCAGCGCGCGACGTGGCA
>JAEEOY010000149.1 GCA_016284515.1 Kiritimatiellia bacterium | reverse complement strand
CGAGAGGACGAACTTGAGGCCTGCGAGGACTACGCTGTGGTCGTCAACTACTGCTACTTTCGTCATGTCTTGATCTCCAGCCTAACGGATGTTGTGTGGCGTTTTGACGCAAATGATATCGCGAATCCGCTTCTGCGCGCGCGTTCGCGCATTCCGGAGAGTCCGAAATGGCCCGCTTCCGGACCGAGCGCGTGCTGTGTGTCGAAGGGCGTTCCGTTGTTCACGATCCTGAGCTCGAACTTCTTCGGCCCCGCAGTGTCGCTTGCAATGAGAATGCGAGTCGCCTTTCCATGCTTGATGGCGTTCGTGACAGACTCCTGCACTACGTATAGCATGTCTGAGAAGAGCGCCTCTGGCAGTGTCTCCGGAAGTCCCTTTAGGATGGCTTCAACGCGGACGGCGGTGGTGGATGCGAGTTTCTGCGCCAGCGACATCAGTACGTCCTTTGGCCGCTTCTGTGTGAGTTCGTCGATTCTCAGGTTCCAGATCGTCTCGCGTATTTCGCGCTTCGCGGTGACGAGGATGTCGCGTGCAAGTTCGATGGGCTTCAGCTCTTCCGGAGCCGGTGATCCGTCCTCGGGCAGCATGCTGTCGAGGTAGAGCCTTGCGCCCGCGAGGTGCTGTTCGATCGAGTCGTGCAGGTCCGCCGCCATCCTGCGGCGCTCGGCGATGACGACCTGCAGGCGGCTTTTCGCCTGGCGCGCCCTGTAGAGTTTGAACGAAAGTGCGGCCACGACGACGAGAAGCAGCCATGGTGCGTAGCGTGCCGCCTTCGACACCTTGTGGGCGAGGAGTCTGCGCCTGAACGCGGTATTTGGGATTATGGTTATGGCATCGCTGTCGGGGAGCCTCAGGTCGACTTTCGGTGTATCGCCGTTTGGAAAGTCAATGTCGAGGACAATCAGAAAGCCCTCGAGTTCGACATCAGGGTGCAGGGCCAGCAACTCGCCTAGCTCGTCGTCAAGATAGCCGTTGATGCTCGCGGAGATGACCTCACCCCCGCATTCGATGTCTATGTCCGTGAACGCCCATTCCCTTGGAATGACGTTCAGGACGCGAGCCTTCAGCCTCACGGGCATTCCGTAGAGGTCGGACGGCTTCCCCTCGTCGAATACGCGCGGAAAGTCCTTCGGTCCGATTAACTGCGTCTCCGGGACGACGCCGTTCTCGCCTGTCTTCTCGTATGTCGCCGCCTCGATGGTGATGCGTCCGTTTCGTCTCGCCGGCACGCCGCGCGCCTCCACGACGTCGCCTGGCGAAAGCGCCGGATCTCCCTGCCTCGTCTGCACGCGGACGACGCGGGCCTCGGTCTTGAGCAGGAAGAACTGCCACGGCTGGCAGTATAGGACGGTGCCGCGGACCGATTCGGTCTGCGGCTCGTTTGCGTACAGCGGCAATGCCGCGAGCGCCAGAATGGATATGAAGCGTTTCATCTATCCATATTATAGCAAATGCGCGGTCATTTTGCCGGAGTTCCGAAAGTCCACCAGTCGAGCTCGGCGTTTCCGGAGATGGCGACGAAGACTGCGTGTTCGCCGGTTGCCGGCGCCTTGGTCTTGATCGACGTTGTCTTGAACGAATCGCCTGCGTCGACCGTTCCCGAGGCGACGAGCGTTCCGTCCGGCTTGTCGAGCCTGACTTCGACCTTGCCCTTGCCGCGTGCGGAGAAGGTGAACTTCGCGGGCGCCTTCGCGCCGAAGTCCGCCCCGCGCACCGCCACCCACGCACCGTCCTCCTTCGGCTTCGCGGCGAGGTTGCCGAGCTGGGGAAGGCGGGTGAACGCCATGCCGGACGTCGCGGCGGCGGTCTCTGCCTGGACTCTGCGGCGCGGATCGAGCTTCTCGACCTGCTCCACGCCCTTGCGCGTGTTCTTCACGGGCTTGAAGGTGACGGTCGCCTCGTCGACTTCGCAGACGTCGATGTTGATGTTTCGGAAACCGCCTGTCTGCGGCAGGAGGGACTTCTGGAGCTCCTGGTCGTGGTAGATGAGGTACCACTTCCCCTTGAACTTGTGGAGATGCGTGTGGTTGTTGCAGAACATGTGTCCGAACATGCCCGGGTTCTGGTTGTATTCCCCGCGCATCTTCCAGCTCTTCTCGTCGAGCGGAGTCTTCGAGGTCTCGTATACCATGGAGCATCCGACCGGCTTCGGGCAGTCGGCGTACGGCCACGGCTCGTGGTCCGTCCAGTCGACGTTGTACGTGTACACGCACGTGTCGCCGATGAAGTTGAGTTCGTTGGCCTCGAAGTGGAAGGGTGCCGGCGGAATCGTCGCCTCGCCGACGACGGAGATGAGGTCGGCGCCGAGCTTGATGAGGCGAGACTCCGCCCCGCCGAAGGCGAGGTATCCCGTTCCGTCCGGACCGATCGCCGCGCCCGGATCGAACGGGACCTTGCACTTCTTCGTGAAGTCCGACTGCTGGTCGACGAGCGACTTCTGGAGAGGACTCGTCCACGGACCGAGCGGATGTGTCGCCGTCAGCACGGCGGTGCCGCATCCGGAATTCGAGAAGTACATGTAGAAGTGCGTCTTGCCGTCCTTCTCCTTTCGCGATATGACGGAAGGCGCCCAGCTGTTGACGATCCACGGGGCTATCTCGCCGACGGGTATCTCCCCGTGGTAAGTCCAGTTCGCCATGTCCTCCGTCGACATCATCGAGAGCGTCTTGATGCACTCGTAGGTGTTGTTCGTCTTGACGGGCGACTCGTCGTACTGCTGGTGGTCGTTCGTTCCGTAGACGAAGAGGCGTCCGTTGTATTCCACTGCGGTCGGGTCCGCGCAGAAGTGGTGGTCGAGCAGCGGATTCCCGAAGAACTCGCCGTTCTCGAACTTTGGCGAAGGCGCCGCGAAGGCGC
>JAEEOY010000148.1 GCA_016284515.1 Kiritimatiellia bacterium | reverse complement strand
GCGCGCAAACGAGATGCCGCACGAGGAGCTGAAGGGCATCCGCTTCTCCGTGCCGGAGAAGATGGACCTCGTCCTTGAGCGCGCGCGCAGCGAGGGGCAGGTATCCTTCGTGACGCTTTTCGCCGAGGACGCGCCGAAGGGCGAGATCATCGTCACCTTCCTCGCGCTCCTCGAGCTGCTGAGGCAGCACAGGATCATCGTGTACCAGAACGCGGCTTTCCACGAGATAACGATCCTGCCGTCCAAGGAGGAACCGGACGACAAGCCGCTTGAAAGGCCGGACGACTATGAGTGAACAGGTTAAGATTCCGCTGCCGCGCAGCCTTCAGGACATCGTCGGCTCGCTTCTCTTCGCGAGCCCCGATCCGCTGACCGCCGCGGAGCTCCGCGCCGCCGTGCGCGCTGTCGAGCCCGAGGAGGGCGAGAACGCGGAGGTTATGGACGTCTACAAGAGCTGCACTTCGCGCGAGATCGACCAGGCGCTGAAGGGGCTCGAGAAGGCGCTCGAAGTCGCGGGATGCGGCTTCCAGCTCGTGTGCACCGGCGGGACGTACCGCATGCAGACCGTGCCGAGCTGCGGGAGCTACGTGCGCGCCATGCTCAAGCTGGACCGCCCGAGCAGGCTCGGGCGCGCCTCTTTAGAGACGCTTGCGATCGTGGCGTACCGCCAGCCCATCACGAAGAGCGAGATCGAGGAGATCCGCGGCGTGGACGTGACGGGCAACATCAAGACTCTGATGGACCTCCAGCTGATCAGGCTCGTCGGCAGATCGGAGCTTCCGGGGCATCCGTTCCTCTACGGCACTACGCAGGTGTTCCTCGAGCATTTCGGACTCTCCAACCTCCAGCAGCTCAACGAACTCGATCCGACGCTCCAGAGGTCGAATCCTCGCCTCAAGGCGGAGTCCTACAAGAAGGTCGAGAAGAAGACGGAGCTCGAGAAGGCGGCGGAGTCCGCCGAGGAGGAGAAGAAGGCGGAGTCCGGCGAGGAATCCGCGCCGGAAGCCCAGCCAAAGGCCACCCCTCCGGCAACGCCCGAGGAATCGGACCTGCCTGGCATCGTCGAGGAATCCGAAGCCGGCGCTGCCGCATCAGACGACGACATCTTCATCGACGACACTCCCGACGAGTTCGACGACGATGATGACGACGAAGACGACGAAGACCTCGACGAAGACGAAGAGGACATCGAAGACGAGGATGACGAAGACGAGGATGACGAAGACGACGAGGAGGATGAAGATGACGACGAGAAATAGCATTGCAGCGGTCCTCGCGCTCTCGTGCCTCGCCGCGTGCGATTCGCGCACGGTGAGCGAGCTCAAGACCGAGCGCACGAACAAGGTGTACCTCGAGGCGATGGACAACTACACGGCGGGACGCCTCGACGCGGCGGCGAAGGGCTTCGAGAAGGTCCTGCGCGCGGACCCCGCCAACGCGAGCGCGCGCTTCCAGCTCGCCTGCCTGCAGCAGGACGTGCGCAGGGACTACCTCGGCGCGTACTGCAACTACAGGGAGTATCTGCTCTTCGCGCCCGACAGCGACAAGACGAAGGTCGCGAAGGACCGGCTCGCGATTTGCCGGAAGCTCTTCTCCGAGGAGCTCCTGAAGAAGGCCGCCGGAGAGGGCGGCGCGACCGCCGAGCAGACGAAGCAGCTTGGCGACGAGATAGCGCGGCTCAAGGAGGAGTGCGAGAAGACCGCGGCGGCGCTTAAGGAGTCGAACGAGCGGCTCGGACGCCTCGCGGCGGAAAACGCGCGGCTGAGGAAGCTCATGTCCGTCGTCGGCGATGAAGGCGTCGACGAGGAGAAGATGACCGACATATCGTCCGTGAAGGACCTTCTCGACGAGGAGGATCCGGAGGAGGCCAAGTCCGCGGCGTCCCTCGCGGAGGCGAAGGCGCTCAACGCGCTCGCGGAGGCGGAGGATGCGGACTCGGGCGCAGCGTCGTCGCTTCTGCCGCTGCAGGCCGCGGACGCGAAGGCGAAGAAGAAGGCCGGCGAGGAATCGGAGCGCAAGATGAAGGCCGCCCGCGAGGCGATGAAGTCGGCGATCCCGGACACCTACGTCGTCCAGGAGGGAGACACGCTCTACAAGATCGCGCTCCGGTTCTACGGGCGCACCTCGGCGTGGAAGCAGATACGCGAGGCGAACAAGGAGACGATCTCGACCGACGGACGCGTCCGCTCGG
>JAEEOY010000147.1 GCA_016284515.1 Kiritimatiellia bacterium | reverse complement strand
CCGACGTACATGGCGGACGAAGAATGGCTCGGACAGCTCGCCTCTGTCGCCGCCGCGGCGAATCCATCACGGCTCAGGGTTCTTCTCTCGCACCGTCCGGAATACTCGGGTGCATACGCGAACTACGACTTCGACCTCATCTGTTCCGGACATCTTCACGGCGGGCAGTGGGGAATCCCGGGCCTTGGACTCGGCGTCTGCGGTCCGTCGTCAGGAGGTCCGGCTCCCAGCGAAAGGCTTCTGTTCCCGCGGCGCGCGGGCGGCGCATATCGCCTCAACGACACGACGACCATGGTCGTCTCCCGCGGCCTCGCTCGCGAATCGACGCCGCTGCCTCGTTTCTTCAACCATCCGGAGATAGTCGTCGTCGACGTCAAGTCGAGGTGACGCGGCGCATCCGCCGCGGGCGGAGGGAATGATGTACTGACATGCGCGTGAAGCTGATACAGCCGCTTGCGGCGACGAGGCCGATGGACACCTCGCTAAAGGCGAGGATGGCTCCGCATCTCGGGCTTCTTACGATAGCTCGCATAGTCGAAGACTGCGGACATGAAGTCGTCGTCGTAAACGAGAACTCCGCCCCCGACATTCCGTCGGCAGGGTTCGATCTCGTTGGAATATCCGCGAGTATCGATGTCCTTGATCGGGCCCGCGTTCTGGACGGCGAATACCGCCGACTCGGCGTTCCAGTCGTGGTTGGCGGAATCGGAGTTACGTCCAATCCCGACCTTGCATCGGAGATGTTCGAGACGATCTGCATTGGACCAGCCGAGGGCCACTGGCGCGACGTGCTGGGGGATGCCGCCGCGGGAAGGCTTCGCCGGCGGTACGAGACGCCGATGTCGTTTTCCGGTGAGCGGCTTCTCGCGCCGTCCTTCCGGTCGGTGGACACGCGCGGATGCCTGTACGACAACGTCATCGCGGCGAGCAGGGGGTGTCCGTTCGCATGTGACTTCTGCTACAACGCGGCGGTCCGGCGGCACGGCGGCGGATATGTCCACCGCACGGTCGAGTCGGTCGCGTCCGAGGTGCGTTCGAAGGCGACGCGCCACATAATGTTCATCGACGACAATTTCATCGGCAGCCCCGCGTTCACGCGCGAACTACTCGCCGAGCTCCGTCCGATGCGCCTCAAATGGAGCGCTGCGGTGTCGGCGAACATCCTGGATATGCCGGACCTTCTCGATTTGATGGCGGAGACGGGGTGCCAGAGCCTTTTCATCGGCTTCGAGAGCGTCAACCCCGATTCGCTTTCCGGCGTTGGGAAGGGGCAGAACAAGGTGTCTCGGTTCGAGGCCCTCGCAGAGGCCCTGCATTCGAGGGGAATCATGGTCAACGCGAGTTTCGTGTTCGGACTGGACGCGGACGATCCATCAACATTCGACCGGACTGTAGAATGGGTGGTCGCCAACAGAATCGAGACCGTCACTTCCCACATCGCGACGCCATATCCGGGCACGCCTTTCTACGACAGGATGCGCAGGGAGGGGCGAATAATCGACAATGACCTCTCGCACTACGACACGGCTCATGTCGTGATCCGCCCGAAGAACATGACGCCTGAGGAACTCTACGACGGCTATCTGCGCGTATACCGCGAGGTGTACACCCTCGGCAACATCTGGCGGCGTCTGCCGCGTGCGCGAAGCCAGCTGATGCCGTATCTCCTGTTCAACCTGTTCTACCGCAAGTGGGGCGCAGCGTCCGAGCGGCTCGGACACCTTATCGGGTTCGACCGCGTCGGCGCCCTCGCTCGCCGCGCGGCCTATTTCATTCGCTGAAGTCTTGCCGTGTCATCGAACGCGGCGCATCTGCCGCGGAATGTGGTATAATATCGGCAGATGGAAGAAATGTCCGAGAGACCTATATGCCATGTAGTCGCGGGGCCGAACGGCTCCGGGAAGTCGACGTTTGCGCTCCGGTACCTGCCCGAGTACGCCGGCGCGCCCGACGTCTGGGAGCGCCTTGCCGCCGACCGCCGCCAGGCTCTTGAGGACGACCTCGCCTGGATTCATCCGTAGGGAATTCTCTTGAATAGATATCTTATTGATTTCGGCGCATCACGAACGCGCATCGCGACGAACGGGAAGTTCGAGCGCACGGTGCCGTCCGTGCTGCTCGTGTCGTCCCAGGACGGCCGCGTTCTGGCCTTCGGCGAAGAGGCGGAAAGTGCGCTCGAGCGCGCTCCGGACAACATCCGCGTGTGCCGTCTCATGGAACAGGGGCGCGTTGCAGACCCGGATCTGACGGTGGCATTCCTTGGGGCTCTGGCGAGGTCCCGCGGTCCTCTGTCAATCTTGCGGCCGGATTTGACTGTGACTGTTCCGGCCCAGTTCGCCGACTATGAACGCGAGGCACTTTCGAACGCCGCGCGCGAGGCGAGGTTCTCCAAGGTGCGGCTTGTCGAGGAGATCGTCGCGCATGCGGCGGGTGCCGATTGGGCGTCCGACATTGAACCGGCCGCAGTTCTGGTAGTTGGTGCGGCCTATGCGCAGGCCGGTGTGCTGAATGGCGGCGAACTCGTCTGCTCGCGAAGTCTGCATGCGCGCAATCCGATAGATGGGGCGGCAGGCGACGCATTTACGGCAAATCTGCGCCGCCATGTCCGCGAGACCTTCGGGCTTCATATCGGCCGGGATCAGGCCGAATGCGTTCTTTTCGGCTCCGCGCGCACGATAAGAGCTTTCGACGTGGGCACGGAGCGGGCGGAGGAGATTCCGCTGACGGCAGACGTAATCAATGCAGCTATGCGGGATCCGGTCGATCGCCTGTCGCGTCTGCTGTCGGAGACGCTGGATGAGGCGCGTGCGGCACTGGGGGAGCAGGCGAGGGCGGCAATTTCCCGCCGCGGCGTGCTGCTCACCGGAGGTGGCGCGCGGCTGCCGGGTCTTGAGGAGGCGCTGCGCGAATGCACCGCGGAGGGCTTTGTCCGTCCGGAGAATCCAGACGAGACGGCGATTCAGGGATTGCTGAAGATGGAGGCACGGGCATGACCCTCTCGTTGAAGCGGACAGACTATGCCCTGGACATCGGCGCGGCGCGTGTGCGCGCATTCGAGGCGGGGAAGGGCGTCGTTCTCGATGTGCCGGTTGAAGACCTTGTCGATGTGTCTTCGATTCGGGACCGCGGCGAGCGGCTCACGGCAGTCTGCCGGGCGGCGCTCGTTCGCATTGGGGCGCGCGGACGTTTCGTCAGTTGCGTAAGGCGAGCCGTTCTTTCCGTGCCGAGCGGCATTGGCGAAGTGGAGAAGCGCGTTTACGAAGAGGCCGCGCGGCTAGCCGGAGTTCCGGAATTGTATCTTATCGAGTCGCCGATGGCGGCTGCTATCGGCGGCGGCGGACCGGTAAGCAAGTCGGAGGCGGTGACAGTGGTCGACATAGGGGCCTCCCGCATCCAGGCTGCGGTCATTTCGCTTGCGGGTATAGTCGCCTGGCGCGAGGCCGTGTGTGCGGACGAGGTTTCGCCCGAACGGGGTGGGGACCTGGTACGTTCTTTGATTTCGGAATGTATTGCGAAGGGCCGCTACAATCTCGCGGACGACATAGTGCGTCAAGGAGTTCTTCTTACGGGCGGCGGAGCGCTGACGCCAGGCCTTGCGGACTCTATGCAGTCGGCGCTCAATCTACCCGTCCGCGTCGCAGACGATCCTCGGCTTGCTGTTATACTAGGGGCTGGTGTCGTTCTTGGCGAGCTTGACGAATTATCCCGTCCGAAAACGAAAGCACCCACTCCCTGGGCGGGCCTGCTGATCTTCGCCATCGTAATGCTTAGTCTCTGCAAGAAGCACGGGCTGATCAATCGCGTCATCGACTTGTTTGTCCGTTAGCGCGGCGCATCTGCCGCGGATTTGGTATATGATTGAAAACAAAACAGTTAAGGAGGAAAGAGGAATGGAATCAATGATTTCAAGGGTTGTCGCAGTT
>JAEEOY010000146.1 GCA_016284515.1 Kiritimatiellia bacterium | reverse complement strand
AGGAACTCCCTGTGGGCTATTCTGGATGACACGTGGTAGATGGCGTCTTCCGCCACCAGCCTGTTCTTTCTCGCCATTGCCTTGCTCCTTTTCCGGGCGCCGGTGGAGCGGGGCGCCGCATGCCGCATTCCCTTCGCGCCGCCGGCACCCGCCGGGAACATCGGGGAGAACGCATATATGATAGCAGTTTCCGCAAAAAGTTTTCTGACAATTCACTGATATTTCACTGATATTTCGCTGATAATTTTGTCAGTTAAGCTTTTCGAAAACCGCATGGCGGGATCGTCCGACCTCGACGAAAGGCCTGAAAACACTGGGCGAAACGCATGTGCCCTTCTCGGCTCCTGGACGAAGAGTCAAAATTCACGAAAATTCGTCAACATGAAATTCCGTCAGTTTGGTGTTTTCAAAGGGACTGTCCCCGCCGGTTTGCAGAGGGACAGTCCCCGCCAAAACCGGGGACTGTCCCCCTAGGATCTACCAGGGACTGTCCCCGCCAAAATCCCGACGCTCCTTGAACTAGTCGATAAGTCACATTAGGGCCCGCACGACGACACTTCAGTATCTTCTTCCTCGATGGTTTGCGGAATCGGGCAGCTGCTCATACCGACCCAGCAGAGCAACGCCGTCAAGACGATTACACCGACAGTCACCATGGCGACTTTTCGGATGTCCGCCTTTGCGTTCACAAAAGTGTTCCTTATTCTCACGGACTTGCAAAAATATGTCGACCATATCATCGCAAAGACAACTCCGCGAAACATCCCCCCTACGGCGGAACCGTCGAGTTCCACATTCAACGCACGCGCAGCAAGAATGTCCACCACCGCACCGACAGCCGAAATCCAGAATACCGCCGACGCCATACCCGGATAGGATGCACTACGTCTGGCAACAAGCAGCAGAGCAGATGCGGCGAGTGTGACAAGTGCTATATTAAAGCCCAACTCAAGCATAATAAGACAAGCCAGCGGAAGATTGTAGGATTCTAATCCGCTGGTCAAAAGCGCGCGCATCGTTCCATTGGAAATAACCGGGATCTGACTAGTAACGCCCGTAAACAACGCGCCACACATTAGCAATATCAAATTCAGGATCGGAATGGTGTTCCACCCCCAGATTCCCTGCGGGCCGTCCACATGCGAAACTACATTCTCCCGCCTCTTTACCCGCTCTGGCGCAGCGACACTGCCTCCGCACATCTCACATTTCACTCTGACCATCTCGTTCGTCCTTATTTGATATCGTTGATCGAGCGCATATTATACCACACTTTCCGCGCGTACTTATTATGTCGATGACATTTTTGCGGCGCGGCCGGAGTCCGCGCCCTACCGAGGCGGGCCGCTTCCTGCAAGAGAAATGTCTGTGCATTCCTGGACGTGGCGGCGCGTGATGACGCACCGGGACATATCCTAAGGCGAGCCGCGAATCGGTGGCTGTGCGTCTCCTTGCTGTGGATGCCACATGTAACTTCAGCGCCCAAAGCAGATGTCGGCAGCTCGCGAGGTGGGTGGTTGGTACCTCTTATTTCTCTCGCCAGGCGCAAGGGGAAGTCGAGCGTCAGAAAAGTTCGCCCTGCACCGGCGACGTTGGCTTCGCCTCTGGCACGGGGGATGCCTCAGGGGCGGGAGCCGAACCGCCCGCAGAGCCGAGCATTTCGAGCAGCTTCGCCTCGTCGATGACTTCCGTCCCGAGCTTCCTCGCCTTCTCCGTCTTCGTCGCACCTACATTGGCGCCGGCGATAAGGTACTTCGTCTTCGACGTGACCGCGCTCTGGACGATTCCGCCAGCCGCCTCGATGAGCGCGGCGTATTCGCCGCGCGGACGGCTGAGGGCGCCGGTGAGAACGCATCCGGCGCCCGCGAGCGGGCCTTCCGTCGCGACCGCGGCGCGTTCGCCGCGCGCGGGGTCGATTCCGAGCGCAAGCATGCGCTCGAGAAAAGCCGCGCCGTAGGCGCTCTCGAAGAATCCGAGGACGGCCTTCGCCGCCTCTACCTTGATGGCGAGTATCTTGCGCTCCTTGCCCTTCTTCGCGTCGTTCTCGATGACGTTCCTGAGAACAGTGCTGTCCTTGAGGTCGCTGAACTTCTCGTGCTCCGCGGCAATGTCCTTCGCAACCGTCACGCCGACCTGCGGAATGCCGACGGCGAAGAGCCAGCGCTCGAGCGGAAGCGACTTCGCGTCCGAAACGGCCTGCCTCAGGTTCTGCGCGTTGAGTCCGAACCTGCGCGGCGCCGAGTCGTCCCCGATGTTGAGCGAGGCGAGCGCGTCGTAGTCGAGCGTGAAGAGGTCGAGCGGATCCTTCACCACGCCCTTCTCCACGAAGACGTCCGCGAGCTTTCCGCCGAGCGCCTTGAGGTCGAGCGCGTTGCGGCTCGCGAAATGCTCGAGGCGGCGGCAGAGCTGCGCCGGGCACGCAGGGTTGACGCACCGCGTCGCAACCTCGCCTTCAAGCCGCGCGACGGCACCTCCGCACACCGGACACGCCGTCGGCATTTGAAACACCTTCTCCGCGCCCGTGCGCTTTTCGGGGATCGACGAGTCGATCGCCGGGATTACGTCGCCGGCCTTCACAAGCCAGACATGGTCGCCGATGCGGATGTCCTGACGCGCAATCTGGTCCGCGTTATGGAGCGTTGCGCGCGCTATCACGGACCCTGCGAGCGGAACGGGCTTCAGCTCCGCGACGGGCGTGAGGATTCCCGTGCGCCCCACCTGCACCGTTATCGCCTCGACGATCGTCTCCGCGCGCTCAGGCGCGTACTTGTATGCGCGCGCCCATCTGGGGCCGTGCGCCGTCGCGCCGAGGATCGGGTAGAACCTGCGCTCGTCGATCTTCACGACGGCGCCGTCGATCTCGAAGCGGAAGGTGTGCCTGAGCGTCTGCAGCTCGTCTATCGCGGCGAACACCTCCTCGATCGTCTTGCAGAACCTGGACCACGGCGCGACGGGAAAGCCCCACGACTTGAACGCCTCGATCATCTCGCTGTGCGAGGCGAAGCCGTCGCATCCGACTCCGCCCGCGTTGTATATGACGACGTCGAGCGGACGCTCCGCCGTGATGCGCGAGTCGAGCTGCTTCAGGGAGCCCGCGCAGGCGTTGCGCGGATTCGCGAACGTCTCGAGTCCGGCGGCCTCCTGGCGCTCGTTGAGCGCGGCGAATCCGTCGCGCGTCATGTACGCCTCTCCGCGCACCTCGAGCTCGCGCGGCGCGCCCTTCGGAAGCGTCTTCGGAATCGACTTTATCGTAAGCGCGTTGGCGGTTATGTCGTCTCCTACTAGTCCGTTGCCGCGCGTCGCAGCGCGCACGAGGCGTCCGTTCGAGTAGCGAAGCGAAAGCGACACACCGTCCACCTTCGGCTCGACGAGATATGTGAAGCCCTCGACAGTCTTCCTGACGAACGCGTCGAACTCGGCGAGCTCGCCCTTTGCGTGCGTCTTGTCGAGGGACTGCATGGGCGGATCGTGCGTGACCTTCGCGAAGCCGTCGAGCAGCCCGCCAGCGACGTTCTGCACGGGCGAGGACGCGTCCGCGAACTCCGGGTTCTCCTCCTCCAGCTTCAGCAGCTCCCGCTCCCACATGTCGTAGTCGCGGTCTCCGACCGTCGGCTGGTGCAGGTCGTAGTAGTCGTGGTTGGCCTTCTCGATAAGGGCCCTGAGTTCGTCGATTCTCGCCTTGATCTGCTGCTTGTCCATATGTCGTCCGCTGGAGGGTTCCAAGAAAAAGCAAAGGCGGGCGCAGTTTCCCGCGCCCGCCCGGTGACGGGTCCGTCAGTCCTCGACGGGCACCGCGGGCGCGAGCGTCTCGAACTCGGCCGTCGAGCCGACGTAGCCCGACATGACCTGCTCGAGGCCGGCCCTGACGCGCGGGAACTCGACGTTCAGCCAGAAGTTAAGCGCGGCCTTCTTGTAGTCGTACTTCTCGGCGAGCTTCACGAAGAGAGCGGCGACGACGAGCGCAATCGCGGCGTCCACGAGCTTGCGCGCGGAGAGGTCGTGGTAGACCTTCGCGTCCTCGCGTCCCTTGACGTACTCCACCGCCGCGTCGAGGCTCTCGAGGAGCTTCGTCATGCGCGGATGCTCCCCGTGCCAGTCCTCCTTGCCGAGGATGTCCGCAATGACGTCCTTGACGAGTCCGCCCGTCACGCCCGCGATCGCGGCGACGACCTGGAGCTGCGACGTGCCCTCGTAGATCGTCGTGATGCGGCTGTCGCGCAGGTAGCGCTCGCAGGGGTAGTCCTTCATGAAGCCCGAGCCGCCGAGCACCGAGATCGCGCCCTGCGCGTTGCGCATGGACATCTCGGAGCCGTAGTACTTCGCCATCGGCGTGAGCATCTTGTTGAACGCGGACGCCTTCTTGAAGCGGGCGCGGACGGCCTGCGCCTCCGGCGTGCCCTTGAGGGCCTCGAACTTCTTGCCGAGGCCCGCCTCGAGGTCGACGTTCTTCGCGGCGTAGTAGGTGAGCGCGCGGGACGCCTGGAGCTCGACGGACATCGTGGACATGAGCTCGCGGAGGGCGGGGAAGTTGTCGATCGTGACGCCGAACTGCTTGCGGGACGCGGCGTAGTCGCGCGCGGCGCGGTACGCGGCCTCGCCGATTCCGGTGCCCTGCGCGGCGATGCCCATGCGCGCGCCGTTCATGAGGGCCATGACGTAGGTGATGAGTCCGCGCTTCCTGAGGCCGATCAGCTTCGCCGGCGCCTCGGTGAAGACCATCTCGCACGTGGGCGAGCCGTGGATGCCGAGCTTGTTCTCGAGGCGGCGCACCTTGACCCACGGGCCCTTCTCGACGAGAAGGCAGCTGAGGC
The DNA here is from genome assembly GCA_016284515.1 of Kiritimatiellia bacterium. Classification (GTDB taxonomy): domain Bacteria; phylum Verrucomicrobiota; class Kiritimatiellia; order RFP12; family UBA1067; genus UBA1067. The sequence continues at coordinate 6,027 of JAEEOY010000146.1, read as the reverse complement.
CGCGGCCGTCGCTGAACTCGGGCTCGGTGCGGGCGAGGACGAGAAGCACCTCGCCGCATCCGTTCGTGATGAAGCGCTTCACTCCGTTGACGCGCCAGACGCCGTCCTTGTCCTGGTAGGCGGACGTCTTGACGGACTGGAGGTCCGAACCCGCGTCGGGCTCGGTGAGCACCATCGCGCCGGTCCACTCTCCGGAGACGAGCTTAGGGACGTACTCCTTCTTGATGTCTTCGTCGGCGAACCAGTTGATCGTCTCTGCGATGCCCTGGAGCCCGAAGAGGTTCATGAGTCCGGCGTCGCCGCGGCTGACGATGTCGTTGCACGCTGTGAGGACCGTGCAGGGCATGTTGAGTCCGCCGAGGTAGTACGGAATCGTCACGCCCATGAGTCCGGTCTTGCCGAAGAGCTCGATCGCGAGCTTCATTCCGGGCGCGCGCGTCACCGAGCCGTCCTCGTTCAGCGTGTTGCCGACGAGGTCGGTCTCCTCCGCGAGCGGGGCGATGCGGTTCGCCATGATGTCGCCGCACAGGTCGATCGCGCGCTTGTAGTTGTCTATCGCGTCCGCAGCGTCCTTCGGCGCGAAGTCGTATTCCTTCGCGAACTTGAAGTCTTCCTCGAGAAGCGTCGCCACCTCGGTGAGGTCGAGCGCGTCGATGACGTTCTCGATGTCCTTGTTGTCTCTGTAGAAGTTGCCCATCTCTCACTCTCCCTTGGCGCGAATCGCCTTGATAAGCTTCGGAATGACGACGTTCAGGTCGCCGACGATGCCGTAGTGCGCGACCTTGAAGATCGGCGCGTCCTTGTCGGTGTTGATCGCGATGATCTTCGCGGAGTCCTGCATGCCGGCGAGATGCTGCACAGCGCCGGAGACGCCGCAGCTGATCATGAGCGCGGGACGCACTGTGACGCCCGTCTGCCCGATCTGGCGCTCGTGCTCGCAGTATCCGAGGTCGACAGCCGCGCGGCTTCCGCCGACGGCTCCGCCAAGTACGCCCGCGAGATCGTGGAGGAGCTTGAAGTTCTCCTTCGACCCGACGCCCGCTCCGCCGCACACTATGATGCGCGAGCCCTTGAGGTTGACGGACGACACCTTGCGGACGATGTCAACGACTTCGACCGGAATCTCCACGCCGTCGAGATGCGACGAGTGCTTCACGAGCTCGCCCGTGCGGCCCTCCTCGCGCGGCAGCGGCTTCATCACGCCCTCGCGCACAGTCGCCATCTGCGGCCAGTTGCGCGCGTTGACGATCGTCGCGATGATGTTTCCGCCGAACGCGGGGCGGATCTGGTGGAGGACGTTCGTGAAGACTTCCTTCGTCTTCTTGTCCTCGTAGTCTCCGATCTGGAGGTCCGTGCAGTCAGCAGTCAGGCCGCAGCGGAGAGCCGAGGCGACGGACGGACCGAGGTCGCGTCCCATGTGCGTCGCGCCGAAGATCACGATCTGGGGATTGACCTCCTTGACGAGCTCGACCATCGCGTGGCGGTACGCCTTGTTGCGGTAGACCTTGAGCGCCGCGTCGTCGACGAGATGCACGACGTCCGCGCCCGCCTCGAATAGCGGCTTCGCGAGGGGCTCAACGCCCTCGCCCATCAGCACCGCGCCAACCTTTACGCCGAGCTTAGTAGCAAGCTCGCGCGCCTTGCCGAGAAGTTCGAACGGAACGTCGGAGAGCTTCCCCTCCTCCTGCTCCGCAAATACCCAGACTTCGCCGTTTGTGTTTTTCATAGGATTCCTTTACCCAATCGTATGGTCCTTAACGAGCCCCTTCACGAGCTCCGCGATGCCCTCGTCGGTCGCGGCGACCTCCTTGAACTCGCCGCCAGCGAGGACGACGGACTCGATCTTGTTGACGCTCGTCGGCGACCCGGCGAATCCGCAGCGGTCGTCTTCGCATCCGATCGCCGCGCAGTCGAGTACCGTCGGCTCCGCGTTCTTGTACTTCATGACGCGGCGCATCTGGTAGGGCCGCAGGTCACCGAACTTCTCCGTCACCGTGAAGAGCGCGGGGAGCTTGGCGCGGCACGTCTCGACGCCGGTCCCGATGTCGCGCGTCGCGACCGCGACGTTCCCGTCGAGCTCGAGCTTCTCGAGGTATGTCACGACGGCGCAGTCGAGCTTCTCGCCGATCTGCGGACCCGTCTGCGCGGTGTCGCCGTCGATGGCCTGGCGTCCGCAGAAGACGAGGTCGGGGTTGAACTTCTTCACTGCCTGGGAGAGGATGTAGCTCGTCGCGAGGGTGTCCGAGCCGGCCGCCTTGCGGTCGGTCACGAGAACCGCCTCGTCAGCTCCGCACGCGAGCGCCTCGCGGAGTATCGCCTTCGCCGCCGGGAGGCCCATCGTGATCGCGATCACCTTGCCGCCGTAGCGCTCCTTCACGGACAGCGCCGCTTCGAGGGCGTTCTTGTCCTCGGGGTTGAAGATCGCAGGCAGCGCGGCACGGTTGATCGTGCCGTCGGCCTTCATGGCCTGGCCCGTCACCTTCTTCGTATCCGGAACCTGCTTTATGCAGACAACACACGTATATCCATTCATAGCAGAATATTATACCAAATATCCCCGCCGCCGTGTGCCTTCATGCGATGCGGACCGAAGGCCGCCCCGCATCATTTCGCATCGCCGAGCAGGAACACGCGGTCGTAGCTTCCGGCGTGGTCGAAGCTCTTGAAGATGCGGATCGCTATCGTGTTGCGCTCGCCCGGACGGACGAGATCGCCGAGGTCGTACTCGTGCTGGTGGTTGTAGTCGAACCAGAAGTACGAGGGCCCGCGCCAGACCGTGTCCGTGTAGTTGCCGTGGTCGAACTTCACGGGGACGCCGTTCACCCAGATCTGGAGCGCACGGGCGATGAGGCTCGGGAAGTAGAGTTTCACGCCCTTCCCCTCAAACGCGCCAGGTACGTCGCATTCCACGCGCATGAAGACCGCCGAGACCTGCTTCTGCGTCTGGTACTTGACGTCTGGCACCACCGTGATGTCCCAGTCGTCGAGAGCCGAGGCGTCCGTCTCCGGCAGATGCAGCCTGTCGCGCGTCGAGGCCAGGTTGTCCGTGTCGAGGCACGTCTTCCACATGCGCGGCAGGCGCAGCGAGACGGCGGCGGACTTGATGCGCTTGTCCCACGCGAGGTACTTGTTGTACCATCCGCCCGGCTCGTAGATGATGTCGCCGGCCTTTCCTGCGCGCGGGTTCATCGCGTGCGAGTACCTCTCGTGCGACTTCTCGATGATCGCGAACGACTTCTCGAAGAGCTGCGCCGCGGCCGCGAAATCGCCCGTTTCGCGGGCAAGCTCGATTCCGTCGCAGAAGAAGTCCGTCGAGTCCTGAAGCTCGCGCGCGATCGCGACCTGGCGCTTCGCGAACTCGCTATTCGCGGCGGACTCCGCCTTCGCAAGCTCGGCGCGCGCGGTGGCGCGCACCTCGGGTGTCAGGACGAGGTGGTCGCCCCAGATTTCGTTTCCGCACAGCTCCGGAATCTCCGCCATGCGCCTCTCGTAGACGGCGTAGTAGGCGCGCATCGCCTCGCCCGCCTCCAGGTAGCGGCGATTGCAGTAGTCGGCGACTATGTCGCGCCAGTCCTGCTCGGCGTTCCAGTACATGCGGATCATCACCCAGTGGTCGAGCGCGCAGGAGCCCCAGTCGTCCCAGCCCTGCGTCGTATGCCCGGTGAGCCCAAGCTGGTGGAAGTAGCGGTAGTTCTGTCCGATGATGGACCAGCGCGGACATATCATCGCCTTGTTCCAGGAAAAGCCGAGCGGCTCGTAGTCGTAGTAGTAGCTCTCCGCGCCGACGGCCTGGGCCTGTCCAAGCCACGACTCTAGCCAGCCCTTGTAGGCGACGTTGTCCCTGCTGCGCGGATCGCCCACCGGGAAGAGCGGGGAGATGCCGAGCGGAGCCAACACGAGCGCCATCGCGGGATGGACCGTCTCGATGCGCGGGGGAGTGAGGTTGTTGGAGTAGACGAGGACGCCGAACCTGCGTCCGGGCAGCTCCTCGAGGACCTTGTCAATGTAGCGGCGGTGGAAGAACCAGAGGCGGTCCGTCGCGGAGAAGGAGCCCATGAACGGATCGAACTCGTTGGACTCGAGAAGCCGGCTCTCGGGACGCTCGTCGTTCATCAGCGCGTCCTCCGCGGAGATCGACGCGTACTGTCCGAACGGATTGCCCTTCAGCTCGCGCTTGTAGAAGTCGGCGTAGATGTCCCATACCTTCGGATTCGACATGTTCGGGATCATTCCGTTGGGCTGTCCGTCCTTCATCGCGTAGTAGTCCGGGCTCTGGTTCGGGGCGGACTGGATTCCGGACGCCAGGTGGTGCCCCTGCGCGATCTCGGGGTCGCCGAGCGCGCGAATGAAGTTGCCCTTGTTGCGCAGCGTCCAGCGCGGATACTCCGCGCCGTTGCCGTAGGTGCACCACCAGTAGCGGACTCGGTGCGTGGGGTTCTCGCTGCGCGTCCCCTCGGCGACGACCTTGTCGAGCTTCGGGATGAACTCGCCGTCCTTCCCGGGCATGAACCACCTGACGCCAAGCCCCTCGAGAAATCCGTAGACGGCGTAGAGCGTCCCGCGCGCGCGCCTTCCGGCGAGATGGAGTCGTCCGTCCTTCACTGCGACGAGGAATCCGTCCGGCTCCAGCGCATCGAGCTCCGCGCCGAGTCCGGCCGCGCGCGCGAACTCCGAGCCGAGGCACACCGCCGGCGCCGGAGGAAGCGCGGCCGCGTTCGTCACGGCCGGCGCGGCGCCTGCGATCTTCCCGAGATAGTCGCGCAGCTCCTCCGCCGCGAGCCTCTCGTCGTCGCCGGCGCGCGAGGCCTCCCACTTGCGCCACTCGCGGTAGCGCGCGACGATGTCGTCGAGCTCCGCGTCCGTGGCCTTCGGAAACCGCGCGCGCTGCATCTCGCGCGCCTGCGCGTCGTCCATCGCCACAAAGCGCTCGGTCTCGGTGGTTGACGGAAGATACACCGGCGCCGCAGAGCCTTCTGCAACAACGGTAAACACCTCGGCGGCACGGAGAAGTCCGGCCGAGGTTGCTGCGGAAAGGAGACAAAATGCTATGAGTGGATTTTTCATGTTGCAGATTATACCATTTTGCGAAGGGAAAGGCACTTACGAATCAAGATTTGATATAATGTCAGAAATACGGAATCCAGCAAGCAAGGAGAGTAACAAATGGAACGCACTACATTTTCGGTGGGAACATTCGAGGTCAACTGTTCCATCATATTCGAAAACGGGACGGCGCTTGTCGTCGACCCGGGCGCGGAGGCGACGCTCGTCGTGGCAAAACTCGCCAAGCTCGAGCTCAAGCCCGCGGCGATACTCCTAACGCACGCGCACTTCGACCACATCAGCGCAGTTCCGGACCTTCAGCGCAGGTTTCCCGGCCTTCCAGTGTTCATCAGCGAGGAGGATGCAAAGATAGTGTCGCACCCGTTCAACCAGTTCCCGCCGGACTACCCTCCGGTCGGAGAGCTTAAGGACGTCCGAGACGCGAAGTCCCTCAAGGAATTCCTCGCCTCCATCGGCTGGCAGGCGCCGGTCGAAGTCATCGAGACGCCCGGACACACCCCGGGCGGCGTCTGCTACCTCTTTGCCGACGGACAGTCCGGCACGTTGTTCTCGGGCGACACGCTCTTCTGCTGCTCTGTCGGACGCACCGACTTCCCGGGCGGAAGCATGCCGGTCCTGAAGGAGTCGCTGGAGAAGCTGAAGGTCCTCTCTCCGGAGACAGTTGTAGTCCCGGGGCATGGCTGCGAGACCACGATTGCTCGCGAGCTGAAGTCGAATCCGTTTCTGCAGTAGCCCCCCGGACAGCCGTTTTCCCTCATGACAAAATAATGGAGACGCGGCTTCCAGCCGCGTCACTCCCTGACTGCGACGCGGCAGGATGCCGCGTCTCCTTGACGAGCTGCTTGAAGCGGTTCTCGCCGAGTTCCTTCGAGACGGCGTTCTTCGCGAACGAGACCGTGTCGGACTTGTCGGCCGAGTCGAGCTTCACCTTGCCGGTCGTCGGGTTGTACGTCCAGAGCGGGA
>JAEEOY010000145.1 GCA_016284515.1 Kiritimatiellia bacterium | reverse complement strand
GAAGGACTTCACTCCGCAGATGTGCGCGAACATATACGCGAACATGGCGGCGGAGAAGCCGATGGACGGCTTCGTGGTCGGCATCGTCGATGACATCACGAACCGCTACATCCTCGGCGACGCCGGGTTCGTCGTCCCGAAGGGCGACCGCAAGGAGTGCATGTTCTGGGGTCTCGGCGCGGACGGCACGGTCGGCGCGAACAAGAACTCCATCAAGATCATCGGCAACTACACCGAGAACTACGCGCAGGGCTACTTCGAGTACGACTCCAAGAAGTCCGGCGGCGTCACGATCTCGCACCTCCGCTTCGGCAGCGACATGATCCGCTCGCCCTACTTCATCAACTCGGCCGACTTCACGGCGTGCCACTGCTTCCCGTACCTCGAGAAGTACGACATGCTCAAGGCGGCGAAGCCGGGTTCGGTGTTCCTGCTCGCGTCGCCCTACACGGCGGCTGAGGTCTGGGACCACATGCCCGACGAGGTCGAGCAGGCGATCATCGACAAGAAGCTCAAGTTCTACGTGATCGACGCGGCGAAGATCGCCCGCGAGAACGGAATGGGCACGCGCACGAACACCGTCCTCCAGACCGCGTTCTTCAAGCTCTCGGGCATCACGCTCAAGAAGGCGGACGGCACGGTGCTCGACCCGATCCAGGTTCTCAAGGACTACGCCGAGAAGGCCTACTCCAAGAAGGGCCAGGAAGTCGTCGAGATGAACTGGAAGTGCATCGAGGCGGCGAGCGCGGCGATCGAGGAGGTCAAGTATCCCGCGGCTCCTGCGGGCAAGCTCAAGATGCCTGCGGCGGTTCCGGCGGACGCTCCCGAGTTCGTCAAGAACGTCTCCGCGAAGATGATCGCGCAGAAGGGCGACACGCTCAAGGTCAGCGAGCTTCCCGTCGACGGCACGTGGCCTACCGCCACGACGCAGTGGGAGAAGCGCAACGTCGCGGCGTTCATCCCGCAGTGGGATCCCGCGGCCTGCATCCAGTGCGGAAACTGCCTTGCGATCTGCTCGCACGCCGCTATCCGCATGAAGGTCTATCCCGCGGCCGAGCTCGCCAAGGCGCCTGCGACGTTCAAGTCTGTCGACGCCGGCAAGCTCACCTCGAAGTTCGGCGAGAAGGTGACGATCCAGGTCGCCCCCGAAGACTGCATGGGCTGCGAGCTCTGCGTCGTCCAGTGCCCGATGAAGGCAAAGGGCGCGCTCAAGATGGTCGAGCAGATCCCGCTCCGCAAGACCGAGGCCGAGAACTGGAAGTTCTTCCTCGACCTCCCCGAGGTCGACCCCATGAAGCTCAACACGAAGATGCTCCTCGACAGCCAGCTCAAGAGGCCGCTCTTCGAGTTCTCCGGCGCATGCGCGGGCTGCGGCGAGACGCCCTACGTCAAGCTCCTCACCCAGATCTGCGGCGACAGGCTCCTCATCGCTAACGCGACGGGCTGCTCGTCGATCTACGGCGGCAACCTGCCGACGACTCCGTACTGCCAGCGCGCTGACGGACGTGGTCCGGCGTGGTCGAACTCGCTCTTCGAGGACAACGCCCAGTTCGGCCTCGGCATGCGCGTTTCCGCCGACAAGCTCCACGGCTTCGCCATGGAACTCGTCGACAAGGTCATCGCGCACGAGAAGACGCCGGCGGAGATGAAGGCGCTCTGCGAGAAGATCAAGGCCGTCGACCAGTACGACGAGAAGGGCCAGGGCGTCGAGCAGATGCGCGCGCTCGTCAAGGACCTCAAGAAGGGCTGCGAGGCCGGCAAGGCCAACGGCTGCCCGATCTGCGCTCAGCTCCTCGCGGTGGCGGACAACCTCGTCCGCAAGTCCGTGTGGGTGCTCGGCGGCGACGGATGGGCGTACGACATCGGCTACGGCGGGCTTGACCACGTCCTTGCCTCGGGCAAGAACATCAAGATCCTCGTCATGGACACCGAGGTGTACTCCAACACGGGCGGGCAGGCCTCCAAGGCGACGCCTACCGGCGCGATCGCGAAGTTCGCGGCGTCCGGCAAGGTGCAGGCCAAGAAGAACCTCGGCCTCATGCAGATGCAGTACAAGAACGTCTACGTCGCGTACGTGTCGATGGGCACCAACCCGGCGGCGACGGTGAAGGCGTTCAACGAGGCCGAGAACTACAACGGCCCGGCGATCATCATCGCGTACGCGCACTGCATCGAGCAGGGTCTCCTCACGAAGACGGGTCCTGCGCACCAGAAGGCGGCGGTGGAGTCCGTCCACTTCCCGCTCTGGACGTACAACCCGACGACCGGCAAGGTGAAGCTCGACTCGGCCGACAAGTCCGACACGGTCTCGTTCGCGAAGAACGCCGTCTCGAAGGAACTCGGCGAGAACCGCTTCAAGCAGCT
>JAEEOY010000144.1 GCA_016284515.1 Kiritimatiellia bacterium | reverse complement strand
GCTGCCGATCCGCCGAGTGTCGTCGCCGAGAAGCCGGCTTCTCACGTCACTCCCGACCCTCTCGCCCCTCGCGTCGCAGAGGTTGCCGTCGAGCGCCCAATTCCCGGCTCGCTCCCGACTCACGCGGCAGATGTGCCGCGCGAAACACCGGCCATCGTCGAAGCGCCGCGTGCTGCCGAAACGCCGCGTGCCATTGAGACGCCGGCCATCGTAGAAACGCCGCGTGTTGCCGAAGCGCCAGTCGCTGTTGAGGCGCCGAATGTTGTCGCCGAGAAGTCGGTTTCTCACGTCACTCCCGACCCTCTCGCCCCTCGCGCCACAGAGGTTGTTGTCGAGCGCCGCGAGACGACAGACGAGCCTCATGTCTCGCGTCCAACGTCGCAAGACTCTCGTCTCGCGTCTGAAGTCTCGCTCCCAACTGCCGACTCGCGCCCGACTCCCGCGGCGGATGTGCCGCGCGTCGCCGAAGAGCGGTCCATTCCAAAGGAAGTCGTCGATATGCGAATCGAGGCGACAACAATCGAGCTGCGCGGAAATCCGCCGGTCAAGGTCCAGATACTATCGTCCGCCGGACTCGCTCCGCTGCCGATTCCTCGCGCGGCCGCGACGCGCTTTGCCGCCGCGATGGAAGATGACGCGCGCGGAACGGAGACTCCGCTTGTGCACAGTCCGCTCGTCGCTCCGCCGCCGATAGACGCCGGCATGGTGGCGCGACCCTCGGAGCTCGCGGCCTCCGCGACCTCGGCGCGCACCGAGGCGATCGTCGAGACGGTGAACGAGATAGTCGAGACGGTTGTGGACCGGATATCCGTGACGCCGGCGCTTGCGCAGGGCGAAGGGGAGATACGCATCACGCTTCGTCCGACGGTGCTCGACGGATCGACCGTCAGCCTTTCCGCTAAGGGCGGAGAGCTCACCGTCGTCGTCGCGCCGGCGACGCCCGACGCCGCGCATCTCGCCTCCGCAGCGCTGCCGCGCCTCGAGGCGGCGCTTGCGGCGCACGCTCCGGCGTTCCACCACGTCGCGGTCGTTCTCGCGACCTCGAAGAAAGGGAAATCTGATGAAATCGCTTGAGATCATATCTTCGCTTCCGCAGTGGGCGAAGGCATCGCCGTCGGCGATCCTCGACTCGCCGGCGTTCATGATGCCGTGCCGGATCGGAGACGAAACGTCCGAGCTGCGCCACGCGCAGGTCGAGCCGGCGGAATCGGAATTGCTCGCGCTCTCGGTAGAGTTCGGCGGGGAGCCGCACGAGCTTTTCATCGCTCGTTCGCCGCGCTTCCCGGAGCTTGACAAGATATGGGACAGCCGTTCCGAACTGCCCGAGCCGATTCTCGTCGCGCTCGTCGAGAAGGAGTGCGGTCCGCTCTTCCAGATGCTGGAGAACGCGGTGCGCAAGCAGATGAGGCTAATCGGATGTTTGGAAGTTTCGAAGTTTGGAAGTTTGGAAAAGGACCAAACCTCCAACCCTCCAACCCTCCGACCCTCCAGCTTTCTAGCCCTCCAGACCTCCACCGATCCTGCGATTGTGTTTTCCCTGACGCGCAGCAACGCGGTCGTCTCGGTTCTCGGGACGCTCCGCAACCTCGACCTTTCCCACGAGTCGATACGCTCGCAGACGCTTCCGGCGGAGTGCGAGTACGCGGCCTTCGCGGCGGCCGATGCGGATCTCGCGACGCTTGCGCCGGGCGATGCGGTGCTTGTGCAGGAGGTCGGCACGGTTCCGCCGAAGCTCGTCGTCGACGGACGCTTCGTGGTGGACACGAACGGCGTCGCGCCGGTGGAGAAGGACGCTCTTGTGCACGTGCGTGCTGCGGAGGGCAGGGCGGTCTCGCTCGGAGAGGCGTTCGACGCGGTCGAGAATCCGCTGTCGCTTCCGTCCGCCGAGCAGGGCGCGCAGCTCAAGCTCGTGAAGGACGGACGCCTCGTCGCGTCCGGCAGGCTCGACAAGCTTGCCGACCACCTTGCCTTCATAGTGGAGGGATAAAGCCATGTTTCAAACAGATTCACTTTCGCTGATAGTTCTGTTCGTAGGGCTTTCGCTCCTGCCGTTCGTGGCGATGGTGGCGACTTCCTACCTCAAGATCGTCGTCGTGATGTCGCTCATCCGCAACGCGCTCGGCATACAGTCGATCCCCCCGAACATGGTCGTCAACGCGCTAGCGATGATCCTCACGTTCTACATCATGGCGCCTGTCGCGTCCGAGTCGTGGGACATCGTCACGGCGGAGCGCGCTAAGTTCGTCTCCGCGCAGCAGGCGCCCCAGCCTGCCGCCGGTGCGCAGCCTGCGGCGGGCGGACAGGATGCCTCGGCAGTTGTGTTCGAGTCCGACATAGCGGCGAAGGCCGCCGAGCCGTTCCGCAAGTTCCTGTCCGAGCACACCTCCGCGCGCGAGCGCGCGTTCTTCATCAGCACTGCCGAGACGCTCTGGGGAAAGGACGGCGAGCCGGCGACGGTGGATCCGGAGAGCTTCTACATACTGCTTCCGTCGTTCTGCGTATCGGAACTCACCAAGTCGTTCCAGATCGGCTTCCTCGTCTACCTGCCGTTCATAGCGATCGACATCATCGTGTCGAACATCCTTCTTGCGATGGGCATGATGATGGTCTCGCCGGTGACGATATCGCTTCCGTTCAAGCTGCTCCTCTTCGTGATGGTCAACGGATGGACGCTGCTCATCCAGGGTCTCGTGAGGGGATACGCTGTATGAAGTTGAAAGGTTGAAGGTTGAAAGGTGAAAGGTTGAAAGGTTAGAGAGGCGAATGATATGAGTCAGGCTCAGATACTCGACTATGCCAAGATGTGCCTCATACTGGTGCTGCAGCTGTCGCTGATCCCGATTGCGGTGGCGACGGTGATCGGCATACTCGTCTCGCTCCTGCAGGCGCTCACCCAGATACAGGAGCAGACGCTCGGCTTCGCGGTCAAGCTGATCGCGATATCGCTCACTCTTCTCATCTGCGCGTCTTGGATGGGCTCCTCGCTCCTCCTCTACACGCAGGACATCTTCTCCCACTTCGCGCTTTTGAGGTAAATGCCATACGTCGAATTCCATAGATGGATACTTGCCGCGGTCCTCGCGATGGCGAGGATCGGCGGGGCGTTCGCCATCTGTCCGGCGCTGACGGATTCGATGATACCGGGCGTCGCGCGCAGGGCGGCTGTACTGGGGTTCTCGTGCCTGGCGATTCCGTACGTACACGCGGGGATGCCTCCGGGCGAGCCGAACGTATGGATGTTCGCGCTCCTTGCGTTCAAGGAGGCGATCATCGGGTTCCTCATCGGGTTCTTCGCGGCGATTCCGTTCTGGGTTGCGGAGAACGTCGGCAACTTCATCGACAACCAGCGCGGAGCGACGATGGGCGAGGTGTACTCGCCGCTCTCCGGCGCTCAGGTCTCCACGACCGGCATCTTCTTCACGCAGGTCGTCTCTACGATCTTCTTCACCTCGGGGGCTGTGCTCATCTTCCTCGGGGCGCTCTACAAGAGCTACTCGATATGGCCGGTCTTCGGAGAGGCGATCAGCTTCGCGCCCGACGCGCCGGTGCAGGTTCTCGGCGCTCTCGACGGGATGCTCAAGACGACGGTCGTCATCTCTGCGCCGGTCATCATCGTGATGTTCCTCGCGACGCTGGGGCTCGGACTCGTCAACCGCACGGCCCCGCAGCTGAACGTGTTCTTCCTGTCGATGCCGGTGAAGTCCGCGCTTGGCGTCGCGATGCTGATAGTCTACCTGCCGTTCATCATGGACATGCTGATGTACACGAAGGAAGGCGCGATCCTGGGACCCGTGAGGAGGCTGCTGAGTGGCTGAGTCGTCAGGAGAGAAGACAGAGATGCCTACCCAGAAGAAGCTGCGCGACGCGCGGCAGAAGGGACAGGTGTGCACGTCGAAGGACATCGTCTCGACGGCTATACTCGTCGTGCTCTTCGCGCTTCTCGGGTGGATGGGCGTCGCGCTGGTGGACGACGGGACTATGCTCCTCTCCTACGTCGGGCAGCGGCTCGAGGGTGATCCGTTTGCGGCGACGCGTCCGGCGATGGGCATGGCGGCCATCGTCATCTGCAAGCATTCCTTCATCTTCGTGGTGGTCGCGGCCATAATCGGCATCATAGCCAACACGGCGCAGATCGGCTTCCTCTTCACCTTCGAGCCGATCATCCCCAAGCTCGAGAAGCTCAACCCCGTCGAGGGCGCGAAGAAGATATTCTCGATGAAGAACCTATTCGAGTTCCTCAAGAACATCGCGAAGGTCTGCTTCCTCGGCTACCTCCTCTACAAGATAATCTGGGCGAGCGTGCCGGAGCTCCTCACGATGTGCTACGGTACGATCGACGACATCTTCCCGTGCCTCAAGCTCATGCTCAAGCGCCTCGCCGTCTACACCGCGTTCGGATACATCGTGATCGCCGTGGTAGACCGAATCTTCCAGGGCCGCAACTTCACGAAGCAGATGATGATGACGAAGGACGAGGTCAAGCGCGAGTACAAGGAGATGGAGGGCTCGCAGGAGGTGAAGCAGGCGCAGCGCCAGTTCCGCGACGAGATCCTCAACGGACCCGACCCGCGGCGGTCGGTCTCGAAGGCGAACGTCGTCGTCACGAACCCGACGCACATCTCGGTCGGGATCCGCTACGCGGCGGAGGAGGCGCCGCTTCCGCGCATCTGCGTCATGGGCGCGGACAGGATCGCGAAGATCATCCGCGAAGAGGCGCTTTCGCTTGGCATACCGATCATCGAGGACGTCCCGCTCGCCCGTTCGCTCTATGCGAAGGGCAGGGTCGAGGACTTCGTGCCAGAGGATTTTCTTGAGCCCGTCGCGGAGGTCCTGAAGTGGGCGAAGCAGCTTCAGGACGCCAGGAAAGAGGAGGCGGAACTTGATTCCGTCACGCTTGACGAGCTCCCCGACAATCAACATCTTAACAACCAGCAAACCTCCTCCCCATGAACATCGAGGAAATATACAAGACGATAGCGCCGAAGCTGACGAACTGGCTTGTCTCGACGGGCAGCAGCTATCACGAGGCATGCGACCTCGTGCAGAGCACCTTTCTCAAGATATGGAAGATGCGAGACGACCTTCGCGGAGACGACTCGAACGTGTCTGGTCTCGCGTTCACCATCGCCCGCAACCTGCGAAAGAACCTCGCGCGCGACGACTCGCGCATCACATTCGTGGAGGAGGTGAGGGACGAGGATGGCGGCTCGACTGGTCCCGCAAACTCCCCGTCCGACGCCGAATACCTGCGCCGCCGCCTCTCGGCCGCCTTCGCGAAGCTTCCCCCGGTCCTTCGCGACGCGTACACGCTCTACCAGATCGCCGAGCTTCCCATCCGCGAGATAGCCCGCCAGACGGGCGTTTCCGAGAGTCTCGTCAAGGTTCGCATCTTCCGCGCTAAGCAGAAGCTCCGCGAAATCCTCGCCGACCTTGCTTGCTGAGCATAGATCCAACGCAACGGGGCCAAGATTCCCGACCCACAGGTCGTCGCTTTGACAACCGAAGCCATATTTGATAAAATTTCCGCATCTTTTGCAAAAAAGGGACAGATGGAAAAATGAAAGAAATAACGGGAGACCTCTCGGCGGCAGGCCTGAAGATTGCTGTCGTCGTAAGCAGATTCAACAGCTTTTTGACGGAGCAGCTCGTGAAGGGCGCGGAGGACGCGTTTCTGCGCATGGGCGGCGCAGAGAAGGACATCGTGCTTGTGAGGGTTCCCGGTGCGTACGAGCTTCCGCTCGCGGCCGCGAAGCTCGCGGCGAAGAAGTACGACGCGGTCGTCTGCCTCGGCGCGGTGGTGCAGGGCGCGACGGCGCATGCCGACCTCATCAACCAGGCGACGGCGAAGGCGTTCAGCGAGATTTCGATCGCGACGGGGGTTCCCGTGCTTGACGGCGTAGTCGCCGCGGAGAACCTCGAGCAGGCCGTCGAGCGCTGCGGGACGAAGCAGGGCAACAAGGGCTTCTCCGCCATGCAGAGCGCCATCGAGATGGCGAACGTGATGAAAAAGCTCAAGGTTTGAAAAGCCTGCGGACTCAATCCTTGAACCTTTGAACCTTTAAACCACAACTTAAACCACACCAAGGGAAAAAGACAAAATGTCGAAAGAAGTGAAGAAAGTCGCGTTCCTGACGGCGGGCGGCCTCGCCCCGTGCCTCAGCTCCTCCATCGGATTCCTGATTGACGAGTACAACAAGAAGGCCCCGAACGTCGAAATGATCGGATATGTCAACGGCTACATGGGGCTACTCAAGGGCGAGTCGATTCCGGTGACGCCCGCGGTTCGCAAGAGCGCGCTCATCCTCACGAAGCACGGCGGCTCGCCTATCGGCAACAGCCGCGTCAAGCTCACGAACGTGAAGGACTGCGTGAAGCGCGGTCTCGTCAAGGAGGGGGAGGATCCGCTGAAGGTTGCCGCTGACCAGCTCGTCAAGGACGGAGTGGACGTTCTCCACACGATCGGCGGAGACGACACGAACACGACGGCGGCCGATCTCGCGGCCTACCTCGCGAAGAACAACTATCCGCTCATCGTCGTCGGCCTTCCGAAGACGATCGACAACGACGTCTATCCGATCAAGCAGTCGCTCGGCGCGTGGACCGCTGCCGAGGAGGGCGCGAGGTTCTTCATGAACGTCGTCAAGGAGAACAGCGCCAACCCGCGCGCGCTCACGATCCACGAGGTCATGGGCCGCAACTGCGGATGGCTCACGTACAAGACGGCGCAGTGCTACCGCAAGATGCTCCGCCGCGCGAAGTTCGTGCCGGAGTTCATGCTGACGCCTGAGCGCCAGGACGTGCACGCGGTCTACGTGCCGGAGTCGAAGATCGACTTCAAGGCGGAGGGCGAGCGCCTTCTCAAGATCATGGACAAGTGGGACTCGGTCAACATCTTCGTGTCCGAAGGCGCAGGCGTCGCGGACATCATCAAGGAGATGGAGCACCGGGGCGAGCAGGTGCCGCGCGATGCGTTCGGGCACCCGAGATTGGACAAGGTCAACGTCGGGCAGTACGTCGGCAAGCGCTTCGGCGAGATGCTCAAGGCGGAGAAGGTGCAGGTGTTCAAGTCCGGCTACTTCGCCCGTGCGGCGGCGCCGAACAAGAAGGACCTCAAGCTCATCGAGAAGTGCGCGCGCTGCGCTGTCGAGTGCGCGCTGAACGGCGAGTCCGGCGTCGTCGGACCAGATGAGGACCAGGGCGCGAAGATCCGCGCGTGCGAGTTCCCGCGCATCAAGGGCGGCAAGCCCTTCAACGTCCGCAAGGGCTCGTTCCGCAAAATGCTGTCCGAGATCGGACAGCCCAACCCGCGCAAGAAGCGCACCGCCAAGTAAGCGGCGCGGCGCCGACTGCAACGGACAGCAAAAAGGGAGTGATATGGCTGAGATCGTTAAGAAGGGCGTGATCGTCGAGTTCGACTTCGCCGCCATGGATGGCGCGGGGCTTCTTTTCGACGTAACGAAAAAGTTTCTCGAGGGGCTCGACAAGATCCCGTTCGACGAGCGTATCGAGGCGCAGCATCTTGCCGGCGGCAACTACCAGGGCGGACTTGCTGAGTACTTTGCGGTGGTGAAGACGAAGAAGCTCGCCGCAAAGGCCGCGAAGGACCTGGCGGCGGCGTTTGGCGCGGCGCTTCTCGAGGCCGTGCCGAAGTCTGTCACGCCTGCGTTCCGCAAGTTCGTGCAGACGCTTGCGGCGAAGGGCGTCAAGGTCGTCATCTCCACGCGCGCGGACATCGAGAAGGTCCGCCCCGCGTTCGAGGGGCTGCTCGGCGAGAACGTCGTCCTGCACCAGGAGACGAGCGCCACGTACGGCAGCGTGAAGTGGGACGCTTGGCGGCGCGCCTGCGCGATGAACAAGCTTCGCAACTTCTCCACGATCGCGGTGACAGGCTCGGGGTTCGGCGTCAAGTCGGCTCTTGTTGCGGGAATGGGATCTGTCGCCGTCACGAGTCCGCACGTCGCCTACCAGGACTTCGGTGGCGCGGACGAGGTGGTAACGGAACTTAACGCGTCCACGGCGAAGTCCGTCCTCGAGATACTGAGGGTGTGATGACAGGCATAGAGCGTCTCCACGAGATAATGACCCGTCTCAGGGACCCCGAGAAGGGCTGTCCGTGGGACAGGGAGCAGACCCTCGAATCCCTCAAGCCGTGCGTGCTGGAGGAGACTCACGAGCTCCTCGCCGCGATGGATCGTCCGGACGACAAGGCGAACTACGTTGAAGAGCTCGGCGACGTCCTTCTGCAGGTGATGTTCCAGTCCGTGATGGCCGAGCAGGAGGGGCGGTTCACCTTCGACGACGTCGCGAACGCGATAGCGGACAAGCTCGTCCATCGCCATCCGCATGTCTTCGGCGATGTCGACGCGAAGGATTCCGCCACGGTGCTTCGCAACTGGGAGCAGATAAAGCAGATGGAGCACCGCAAGGAGGCGCGGCATTCCGCGCTGGACGGCGTTCCGGCGGCGCTCCCGGGGCTTCTCAAGGCGCAGCGCACGCAGGAGAAGGCGGCGCGCGTCGGCTTCGACTGGAAGGACGCGAAGGGTCCGATGGACAAGATCGAGGAGGAGCTCGGCGAGCTGAAGGCGGAGATCGCCGCGAGAAAGAGCTCGAAGCCAGCGGACTCCGTCCGCGTCAAGGAGGAGCTCGGCGACCTGGTGTTCGCCGTGTGCAACCTCGCGCGGCACCTCGGCGTGGACGCCGAAAGCGCCGTCGAGCTGACGACTTCGAAGTTTTCCCGCCGCTTCCGCGCCGTCGAGCGCGGGGCGAAGGAGGGCGGACGCAGCCTCAAGGAGATGACTCTTGAGGAAATGGACGCGCTCTGGGAAGAGGCAAAAAAAGGGGAGTGACATGGTCAGGTTGTGTTTTATCGCGGCGGCGGCCCTTGCGGCGGCCGGCTGCAGGACAAATGTCGTCCGCCTTCCGGCGGGCGACATCGTGCTTACTGAGACGATGCTCGTCGGAGCAGATTCGTCGGGGAAGGTGTTCCGCGGCGCGCCTGACGGGACCACGCGCATCACTGGCGCGGTGAAGGTCGGACCGTGGGAGGACCGCGGAGGCGGCGTCTGGGCGGCGAAGCTTCCGCTCGGCGCCGACGGGAAGCCCGTCTACACGGAGACGCTGTTCGTCAACGGACGCCGCGCCTCGCGTGCAAGGCTCCCCGACAGCGGATACTTCAACCCTACGGTTAACGTCGAGGAGACGTCCTGTCCCTCGTCGCGCACCGGCTGGCGGCATACGCTCTCTCTCCCGCCCGAGGTTGCGGAGAAGGTCGCCGCAGTGCCCGCGTCGGAGCTTGCGTACGCCCAGCTGCTGTTCCACGTGAAGTGGGATGTCGCGAGGCATCCGATTGTGTCGTACGCCGACGGACGCATCGCCGTCGACGGAGGAAAGATGGCGGAGTGGAGCAAGTGGGAGAAGGGGGATATCTGCTGCATCGAGAACCTGCGCTCTGCGTTCGACGCGCCGGGCGAGTGGTTCTGCGACGCCGCGGCAGGCGAGATACTGTATCGACCGCTTCCGGGCGAGGAGACGCTGGAGGCGTTCATTCCGCACGAGGGGCTCGAGACCCTCGTGGCTGTTGACAGGGCGTCCGACGTGACGTTCGAGAACGTCACGTTCGCCATGTCGGCCCCGGTCGCGGCCAAGGGCCCGACGACGCTGTTCTCGTACCAGGCGGCCGCGTTCGCGAGCTCGGCCGCTGTCATTGTCGACCGCTCGACGAACGTCGTGTTCAGGAACTGCCGCTTCGAGCGCACCGGCAACTACGCCCTCTGGTTCCGCGAAAAGGTCCGCTGCGGCGGCGCGTACTCGTGCGAGATGCACGACCTCGGCGCGGGCGGCGTGAGGATTGGCCTCCACAGGTGGAAGAAGGGCGAGGAGGTGACGTCCGGCGTCTCCGTCGACGACTGCCTCATCGAGGACGGCGGCAGGTTCCATCCGGCGGGCGTCGGAGTCCTCATCGGCAACGCCAGCGACTGCTCGGTCGTCCACAACGAGATTTGCGGACTCTACTACACCGGCGTGTCGGTCGGCTGGTCCTGGGGATACGCCGAGAGCCCGACGCAGCGCAACACGGTGGCCTTCAACCACATCCACGACATCGGCAAGTCGGAGCTTGCGGACATGGGCGGTGTCTACACGCTCGGCATGAGCTTCGGTACGTGCGTCTCGAACAACGTCATCCACGGCGTCCATTCCTACTCCTACGGCGGATGGGGGCTCTACACCGACGAGGGCAGCGAGGGGATAACGCTGGAGAACAACCTCGTGTACGACACGGACGACGCGTCGTTCCACCAGCACTACGGACGCGACAACGTCGTGCGCAACAACATCCTCGTCGACTCGTCGAGCGGACAGGTCGCGGTGACGCGTGCGGAGGACCACCGCTCGCTCACGTGCGAGCGCAACATCGTCATCTGGTCGAAGGGCGACGCCTTTGTGAAGTACGGCGGCACGAAGTCGGAGCGCGCGAAGATCGACTGGCGCCGCAACCTCTGGTGGCGCGCCGACGGCAAGGAGGAGTTCAACGGCACGTCCTTCGCGGACTGGCGCGGACGCGTCAAGGACGAGGGCAGCGTGTTCGCCGACCCGCTATTCGCGGACTGGAAGGCACACGACTTCACCCTGTCTCCAAAGTCCCCCGCGCTGAAGCTCGTGTTTGTCCCGTTCGATCCGTCACTTGCAGGACGCAGGAAGCGGTGAAGGTCACGGTAATAGAGCCTCACGGATTCTGCGCCGGCGTCACTGCCGCGCTGAGAAAAGCCGTCGCCGTCGCGGCGACGGCGCGCCCTGTGTTCTGCCTCCACGAACTCGTCCACAACGAGCTTGTCGTCGCGGATCTGAAGAAGCGTGGCTTCTCGTTCGTGGAGTCGATTGACGATATTCCTGCTGGCGCAACGGTCCTTTTCTCCGCGCACGGCGTTCCGCCGTCCGTCAGGGAACGCGCCGTGGAGCGCGGGCTCAAGGTCGTCGACGCTACGTGTCCGTTCGTCGAGCGCGTCCACCGCTCCGCGCGCGAGTTTGCGGCGAAGGGGCTTCCCGTCGTGGTCATAGGCAACCCCGCGCACGCGGAGGTGCGCGGCATCGTAGGCGAAGTCAACGGTGCGCGGGTGATAGACCCGGCGGGGGCGCTTCCGGGAGATCTGCCGCCGAGGTTCGGTCTCGTCTCGCAGACGACTATGAACGCAGACGAGGTCGACGCGCTTGTCGCTTCGCTGCGCGCGCGCCACGAGGTGGAGACGATGGCCGAGGTGTGCAACGCGACGAAGGTGCGGCAGGACGCGGTCAAGGCGTTCGGTGGCGACGCGCTCCTTGTGCTGGGCAGCGCGAATTCGTCGAACACGAAGCGCCTCTGCGAGGTCGCGAGGTGCCGCACTTTCAGGGCGGGGACGATATCCGAGGTGAAAGCGCTCGACTTCTCCGGCGTGCAGGAGCTCGGCGTCACGTCCGGCGCTTCGACGCCCGAGACGTTCTTCAGGGAGGCCGTCGCCTGCCTGAGGGCCATTGCGTAGCGCACAGGCCGCTGCGCCGAGACTCATTTTTCCACGGCGGATGGTTGCGTGGTACAGGTTGAATCTGATATAATTTAATCCAAAGCCGGGCGCGCAGATGCAGTTCGGACAGAAACGGATACAAAAAATGGAAAGCAAGACTTTTAACGGTGATGCTCTTGGAAAGCGCGACATAGCCATCGCGGCAGCGGTCGGCGTCGTGTTCACCCTGGTATACCTCGTGTTCTCCGCGAGGGGGATTGATCCGTCGCTCTGGAGCGACATGTGCGTGTCGGCGGGGCTGCGTCCGCCGCAGGCGATATTCCCCGGGCTGTGGCGGCTCTTCGCCAAGGGGCTGCTCTCGCTCGTCGGCCCTTCGCACATCTCGGCCGCGCTCAGGCTTTCGGGTTCGCTCCTCGGCGGGTTCTGCGTGTTCCTCGTCTATCTGGTCATGCGTCAGACGCTTGCCTTTCTGTCCCGCACGAAGGAGGCGAAGCCGTGGAACGGCATTGCGATGCTCTTTTCGCTCCTCGCGACAGTGTGCTTCGGTGCGGGCGACGCCATGTGGCGCATGGTCTCGCCGCTTTCCCCGGCTGCGATCCGGTTCGTCGCTCTTCTTGTCGCGCTTCATCTCTTCTTCCGCTGGATACGCAAGGCGAGCATCTGGCGCGTCGTGGCGCTTATGTTCATCTCCGGCGCTATCGCGGCGGAGTCGACGTTCGGCTTTGTGCTGCCTCTGCTTGTGTATGTGGGGTACCGTCTCGCGCTCAACGCCGTTATGGACGGACGGTTGATGGTCTACGGAGAGATCCCCTCGCTCGTCACGCTTCCGCGTTGGCGGATGTTCTTCTCCTTCGTCGCCGGGCTTGTCGTTGTCGCCGCGGTCAACGTGTGGTCGTTCGCCATGTTCGGCGGGCTTGACGCCAACGGGTGGGGCCCGATGGACGTGTCGATCCACTACGCCATAGGCTACATCTCCGCAGTCCAGCAGGCGGCGACGCCGATTGGATGGCTTCTCGCGATCACGTTCTCCGTCCTCCCCCTCGTCGGCGCACTCGTCCTTTTCCCGATGCTCTGCCGCGACACGGAGCCGATACGCTTCAAGTTCGGGCTCGTCCTGTTCTTCGCCGGAATCCTGGCGCTTGTCCAGTGCGGCGTGTTCCCCTACGCCAGGCTCTGGTCGTTCTCCTCCGGCGCCGCCGAGGTCTCGTCGGAGTTCCTCGAGTGCATTCTCTCGCTCTCCATCGCGGTCACCCTCGCGCTTTCGGCCTCGTGCTTCGCCCTCGGAAGCCAGCGCTTCTACGAATACGACGCCGACGAAGGCGTATTCCGTCCTGTGGACAGCCGCAGCTTCGGAATGCGGTATCTCGTCCTGACGGCCGTAGTCCTCGGCATGGTCCCGTGCCTTTTGCGGATATACCGCCCCGCCGAAAGCGAGATGCGCGCCATAGTGCACGACGCGCTCGTCGAGACGGTGCGCGAGTGCGGGGACGCGAAGTTCATCTTCACCGACGGAAGGCTCGACGCGGGGCTCGAGCTCGTCGCCAGCCAGATGGGCTCGGCCCTCAAGCCTCTCGCGATGATGAGCGGCACCTCGCAGTGGGAGACGTTCATCCGCACGCGCCACTTCGAGGAGGGCACGCCCGACTACGACGCGGCCAAGACCGGCATCCCCGTGCTGCTGCGCGTGTGGGCAGGCGAGAAGAAGAACGGAATGGACGAGTCGGCCGTCCAGCTCGGCTTCGAGTTCTGGCGCCGCGCGAGGAAGCCGCTGCCCGCGCAGTCCGGACTCGTCGCGCGCGAGAAGGGATTCGACGACGCCGAGATCGAGCGCGGCGCATCCGCCGCGCGCAACCTTGCGGCGCGCATCCTTTTCGTCGCCAAGAACTTTCCGCACGCGTCCGTCTCTCCCGCCCTCAGGCGCGCTGTGTCGTCCGTCTCCTGGCGCATCTCCCGCTTCGCGCGCATGCGCGACGAGGAGGATCTCGCAAACGAACTGGACGAGTGGAACGACACTGTCAAGCAGCTTATGCGGCTCGTCGAGTACGAGCGCATGCGCACGTTCATGCAGATGACGCCCTACGAGGGGCTAAGGCTCGCGCTCAGGCGCGCAGACTTCGCCGAGGCGCGGCGCTACGGCGCCACGGTCCTGCAGATCGACCCGGAGGATCCCGAGGCAAACTTCGGCACGGGCATGGCCTACCTCATGGAGGACAAGCTAAAGGAGGCGGAGATGTACCTTGAGCGTACGCTCACGAAGCGTCCCGAGGAGCCTGCGGTCCTCAACAACCTGTCCATCATCTACCGCAAGACGAACAGGCTCGAGAAAGCACTGGAATACGTCAAGAAGGCCCACGAGCTGATGCCCGCGAACGAGGAGATATCGCGCACGCTCAAGGATACGGAACGGGCTATTGAAAACCGCAAGTCGACGCTCAAGTCCGCGTTCGAGAAGAAGTAGTCCCGGGAGGCGCAATGAAGATCGAGAACGCGTGGATGCTTCTGCCGGGCCGCAAGGTCGGCTTCGGCACGGTCGAAACGGACGGCGACACGATTTCCGCCGTCAGCCTGCGCGAGCCGGGGGAGTCAGACCGTCTCGTCCTTCCCGGACTCGTCAACTGCCACTGCCACGCGCCGATGACGCTGCTGCGCGGCGTCGGCGGGGGGCTTCCGCTGAAGCGCTGGCTCGAGGAGGCGATCTTCCCCGTAGAGGCGAAGATGACCCCCGAGGACATCTATGCCGGAGCGCTCTGGGGCGCGATGGAGATGCTTGCGGGCGGAACGACCACCGTCGCCGACATGTATGACTTCCCGGCGGACTCTGAACGCGCCTTCGCCGAAGCGGGCATGCGCTCGAACGTCTGCAGGGTCGGTCTCTCCTTCGT
Source organism: Kiritimatiellia bacterium (assembly GCA_016284515.1). GTDB lineage: Bacteria > Verrucomicrobiota > Kiritimatiellia > RFP12 > UBA1067 > UBA1067. Next base: position 16,150 of record JAEEOY010000144.1, on the reverse strand, counting down.
CCCCGGACGGCTCGCCGACTGCATATCGTTCACAAAGGGCCCAGGCGATCCGTCATCCATCCGCGACATCTGCATACACTCCGAGTATCTCACCGACGAGCCTTTCTGCCGCGATCTCGCGGCGGCGAACCGGGAGCTCGGGCGGAGGCTCCATGTCCATGTAAGCGAGACGAAGCGCGAGCACGAGGAGTGCATCGCGCGGCACGGGAAGACGCCGATTGCGTATCTCGCCGAAACGGGGCTTCTCGACCGCGGCGGATACGCCGCGCACTGCGTGTGGTGCACCGACGACGACTTCAGGATCATGGCCGAGAGGGACGTGGCGCTTGTGCACAATCCGACGAGCAACATGAAGCTCGGCAGCGGCTTCGCGCGCATAGTCCGCGCGATGGAGCTCGGCGTAAACGTCGCGCTAGGGACGGACGGCCCGGCGTCGAACGACAACCTCGACATGTTCGAGGAGATGCACTTGGCCTCCCTCATCCACAAGGGGCTCGCGAACGACCCGACGGCGCTGTCTGCGTGGGACGTGATCGAGATGGCGACGAAGAACGGCGCGAAGGCGCTTGGACGCGGCGACGTCGGCGAGATCGCGGTCGGCAGGAAGGCGGACTTCTGCGTCGTCGGCCTTGACAGGCTGCACCTCCTTCCCGCGCACGACCTCCCGAACCTCGTTGTGCACTCGATGCATTCGTCCGACGTCGTGCAGACTGTAGTCGGAGGGAGGACGGTCTACGACGCGTCGCTCGGGAACGAGGCGTTCCCCGCCTGCCCGATCTCCCGCGCCGCGGCGAAAAATGCGCTCCTCGCCTCCGCCGCGCGGCTCATGGGGTCGAACCCGTGAAAAGCCGCCGTATTTTTGGTATAATCTTCTGTCAATGAAGCGATATTGGTTTTTGGCGGCCTTCGGCTTCGCCGTGCTTGCGTTTGCGGCGGTGTGGATGGGCTCGCTCAATCAGGACGAGGGATGGTATCTCTACGCGGCGCGGCTTGTGTCCGAGGGGAAGACGCCGTACCGCGACTTTTTCTATACCCAGGCCCCCGTTATGCCGATTTTGTACTCTTCCTTCGCGTCCGTGTGGAAAAGCCAGGGGCTTCTCGGAGCGCGCGTCCTCACGATGCTTTTCGGCGCCGCGGGCATTGCTTTCTTCTGTGCCCTTGCCGCGCGACTCGCCGCGCCCGGACGCCGGAGTGCGTCGGCGCTTGTGGCGTTTCTCCTGCTTGGATCCAACCTCTACCACCTGTACTACGTTGCGATTCCGAAGACATACTCGCTTGCGGCGCTCTTCGTCTCGGTCGGATTCTTTCTCCTGTCGTTCGCGAAGGACGGCGGATGGAAGGGCGCACTTTTTGCGGTGGCTTCCGGCATTTCGCTCGCCTTTGCGTCTGGAACAAGGATCAGCCTCGGCATTCTCCTTGCCGTGGTCGGCTTCGGGCTTCTCTTCTCGTTCCGCACCTGGCGCTGGTCTTTCCTGTGGTTCGGGATCGGCGGCGCGCTCGCGCTCTGCGTCGTGTACGGTCCTTTCCTGATCGACCCTGTCGCAAGGTCCGGACTTGTCGCGGCGCAGATGTACCACGCCGCGCGCGGCGGATTTGATCCCGTCTTCACGATTGGCTCGCTCTCGCGTCTCGTGCGTTGGTACGTTCCGCTATTCGTCGTGCTGGGCATGGGGATTGCGTTCATGGTCAACAGGCGCAGGACCGACTTCGGGGCGTCCGTGCCAGGCGGGGGAACGCCTCTCGTCGCGAAGCTTGCCGCGGTCGGATTTCTTGCCGTCTTCGCCGTGCAGATGCTCGCGCCTTTTCCGTACGAGGACTACCAGGTTCCGGTGATGGGGCTTCTCGCCGTCTTCGCTGCGCTGGCGTTCGTCGGGGATGCCACTTCCCCCTGCCACGGGCTTAAGCCGCTTCTCGTCCTCGGGCTCGCTTGGGCGTGCGCGTTCGGGAGTCCGCTGCTCGAGAAGTGGACGACCAACGGGCAGGACAGGTTCTGGTCACTCAAGAAGGAAAAGTTCGAACTAGAGCAGCTTAGGGACGTTGCAAGGGAGATTGAGTCCGCCGACCCAGGCGGCGACACGCTCCTGACGCAGGACCTCTATCTCGCTATCGAGACGGGGCGCAGGGTTCCCGAGGGGCTTGAGATGGGGCCGTTCAGCATGCTTTCGGACGAGCGCTGGCGCGAGCTTCTGGAGTCCGCGCCGTGTCCGGTCGCCGCTCTCTCGGGCTACTCCTTCGCGATTGCTCCGCCGCGGTGCGACGAAGTGGACATCGAGAGGCAGCTTGAATACTGGAGCATCCTCAAGAAGAACTACGACCTCCTCGCCAAGGAGGAGATGTTCGGACAGAACGCGACCACGCTTCTGGTCCTCAAGCGCAAGGCGGAGGCGAAATGAACGCGCTTGAAGTCAGACAGAAGATACTCGAGACCGTCTCGAAGAACGGCGGGCACCTCGCGTCGTCGCTCGGGGCGGTCGAGATAGCGATGGCGCTCAGGGAGGTGTTCGATCCGGAGCGCGACCGCGTCGTGTGGGACGTCGGACACCAGGCGTACGCGTGGAAGCTTCTGACGGGCAGGTGGGACGACTTCGGGACGCTCCGGAAGATGGGCGGGATATCGGGCTTTCCGAATCCGAAGGAGTCGAAGGCGGACGCCGCGATCGCAGGGCACGCGGGCGTGGCGCTCTCCGTCGCGGAGGGGCTTGCCGCCGCGCGCGACAGGAAGGGGACGGACGAGAACGTCGTCGCGGTCATAGGCGATGCGTCCATCGCGAACGGCACGAGCTTCGAGGCGCTCAACAACTGCGCGGCGGCGACGCGCAGGATAATAGTCGTCCTCAACGACAACGACATGTCCATCGCGAAGCCGACGGGCAGCTTCGCTCGGACGCTCGGGCGCCTCACGTCGGGCGTCAGGTACAACCGCGTCAAGAACGCCGCGAAGAAGGCGGGGCGCGCGCTGCGGCTCTCGTTCCTCTATGGATTCGTCCACTGGGTGAAGAACCGGCTCAAGACGATGATGCTCAAGAACGTCTGGTTCGAGGAGTTCGGTTTCCACTATCTCGGTCCGGTAGACGGACACGACCTCGCGGCGCTCGTCTCGGCGCTTACCGCCGCGAAGGAGGAGGACCGTCCGGTGCTGCTGCACGTCGTTACGAAGAAGGGTCGCGGATACGGCCCCGCGGAGAAGAATCCGACCGCGTGGCACGGAGTAGGGCCGTTCGCATATCCGCCCGGGCCGGACACCGTTGACCTTGCGCTTCCGACCGACGCTCCGCCTGCCGCGAAGGCTCCGTCGTGGAGCGAGGCCTTCGGCGCGGCGCTTTCCGAAATCGCTCGCGAAGACAGCCGCGTGGTGGCGCTAACCGCCGCGATGCGCGACGGCACGGGGCTAGCGCCGTTTGCGCGCGAGTTCCCCGGACGCTTCTTCGACGTCGGCATAGCGGAGGGGCATATGCTCGCGTTCGCCGGCGGACTCGCCGCAGGCGGGATGCGTCCGGTCGTCGCGATATACTCGACCTTCCTCCAGCGCGCCGTGGACCAGGTGATGCACGACATCGCGATAGCGAACCTTCCGGTCGTCATCTGCGTCGACCGTGCGGGCGTCGTGGGTGCGGACGGAGTGACGCACCAGGGGCTCTACGATCTCGCGATGCTCAGGTGCCTGCCGAACCTCACCATCTGCCAGCCCAGGGACGCAGACGACCTCAAGGCGCTTATGCGCGAGGCGCTAGGGCGCAACGGCCCGACGGTTATTCGGTATCCGCGCGGCAAGGCACCCCAGCCCCAGACGCCGGGCGCAATCGGCTCCGCCGCGCAGGCGCATCACGCCTCCGTCGCCATCTGGGCGACGGGCGACTGGTACGGAAAGGCGCGCGAGGTCGCGGAGCGCGTGGGAGGCGTGGCGGTGCACGCGCGCTATCTCAAGCCGTTCGACGCCAAGATGCTGGCCGAGCAGAGGGCGAAGGGCATGAAGATCGTCAGCCTCGAGAACGGCGCCGTTGCCGGAGGGTTCGGCGAGGCGATCGGCGCGGACGTGAAGTTCGGCTGGCCGGACGAGTTTGTTCCGCACGGGACATGTGCCGAGCTAGAAAAGCGCTACGGCCTTGACGTTGATTCGATAGTAGGTCGGTTGCGTTCAACTTTCAACTTTTAACTTTCAACTTTCAACTACGATATGGCAAAGATACATGGAGTTGCGGGCGAGTGGGCCCGCGTGAAAGGAATGGTGACGGGGCTCTGGCCTCTGTTCCTCGGCGTGTTCGCAGCGGGCTTTTCGGTTGCGGCGCTCGTGTTCGGGGAGATTCCGTTCGGCGTCGCGCTGCTGGCGGCGTCGCTTGCGTACTGCGGGTGGAGCCTCATGAAGGGGCTCAGGCACGCAGAGCGCTTCTTCAAGGGCGCGCGCGGGGAGGAGCGCGTGTCGGGGATCCTTATGAACCTTCCGAACGCCTACCACGTCTTCAACGACTTCGTCGCGGGCGGGACGCATGTCGACCACGTCGTCGCGGGGCCCGCCGGCGTGTTTGCCGTTGAGACGAAATACTGGCGTGGACAGGTGACGGTCGAGGACGGGCACATCCTGCTGAACGGACAGCTCCCCGACCGCGATCCACTTTCACAGGCGCGCAGGGAGGCGAACCTCGTGAAGTCGACGCTCGAGCGCGCGGGATGGAAAGGCGCCGTCACGGCGGTGCTTGCGTTCGCGTCGGACAACTTCAGGCAGCACATCGCCGAGATAGGCGGTGCCGTCGTCATAAATTCATGCGAGCTCGAGAGGAGCTTCGCGACGGAGCGCGTGGTGATTCCGCCGGAGGAACTGGACCGGCTCATCGCGCTTATGGAGAGCAACTCATGAAGACTATGAAAACCAGGGCGGCGCTTGCAGCCGTGTTCGCGGCATCGGCCCTAGCGGCCTTCGCCGACGTCGAGCCGCAGGACTACTACGGGAAGATCGCGAAGCGCCTCGGCGACATGCTGCCGAAGTACCACGTCCTGCAGAAGAAGCTTGACGACGACATATCGCAGAAGGCGTGGACGAACCTCGTCACCTACTACGACTTCGACCACTCGGTGTTCCTGAAGTCCGACCTCGACGCGCTCGCCGCCCGGGAGAAGACAATCGACGACGAGATCCACGCCGGCGACGCGTCGTTCGGCTTCGACGTATACAACCTCTACTGCAGGAGGCTCTCGGAGCGCATGGACTTCGTCACGAACTACCTCGCGGCTGCGGAGTGGGACTTCTCGACGAACGAGACATACCGCATCAAGCGCAAGGACGCGCCATGGCCCGAGACCGCCGAGGAGGCTAACGAACACTGGCGCAGGAGGCTGAAGAACGAGGTGCTTGTGCAGATCCTGGGCGCGGAGCTGGACAAGTCCACGAACACTGTCGACGCGGCGGACAGCCTGCTCAAGAAGTACCGCCAGTACTACACCGTGCTCACCGAACCGGACGAGGAGGCCGTGCTGCAGCACTACCTCTCGGCCGTCGCGATGGCGTACGATCCGCACTCCGACTACATGTCCCCAGCCTCGAAGGAGGACTTCGACATGGAGATGAACCTCACGCTCTGCGGCGTCGGCGCGGTGCTGCAGATGGACGAGGGCGCGCTCAAGATCGTCGAGGTGATGGCCGGCGGACCGGTCGATCGCGACGGACGCATCAAGGAGGGCGACAAGATCGTCGGCGTCCAGCAGGAGGACGGCGAGATGGAAGACGTCATGTGGAAGCCGATGAAGAAGACGATCAAGAAGATACGCGGCAAGAAGGGCACGCGCGTCACTCTCGAGATCGTCCCGCGCTCCGACTCTTCCGGCGCGACAAAGAAGCGCATCGAGCTTGTCCGCGACGAGATCAAGCTCGAGGATCAGGCGGCGACCGGACGCGTTGAGACGGTTTCGCGCGGAGGGTTCGAGAGCAAAATCGGCTACATCTACCTCCCCGGCTTCTACGGCACGATGGACAAGCGTCCGTCCGACCCCGGCTTCCGCAGCTGCGCGAAGGACGTCGCGGAGTACCTTGCGAAGTTCAACGCGCAGGCGGTCGAAGGCCTCGTCCTTGACCTGCGCGGAGACGGCGGCGGCTCGCTCCGCGAGGCAGTCCTCCTCTCGGCTCTGTTCGTGCCGAGCGGCCCCGTCGTGCAGATCAAGGACTCGCGCAACGTCGGGAGCCTACCGATACCCTACGGCAATCCCGTCGCCTTCAGGAAGCCGATGGTAGTCCTGACGGACCGCGCGAGCGCATCCGCCTCGGAGATCGTCGCAGGCCACCTTCAGGACACCGGCCGCGCGGTGGTGCTGGGCGATGGCAGGACGCACGGCAAGGGAACGGTGCAGACGGTGTTCGGAATGGGTCCGTCGCAGTATGGTTCGATGAAGATAACGACGGCGCGGTTCTATCGCATCGACGGAAGGTCCACGCAGCTCGAGGGCGTCGAGGCGGACATCCGACTGCCTTCGCTCCTCGACTCGCTGGACATCGGCGAGGACAAGCTTCCGAATGCGCTTCCGTTCAGCCGGATCCTCCCGGCGGACTACGCGCGCTGCTGGAACCTGAACAAATACGTCCCGGAACTCAAGCGCCTCGCCGAGTCGCGCCTCGAGACCGACGAGCGCTACCAGAAGCATCTCGAGAACGTCCGCGGCATGCAGGAAATCAGCGAGCGCGAAATCGTCTCGCTCGAACGGGAGACGAGGAAGGCGCAGATGGCGGCTGACCGCGAGCTTCGCGAACTTGATGACGACGATGAAGACGGCGATTCCGATGGCGAGGAGAAGGTCTCGAAGCGCCGCAGGCGCAACGAGCGCGCGAAGGACGACGTGGTGCTCGATTCCGCGTTCGACATCCTGTACGACCTCATACGCCTCAGCGGCGGCGCGGAGCTTCCGCGTCCGCGGACGAACGGCGGATGGCTCAATTCCATAATCGGGGGAGGATACTGAAGATGAAGCCCATAAGATTCGTGAAGATGCATGGCGCCGGGAACGACTTCGTTCTCGTTGACGACCGCGACGGAGGCTTCCCCTGCGAACACAGGCTTATCGCGGCGATGGCGACGCGCCCGGGTGGAATCGGCTGCGAGGGCGTTATCCTCGTCCAGACGTCCGAGACCGCCGACTTCAAGATGCGCTTTTTCAATCCGGACGGCTCGGAGGCGGACCTCTGCGGAAACGGCGCGCGCTGCGTCGCGGCGTTCGCGCGCGAGGTCGGCGCTGTCGCGGGCAAGGTAATGCGCTTCGAGACGGCGGCGGGATTCGTCGACGCCGAGATTCTCGACCAGGACCTCGTCAGGATCGCGATGCCCGATCCGAAGGGCCTCGACGGCGACTTCGTGATCGCCGGCGTCCCCCACAAGATAGTGCCCGTGGAAAACCTCGCCAAGGCGGACGTTGAAGGCGAGGGGCGCAGAATCCGCCTGAGCGACGAGTTCGCACCGGACGGAACGAACGTCGACTTCGTAACCTATCGTGCGCCTGACCGCGTGGCGATACGCACGTACGAGCGCGGAGTGGAGGCGGAGACGTTTGCGTGCGGAACTGGATCCGTCGCGGCGGCGGTAATCGGCGTCGCGTCGTACGGACTCAGTTTCCCTGTCCGCGTCAAGACCGGCGGCGGCTACGAGCTCGTCGTTGGCGGGGTGAAGACCGACGATGGTTTCAGGGAGATCACCCTCACCGGCCCCGTCAAGCGCGTCTACGAGGGAGTTATCGACCTCGACGCGCTCGATGTCATTTCGGAATAACCGTCGTTCGTTTTGCAGATGAAGAACAAGGCAATCATACTCACGGACGGCAAGGCCGGGCATGAAAACCAGTCCAAGGCGTTCGCCCGCGCGCTCGGGCTAGACTTCGAGCTGGTGCCCGTGAAATTCAAGTCGCCGTTCCACAAGGCGCTTAGCTATCTCTTCGACCGGCTTGGCGTAAGGACCGTTGGTCTTTTGCAGGGACTGGATGGGTTGTCCACCCAACCACCAAACCACCAAACTGTCATCGGTACTGGCTCTGGGACTTTCTACGCTGCGAAGGCGCTCGCGCGGCGCATCGGAGCGAAGTGCGGCGTGGTGCTGTATCCGCGCGGCTACGACCTTGCGTCGTTCGACTGCATCCTCGCGCCGTCGTTCGACAATCCGACAAAGAGGCCCAACGTCGTGGAAATCCTCGCGAACCTCGTGGCGAACGATGCGGCGTTCTACGAGAAGGGCGTCGCGGCGTTCTCCGAGCGCCATTCCGGTCCGACGGACAACCTCGTCGGGGTGATCGTCGGCGGACCAAACAAGTGCTCCACGATGACTGCGGAATGGACGAAGGCGCGGCTCGACGAGATATTCGCCGCGAACAAGGGCGCGCAGCTTTGCGTCACGACGTCGCGCCGCACTCCCGCAGACGTTGAGGCGGTGGTCGATTCATATCCGTGGGACTACAAGCTTCTCTATTCTAGGGATCATTTCAATCCGATTCCGGCGTTCGTGAAGCTCGCCAAGCGGCTATATGTGACGGCAGAGTCGACGGGGATGCTTTCCGAGGCGTGCACTTTCGGTTCCGCCGAGGTCGTCGCGTTGGACAACCTGAATCCGGGTCCGCACAAGTTCCGGCGGTTCGTCGAGAACCTGCGCGCCGGCGGATATGTCGACGGATGCCGCAAGATTGATCTCTCCGCGCAGTTCGCGCGCGCCAGGGAGCTGATGGGGATATGAGGCTCGGAGGGCTCGACTGGCGGACAGTCCGAAGCGCTTTCGTGCTCAGCCTGCCGACGCTGGTTGTCGTCGGGGTGGGCTGTTACTTCCTTGCGAGCCAGGTTCCGTCCATAGTAAAGAACGAGCAGCTTCGCGTAAGGTCCGTCTACCGTCAGTCGGCCGACGAGCTGCGCACATCGCCAGAAACTGGATTTCCCGTAATTCGCGGAAAAGGACAGTTTTGGACAAAAGACATGAAGTTGCGCCCCGGATATTGGGGGACTGTCCCCGCCGGCAGCGAGTTCAAAACACCGGGGACAGTCCCTAAAACACTGGGGACAGTCCCTGAAAATGTGGGGACAGTCCCTGGCGAAACGGGGAAAAATACGGGGACAGACCCCGAAAATGTGGGGACTGTCCCCAATGGAATGATGCTTGTCTGGTATGAGGGGAGCAAGGGGAATTGCGTCGCTAAGTTTGTAAAAAGCGAAAAAGAATATGATTATTTTCGGATTTTCTGGCTTGGAGTGCCGCTTTTTCTCTTTGTCCTCTGCGGAATGACGTTCATAGGCATAAGATACTTTGTCGAATACATAAAGGCCCGCGACGATTTCCTTGCGGCTACGGCGCACGACCTCACGACACCGCTAGTGGGCATGAGGATGTCAATCGGACGCAGCGACGCGGATGCGAAGGCGCTGAACGAGCGGCTTATCAGGATTGTCGAGAACATCAAGGATTTCATGCGGCTCGGCGGGAAGCGCCGCGAGCCGGAAATCTCCGAATTTGATATTATTAAAGCTTATAATGAGGCTTATGCGCTGTTTCGTGAAGACTACCGCGATCTCTTCGACGGCGAGGATGTTCAGGTCGAAGTGACGGGGACAGTCCCCGAAAACGTGGGGACAGTCCCTGAAAAAACGGGGACAGTCCCTCAAAAAGCGGGGACTGTCCCCAGTGGTCGGGGGCTCAAGGTGCGTGCGGACGAGACGATGACGGTGCAGATGATGTGGAACCTCCTCGGAAACGACCTCAAGTATGCCGCGCCGTACGGTCCGGTGCGCGTAAGATTCTTTGTCGATGGGAAGTTCGTGAAGGCGGAGTTCGTCGACGAAGGCCAGGGGATGACTCCGCGGCAGATGCGCCGCGCGTTCGACAGGTACTACCGCGCGAAGACCGTGCTGGAGTCCGGAAAGGGCGGCTTCGGCATAGGACTCTGCACCGCGCGCGAGTTCGCCCGCGCGATGGGCGGAGACCTCTCCGTGCGCGCGAATTCCCCGCACGGCTGCATTTTCACGCTGTCGCTCCCCGCCGCCGGCGTCAGTTAGCCGGAAGCCACTCGCCCTGTTCCATCAGACCGCGGACTATGTTCGGCTCCAGCGAGGAGTCGCTGAGCAGGATGGCATCCTGGCGAGAGTTTATCCACGAGTTCTTGAAGAACGCCGGGCGCTCCACCGTCTTCCCGGGTTCGAACGGATTGTCTACCGTGCGCACCTCGCGGATCTGCTTGCTGCGCTCTTCGCGGATTCTGTCGAGCATCGCCGACGTGCCGGCGGCGGACTCCCACCAGAGCTTCCAGCCGGCTTCGCGTCCCTGCCTGGTGCCTTCGAACAGCGCGGCAAGCGTCCTGTCCCTCTGCTGCGCCCATGCATAGTTCACGAAGGCGGAGGCGAACATGCGTCCGGCGTCGTGAAGCGCCTCGGACATCTTTCCGACGGGCGCTATGGCCAGTACGGGCGCCACGCGCGTCCAGTTGCAGATCTTCGGCACGCGCGGATTAGGCACCGAGCTGATGGCTACGGCGTAGGAGGTGGTGTACCTCGCTTCGCATTCGACTCCGCCGTAGGTGCACCTGAACGTCGCGACGAATCCGAAAGCGTTTGCCTGCGTCAGCGTCGTGCCGTATGTAGCCGCGGCGGCTATGAGGCGCGTGATCTGCGGGACGTCCTGCGTAAACTGTCCGCTGGTTGCGACAAACGAGGTGAGTCCCGGCTCCACGATTCCCTGGTTGAGCTCCATCGCTATGTCGTTCGCGAGAACCTCGGGATTCTGGAACTCCGCCAGTCTCTGGGGCGTGAGGCCTTCGTGCACCGTCATCATCGGCTCGCTTGTCTGGACCAGCATGTGCTTCGACGGGGACGAGAGAATGGTGGATGTCATGAACTTGTTGTCGCTGCGCATGTTCCAGGCGATCGCGCCCTTGCCCTGCCATCCGTCGTCGAGCCTGTAGCAGACCGCGGGGAGCTGCAGTCCGGGGTCCCACAGGACGAAGGTGCGCTGCGCCGCGTCCGACTCCTGTGTGCATCCGGCAAGAACGGCGCCGGCGAAAGCTGCCGCCGCGAGTCTCCTGAACATTGCATTCATCATTTTCTCATCTCCTGTTTGAGGCGCACAGCCTTGTTCAAGCGGTTCGCCATACCTGCATTATAGCATAAATCATCGCGCGGGAACAATCACCAGCGACAAGGTTTTCTCCGCTTCGACGCGCAAAACCTGCAAACTCGGCTGTTCGGCGGCGAAGTGACGTCGGCGAATCTGCGCAGACCGCCGCATTTTTTGATATAATATTCCCTTTAAAGAAAGGAAATACCATGCACATTGCCAAATTCGCCTCGCTGGCTGCGCTTCTGGCTGTCGTCGGATGCGTCTGCTGCGGTTCGTTCGACGCGGAGAAGAACTCCGCCGTCTCGCCTGACGGAAGAAACGAGATCAGGCTGTATTCGAATCCCCTCGCCTATGAGATCGTGCGCGACGGAGTGGTCGTCGCCGCGCGCTCTGAGATCGGGATGAAGGTGAACGGCACGTGCCTCAAGTGCCTTGCAAAGGTGCCGGTCGACGTCACGAAGAAGTCCGTCAAGGGCGTTGCGGAGGCGCAGGTCTACAAGAAGGACAAGGTCTGCCTCGCGGCGTCCGAGACGTTCGTCGACTTCGGCGAATGGGGCGTCAGGCTCACCGCGCGCAACGACGGCGTCGCGTACCGCTTCGAGACGAAGTTCCCGGGGCGCGTCAAGGTCGACTGCGAGAAGGCGTCGCTCGCCCTCCCCTCGGCCGACGTCAAGTGCTGGGGCAACCAGACGGGCGCGGTCGGCTGCGAGGAGACGATTCCGTTCTCCAAGAAGGCGTCCGAGATCGACTTCTCCCGCGAGATGGTCTATCTTCCCTTCGCCTATTCCGCCGGCGGCAAGTTCGTCGTCGTGACGGAGTCCGACGTGCGCGACTATCCGATCTGGAACTTCGGCTCGTCAAGCGACGGCACGCTCGAGTCCAAGTTCGTCGGCGAGCCGAAGAAGACGAGCCACGTCGGCGGCTGGGGCAACGAGAAGCTCGAGAAGGGCGGACGCTGGGTCAAGGTCGAGGAGCATGAGGATTTCATCTCCGAGACGGACGGCACGCGCACCTTCCCCTGGCGCACGTTCATCCTCGCCGACACGCCCGCGAAGGTGTGCGAGGCGGACATCGTCTGGGCGCTCGCGCCTGCGCAGGACAAGGGGGCGGACTTCTCCTGGGTCAAGCCCGGCAAGGTCGCCTGGGACTGGTGGAACTGCTTCGACAACATCGGCGACCCCCAGGGCTGCACGACGAAGACCTATGAGCGCTTCATCGACTTCGCGGCTGCGAACGGCGTCGAGTACGTGATCTTCGACGAGGGCTGGAGCGAGAAGCTCAACATCTGGAAGTACAGCCCCGTCGTGGACGTGCCGCACCTCATCGAGTACGGCGAGAAGAAGGGCGTCGGCATCATCCTGTGGATGGCGTGGGCGCAGGTCTACGGCGACGAGGAGCATGTCGCGGAGCATTTCGCGAAGCTCGGCGCTAAGGGCTTCAAGGTCGACTTCATGGACCGCGGCGACGCCGAGCTCGCGAACTTCCTCGAGAAGTTCGCGGCCGCCTGCGCCAAGCACCACATGCTCGTCGACTACCACGGCGCGTACCGTCCGACCGGACTCCACCGCCGCTTCCCGAACCTCCTCAACTACGAGGGCATCCACGGCCTCGAGCAGCTCAAGTGGTTCGACGGCAACGACAAGGGCCTCATGTACAGCGACGTCGCGGCGTGCTTCCTGCGCATGTCCGCCGGCCCCATGGACTACACGCCCGGCGCGATGCTCAACCACGGCATCGGCTCGTCCTACCGCGGCAGCCCGAAGACCCCGGGTTCCGTCGGCACGCGCTGCCGCCAGATGGCGATGATGGCGCTCTACGAGGCGCCGCTCCAGATGCTCTGCGACTCCCCGACGCTCTACGAGAAGAACCTCGAGTGCTTCTCGTTCATGGCGAAGGTCCCGACGGTGTGGAAGAGCGTCGTCGCGCTCGGCGGCTGCCCCGACTCGATGTTCGCCGCCGCCCGCCAGACCCGCGGAGGCGAGTGGTACGCCGCCGGAATGACGACGGTCGACGCGCGCGACTTCGAGGTCGACACGTCGTTCCTCGGCAAGGGCGAGTGGAAGGCGGAGCTCTTCCGCGACGCCGGCGACGCGAAGGAGGACGCCGCGAAGTACGTCCACGAGACGAAGTCCGTCAAGGCCGGCGACAAGATGTCGTTCCACATGGCCCCCGGCGGCGGCTTCATCGTCAGGTTCACGAAGTGAGGGATGAAGGGTAGAGGGTGCCAATGAAGATAGCGATTCTAGGTGCTGCGGGGCGCATGGGGCGGATGCTCTGCGCCCTCGCCGAGGGCGCGGGGTGCGAGGTCGTCTCGAAGGTCGACGTCGCCGAAGGCTACGACCGCGAGTGGTCGCCGGACGTTGAGGGCGTCGTGGACTTTTCGTTCCACGCCGCCGTCCCAGCGGCGATCGCGAAGGCGGCCGAAAAGGGCATCCCCTACGTCATCGGCACGACGGGCCTGACGGCGGAGGAGCAGAAGGCGGTAGACGAGGCGGCGAAGAGGATTCCGGTCGTGCAGAGCGGAAACTACTCCCTCGGCGTCAACCTCCTCCTCGAGCTCGTCCGCAAGGCGGCCGAGGTGCTGGGGCCCGAATACGACGTCGAGGTCACGGAGATGCACCACCGCCACAAGAAGGACGCGCCTTCGGGAACGGCCCTCATGCTCGCGAAGTCCGTCGCCGCCGGACGCGGCGTCGACTTCGGGGAGAAGACGATCTACGGACGCCACGGAGAGCCCGGGGAGCGTCCGTCCGGCGAGATCGCGATCCACGCGCTCCGCGGCGGATCCGTCGTGGGCGATCACACGGTGATGTTCGCGGGCGACGTCGAGCGCGTGGAGCTCACGCACCGCGCGCAGTCGCGCGAGGCGTTCGCCGCCGGCGCGCTGAGGGCGCTTGTCTGGGCCGCCCGCAAGGCGCCCGGCATGTACAACATGCGTCACGTCCTCGGATTCGAGTAGTGTTGTAAACGGAAATGAAGAAAATGAAAAGAGCAACAATGGCAGTGGCGGCGCTCGCGGCCGCGCTTGCGGCGGGCGGGGCGTTCGCCCAGGCCGCGAGCACGGGGCGCGACGCGTTCCTCAAGGAGCAGGCCGTGGCGGAGATGCAGCGCGTGTCTGCGCAGGTGGACATCCTGTCGTCCAACCAGGAGGAGCTTGCCGAGCGCCTCCGCAAGGCGGAATCCGCAAAGGCGGAGATCGAGAGCCTGCGCGCCGAAGTCGCGGCGCTGAAGGGGACCATCGCCGAGCTCAGGCGCGAGATGCAGAGCGTGCGCGGCGAGATCGTCCAGGACCTTTCGAAGAAGATCGCCTCCATGCAGCCTCCCGCCCAGCCGAGGACGGCTCCGAAGGCGCCCTCGCGTCCCGCCTACTCCGGTCCCGTGTACGAGTACACCGTCCAGCAGGGCGACACGCTCTCCCTCATCGCGAAGGCGTTCGGCTCGACCGTCCAGAAGATCAAGGAACTGAACGGCATGAAGAGCGACGCGCTCAGGATCGGCCAGAAGATCAACGTTCCGAAGGAGTGACATGAAGATTCTAGTTGTTGGCAGCGGCGGAAGGGAACACGCGATAGCCTGGAGGCTCGCGCAGGACGAGGAAGGGCACGAGCTCTACTGTGCGCCCGGCAACGCCGGCACGGCGGAAGTGGCAACTAACGTCGACATAAAGGCGGACGACATCCCGGGCATCGCCGCGTGGGCGACGGTGAACCACCCCGACCTCGTAGTCGTCGGACCCGAGGCGCCCCTTGTCAAGGGACTCGTAGACGCGCTTGCCGGGATACGCGTCCCGACGTTCGGACCGGTCGCGGCGGGAGCGCGCATGGAGGGCTCCAAACGCTTTGCCAAGGAGATCATGGACGCCGCTGGCGTTCCAACGGGCAAGGCGGAGGTCTTCACCGATGCAGCGGCCGCGAAGGCGGCGCTCCCGGCGTTCGGTCTCCCCGTCGTGATCAAGGCTGACGGACTCGCCGCCGGAAAGGGCGTCATCGTAGCGGAGACGACGGAACAGGCGGAAGCGGCAATCGACGACATGCTCGTCGGCAACAAGTTCGGCGCCGCCGGCGCGGAAGTGCTCATCGAGGAGTTCCTCCACGGCGAGGAGTGCTCGATTCTCGCGCTCGTCGACGGAAACGACGCGGTGCTTCTTCCGTCCAGCCAGGACCACAAGCGCATCTTCGACGGTGACAAGGGGCCGAACACGGGCGGAATGGGCGCATACAGCCCGGCGCCCGTCGTGACGGCCGACAAGCTTCCGATGATCAAGGAGAAGATCATCATGCCCGTCGTCCGCGAACTGAAGAAGCGCGGCATAACGTATCGCGGCGTGCTGTACGCGGGGCTGATGGTCAACGACGAGAACGCGAATCCGCACGGACCTCTCGCGAAGAGCGGCTCGACTGTGAACGTCGTCGAGTTCAACGCGCGCTTCGGCGACCCCGAGACGGAGGCCGTTTTGCCGCGTCTCGGCGGAAGCTTCGCCACGGCGCTTCTGCATGCGGCGCAGGGATGCCTCAAGCCGGAAGACGTAGTCGTCAAGGACGAAGTCGCCGCGACGGTGATCGTTGCCTCCGGCGGCTATCCCGGAGACTACGAGAAGGGCAAGGAGATTTCCGGGCTTGCGGATGCAAAGCCCGACACGATCGTGTTCCACTGCGGTACGAAGCGCGTGCCGAGCGACGAAGGCAGCGAGGTCGTGACGTCCGGCGGACGAGTCCTCTCCGTCACCGGGCTTGGATCGAACCTTCGCGAGGCCGTCGACCGCGCGTATGCGCGCATCGCGGGAATATCCTTCGACGGGATGTTCTACCGCAAGGACATCGCCCACCGCGCCTTCGAGCGCGGCTGATGGCCGAAAACTTACAGTTGCAGAAATGAAAGACAGATTTTTCGACAAGATCGACTGGTCGGCGTTCTGGACGGCGACGCTGGTTACGTTTGCAGTCTACTTCTTCACGCTCGGTCCGTCCGTCGGTCTAGAGGACTCGGGCGAACTCGCCACGGCGGGGGCGCACCTCGGCGTGCCGCATCCGCCGGGGTATCCGTTCTGGACGTTCTGCAGCTGGCTGTTCTGCAAGGCCTTCTTCTGGGTGAAG
>JAEEOY010000022.1 GCA_016284515.1 Kiritimatiellia bacterium | reverse complement strand
CCGGCTATCTCCATGAAGACGAACGTCTCCAGCCCTTCGGCCGCGGACCCGGAGAGCGCGATGTGGGAGCCGAAGTTCAGCTTGGTGGGCGTGTCGGCGTGCCTGAAGTCCACCTTCAGCCCACCGGCGTGGTTCTTCTTGAACTGGACGAGGCCATCGTGCCACGCCTTGAAGTCGTCGAGGAGCTGAAGTCCGCGCGCGAAGTCGTCGGACGAGCGGAGGAATATCCCGCCATACTGGAAAAGCCTGTTGGACTTCGAGTGCGGCGTCGAGACCTCGCGGTAGGCGTCCATCTCGGACATGCCGGGATTCGCCGCCCTCAGGAAATTGACGGCCTTTGCGAGGTTCTTGAGCTCGCCGCGCGTGAAGCCGTCCGCAAGCGCCGCTGTCTCCGTCTCCTCGTGCATGAACCTGCCGTAAGTGGCGTCGATCTCCGCCCAGGCCTCCTTCATGCCGCGCGCCTTCATCGTGCCGTCCGCGTCGATCGCGACCTTGACCGCCAAGATGCGCCGCGCCGTGAGGGGCTTTCCCTCGCCGTAGTCGGAGAGGATCATCGCCTTCCTGACGGACTTGGGTATCTTCGACTCGCCGCCGAACATATCGGCGACCGCGTTCATGAAGAGCCTGCGGGTGCGGTCGTTGGCTGTTGTCCGCGTCTGGCCGCGGAACCACTTGTGGAGCGAGTCGCCTTGGGCATCCGTGACCGCGACGATCCTGCGCCCTTCCAGCGTGCTGCTTTCAAGAGTCGCGTCGGCTATCGCCGTCGTCTCCTTCTTCGCGCACTTCTCCTCCGCAAAGTCCACGAAGGACTTGAACGCGCTGTTGTATCCGTTTATGTCGAGTGCCATGGTCTATCCTCCTTTGCCGCCGCTCCTTCCTGACGACACGATTGCCGATCTCCGCGCCATGTCAAGAGTCGCTCTTCGAGGGGTCGAACTGAAGCAGCTCCTCTCGATTCTCCATGAAGTGCTTGTAGGCGTCATCGGGGCTGCGCATGGGATTCCACCTTTCATACGGATTGAACATCTGCCGGTTGATGAACTCGGCCTCGCACTTGTCGATGAGGCGCTTAAACGCCTTCTCGCCCTTCTCCTTCTGGAGGAAGGTCAGGAGGAGCGCCTTGAGGTCGGCCTTCTGCTTTTGGCTGAAGCTCACGTACTTCAGGCCGTGCCTCTTGAAGTCAGCGCAGAGCTTGTCGATCTTCTGCATGGCGCCGAACGGATCCTTGCGGAGATTTTCGGCAAGGTCGAGTTTCTCAAGCACGCCCTCCGTGAGCATGCCCGGCGTGCCTTTCGCCTGGCCACCTTCCCTCGCTGCGGCGATGATCTTGGCCTTTATCTCGGTAAGGCCCTTGCGCGAGGACAGATTCCTGCCGACGGCCGCCTCGTAAGCGGCGCGAAGCTCTTTCTCTTCCGCGATCATATCTTCGGCGATGCCTTTGATATAGTCGAACACCTTTTCCACCTCAGTCGTGAACTGCTTGTTCTCGCGAAGCTTGACCTTGAGTTCGTTCAAGTTGCTATTGAAGTACTGCGCCGAAGGCCTGTCGAAAAGCTCCTTGTACATCTTCACCCGGTCGTACTGGTTTGCGGACGGATCCGACGGATTTGTCGGCGGATTGTCGGAGAGGGAATCGGCGATCCTCCTCAAGTCGCCGCGGGTGCTCTCCAGGTGCGACAGCGTCTTGGAGAAGAGCTCCTCGGGCACTTTCGACTCCCTGATGCAGACCTGGAGCAATATCTTCACCTGGTCGTACTTCCCCTTGAGGTTATCGGCGACGACGGCAAGCGGCTTCACATTGGCGGATCCGTCGTATTCGGCGAGCGCATGTTTGCACCTGTCGTGGCAGTTGTTCATGCTGTTGAACAAATCGTAGCCCAGCATGAACGACTTCTCGTCCTTCATGAAGAACGAGCCGGCGTTCATTGCGCGGTTGGCGGGCGTTCCCTTAAAGGCGACCTCCACAAATGCCGTCTTCGCGTCAATGCCCTGCGCCTTCATTAGGAAGTTGGCCGCCGTGTTGAGCCTGCCGAAGTCGAGCTTCGTGTAGCCCGCCTCCAAGGCCATCTTCGCGAGCTCGCCATTGGAGTCGGAGCAGGGATGGAAGATGTTTGTACGGTCGAGGGCCTCTATCGCCTTGTAGACCTCGAGGATGCGGCGAGCGGTGAGGGGCTTTCCTTGGCCGTAGTCCTTGAGGAGCATCGCGTCCTTGACGCTGTCGGGGATGTTCCCCTCGCCGCCGAACATGTCGACGATGGACTTCCTGAAGAGCTCGCGCACCTCGTCGTTGGCGGCCTTGGCGTCTTTGGTTCGCAGAATCGTCATGCCTACGAAGTCGGTCTTGTCGGTGGAGTAGATGGCGCGCTCCGCGAGCGGAGTGCCTTCTCCGACCCGCACTTCGCCCGTCCTGGCTATCGCCGACTCCTTGCCGGCCTTGACCCGCTCCTCGGCGAAGTCCAGGAATCTTTCGAACTGGTAGCTGACTGCTGTTATCATTGTTTTACTCCTTTTCAGATGTTTGTCTTGAAATTGTTCCCGTCCTGTCTACACGCCGCGCGGCGGAATGTTACACGGTCTACAGGGTTGTTTCCCTGAGCGGCGCGTTAGGCGCGGGGTTGTACTCGTAGAGCTTGTCGAAATGGAAGTCGTACGACACGTCGAATTTCCTGTATTCGAGCTTGTTGCCGCCCTGCAGCATGTCGGCCGCGGCTTCATGGTGGTGCGGCAGGTCGATTCTGCGCTCGACGTCGTGTATCGCCTCATAGTCGAAATCGTCCCACCTGGCGTTGACGCACTTCTCGAGGTCTTCTTTCGCGATGACGATGTCAACATGGTGTCTTGCGTATGAATCGCCGTCTCCAGCCGCCAACTTCTGCTCGGACTTTTCTGTAGTCACCGAAATAACCGGCGGCTGGAACGTCAGATCGCCGCCTATGACGATGTTGCCGTCCTGGTCCTTGGAGAAGTTGACCTCCATGACCTGATCGCGGTCGCGCACCCTGTTGATGTTGACGCGCCCGGTCTTGCCCTCTGGATGAAACGCTATTCCAATTCCGAGCTGCAAAGAACCGAAGAAGTTCTGGGTCGCATGTGAAATGAGCACGTGCGCCTTCAGCTTCGTCTTTTCGTCGGCGGTCTCGTAGGTGGCGTTCTCGTCGTCCGTAATGAACTTGACAAACCGGTCGCGCGCCCCCGGGTAGTCTTTATAGGGAAGCGCTTCCCCGCCGTAGAACCGCACATTCAAGCCCCGATACAGATCCTTTTTGAACAGCGTGCCGGTCTGTTCGAAGTTGAACTTGTCGATCGGCTTGTTGTGGTTGTCCTTGCGGAGTTCCGATCCGATGTTCTTCGCCACCTCCATCTGCATGATGCTCTTCGTAATCCTGTTGCAGCGCGTCTTGTATTCCCTGGCGGGATCCTCCGCCTCGGTAATCCCGCTGCCCCTGAGCAATATCGTGGCTATCGCGAGCGAGGAGTCGCCGCTGACGTTGACCGCCTTGAGCGCCTTCGAGAAGGACTCGCGGCATATCGGCACCAGGGTGGCGATCAAATCCTTGTTTTCCTGTGTTTCAAGGAGCGCCTTCACATTGTCCGGGCTGCCGGCGTCAATGATGCCCTGCACCAGCTGCGGATGCTTCGCTTCTATGTATTTAAGGCCGATCTCGTACGAATCCGGGTTGTCGCCGCTCGCGCCGATTGCGCGCTTCAGTTCGCCGGAAAGGATGCGCAATGCGCCTTTCCTCAGCGCGTCATTCCTGAATCTGCCGCAGATTGCGTCCGCCGTCAGGCGCGTGTTCTCCCCGTCGGCGTCTTCCGGGGCGAGGCCGGCCTCCCTTGGGTCGCAGATCATCTCCCACGCTTTCACCCCCTTGGGCAGACCTGTCTCGCCCATGCGCCGGCGGACCTCGTCCTTGACGGATTTCACGAGAGCCCGGTGCGACGGCAGCATGAGGTCTTCGTTGTTCTTCATCGCATATTGCACGAACTCGTTGTATTGCGCAGTGGACGTGGCCGGCACGTATGCACGCACCCCTTTCATCGCGTCGAACGGATTTTTCCTGGCCATCTCCGTCATTTCCAG
Organism: Kiritimatiellia bacterium; assembly: GCA_016284515.1. Taxonomy (GTDB): domain Bacteria; phylum Verrucomicrobiota; class Kiritimatiellia; order RFP12; family UBA1067; genus UBA1067. The sequence goes on along the minus strand of JAEEOY010000022.1, from coordinate 1,039 downwards.
AAGCACAGCGTTTTTGCGGATCTCGTCGGGGGGCGTGTCCGCGGGGATCTCCAGCAGCGCCTTCGCGAGCTTGAGCGCATTCGCGTCTTCGAGCCTGTTCGCAAGGTCGAGCGTCTCGTAGTCGGTCACGCCGCGAGAGTAGAGGCACCGCACCACGAGGGCGCGCGCCTTCAGGCCGAAGCGCTTTTCGCCACCCAGCGCGTCTAAGAACTCCTTTCGCTTGTCGTCCGTGTCGCAGGTCATGTACTGCCCCACGACCGCGTGTTCCACGGGCCGCGGAGACACAGGCCGCGGAGACGTCCTGCCGGGGAAGGTGAAGCGGAGGATCAGGTCTTCGAGGCGCGCAGTGTATTCGACCTCGCTCATGCCGGTCGAAATGGATACTGTCCGCCCGTGCTGGAGATCGATCGTCGCGGTGGCTTCCTTGTCTGCGCGCGGACGCGAACCGCACTTCTCCATCAGCGATTCCAGCTGCGCTTTCGCCATCGCCAATATTTCGCTGCGTTCCTCGTCCATGGCATAGTCGGCCGTGTTCGTCAGGATCGACTGGAGGCGCATGATGTCCTGATCGACGTTGACCTGTCGGTCGTACTCGACGAGCTTGGCGTTCACGGCGTCGCGCTTCGCGGCCCTGGCCTCGTCCATGCCGCCGGGGCCGTAGATATGCGTCGACGTGCGGATGCGCACGTCGCCGCCGTTCTGGGCGTTGAAGGCGTTGATGACTTTCGCGTTCTGGTCGAGTATCTCGCGGATCTTCTTGCGCGTTAGCGGCATGATGCTGCGGTGGCGGAGATCGCGGTCCGACGGGTCCGCCGCCACGAGGCCGAGGTCATTGCGGATTTTTCTGAGCGTGTCCTCCTGAACGCCGTTCTGCGACAGCGCCTTGACGAGCGCCTGCTTGATGGCGATGACCTCTTCGTGGGAGATGATGTCATTGTTGACGAAGAACGAGCCGACATGGTGGTTCATCTTCGCGAGCTTCGTCTCGCCGGCGAGCTTCACCTCGCCGGCGTTGTGCTCGCCGATCGACAGCCGCTGG
>JAEEOY010000143.1 GCA_016284515.1 Kiritimatiellia bacterium | reverse complement strand
TAGCGGACACGCTCCCCGAACTCACTTCTTATGCGTTTTCCCGTGTCATCGGGCGAGCAGTCGTCAACGACTACAACCTCAACATTCGGCCAGTCAGAGTCCAGCACGCTTCTTATGCACTGGCATACCATATCCGCGCGATTGAAAGTCGGTACAATTACAGAGACCTTTGGGCTATTCATTTTCTTGAAAACATGTCGATGGGTCGACTATTGACGGATGCGCTTGTCGCTTTTGGGAACTTTTTCTCTACGAAAGCACGCAAGGCAGGTTTGTTGACTTTATATAGACCTCGGCAATGTAATGGAATGCGAGTAAAAATAGCAAGCGTACAAGGCCGATGGACAGGATAAGGCAGCCGCCGAACAGGTAAAAAAGCTTCATCTGTTAGTCCTGTGATGCTTCTTTGAATTCAGTCTTGGCAAAGTTCCAGATTTTGAATTCGTCGATGAAGCAGTCGTCTTTTGTGTAATATGGCATTTCATCTTCGCGGTTCGGGAAGAATAGCGTTGACTTTCCGTCTAGGTTGGTAGGGCCTTTCCATTCTGGAGTGAAGGGAACGGTAAGGATGCAGTTACCGTCGAACATGACGATTGCTGAATAGCGCTTATCTGGTTCGCTGTCGAGCTTTATTCCTTTTACATCCCAGATGACCGCATAGTGATGCCATCCGGATGGTGGGCGCAAGAACCGTGGATCGGAGGGGCCTGCGAAGAAGGAGCCGGTAACCATTGGACTAAGCCCATCGACACGGAATGTCAGCCCGGAGCCTCCGCTTCCGTTGTTCGAATTCCAGTCCTGGCTGATTTCGCCACGCTTGCTCAAGGCGAGAATTTCAAAAAAGCGACTCCCTAGTTTGCTCAGCGGCGCGCGAATTTTGCTGACATTGCCCCAGAATTCAATTGTGCCTGCCTCGCCTAGAAACTTTTCCGGCAAGTTGAACACGCCGCAAGAGGTGTGGGCGGGGATAAACAGCGCGTTTCCGATGATACCAGGAACAATATGTCCCCCCTTGAATGTCCCGCTCGGTCCGATGGCTGGATTTGAGAAGGAAGCTTCGTCCTCAAACGTGCAGTGGAAGATGAGTCCGTTGTTGTCCGCGCCGCAGGTGGAATGCTGGGATGCGGAGAAGGCGAGCGAGCGGACGGATTTGCGCGGGACTTTGAGTTCGCCGAGTATCGTCCTGATGGGGAAGCCGCCGTTCTGGACCTTCATTGCGAACCTGTCGCCGCTGGTGAGCTCGACTTTTGCGTCTCCGTTCGTGCCGGAGAAGGAGACGTTCTTAACGAGCGTAGGATCGAGAGCGAGCTTCTCCATGAAAATCGTGGAGCCGACGATGCGCTTGCCGATGAATTCGCCCTTTACGGTGGAGCCGTCCTTTAGGGATGCTGTCGCCGAAATGGTCGCAGGCAGTTTTTCCGCGGCTAACGCGCACGAGGCGGCCGCGAAAAGGAAGAATAATAGCTTGTGTTTCATGTGCATATCCTCTTTCGTTTTGCACACCTTCTTGGATTGCTGTAGTCAACCACAGTTTCTGTTGGAAATGTTATCATTAATCCCCGCTTCTGTCAACCGCGTGCAGAGTTGAGAATCGTTGTCGAGGTGCCTAAACGAGGTGCCTAAATATGATATAATATCCGACATAGGTACAAAAAACGAATGGAGAGATGAAGCAAATGCTTACCTGGATGGACAGTCTCAAGGGGCGCTCGATGATGCGCCTCGCGTCGTTCACAGACGAGGAAATGGTGAACCTCATCGACCTTTCCGCGCAGCTCAAGGCCCGCCGCGCCGCCGGCGTTCGCGGCGACCTCCTGCACCGCAAGAACATCGCGCTCATTTTCGAGAAGAGCTCCACTCGCACGCGCAACTCCACGCTGATCGCCGTGCGCGACGAGGGCGGGAACGGCGAGTACCTGACGCGCCCCGACATCCACTTCGGGAAGAAGGAGTCCGTCAAGGACACCGCTCGCGTCCTTGGCCGCATCTATGACGGAATCCTCTTCCGCGGCTTCAGGCAGGCGGACTGCGAGGCTCTCGCGAAGTACTCGGGCGTGCCGGTGTGGAACGGCCTTACGGACGACTACCATCCGACGCAGATCTTCGCCGACCTCCTCACCGTCCGCGAGAACTTCGGGACGCTCGACGCGAACACGACGGTGGCCTATGTTGGCGACGGACGCAACAACGTCGCCAACTCCCTCATGATGGGCTGCGCGAAATGCGGCGTGAGGTACGTCTGCTGCTGTCCTAAGGAGCTCAGGCCCGACGAGGCGGTGCTCGCCGAGGCGGAGGAGGTCGCTAAGCGCAACGGCGTCGACATCCGCGTCTTCGAGAATCCGACGGAAGGCGTGAAGGGCGCGAACGTCCTCTACACCGACGTCTGGGTGTCGATGGGCGAAGAGGCGAAGACCGCCGAGAGAATCAAGATGCTGCGTCCGTACCAGATCAACATGGACCTCATGCGCGCGACCGGCAACATCGACGGGAAGCTCATGTTCCTCCACTGCCTGCCCGCTTTCCACGACTTCGAAACCGAGGTCACGAAGGACTGCGGCGCGCTAGAGGTCACGGACGAGGTGTTCGAGTCGAAGTACTCCAAGGTGTTCGACGAGTCCGAGAACCGCATGCACACCATCAAGGCGCTGCTCGTCTCCGCTCTCTGCGACCGCGAGTCGATCTGACCGTGGAGGCGGGGCAAATGAACGAATTCGCGATGGGGGAATGATAAAATGAGCTGGTTGATCGGAGGCATCGTTTTTCTGATTCTCGGCTACTTCACCTATGGACGGTTCGTCGAGCGGCTCATCCCGCCGGACGACCGCAAGACGCCCTGCATCGCCCATCCGGACGGGGTGGACTACGTTCCGCTGCCGAAGTGGAAGAACATGCTCATCCAGCTCCTGAACATCGCGGGCGTCGGTCCGGTCATCGGTGTCATCGCCGGCATCAAGTTCGGCAAGGTGGCGCTGCTCATCATTCCCGTCGGCTGCGTCCTCCTCGGGGCGGTGCACGACTTCTTCGCGGGGATGATCTCGATGCGGATGGACGGCGCCAACCTGCCAAAGATCGTCCGCGAACTGCTGGGACGCAGGTACGCGGCGGCGTTCTCGTGGATGACCATTCTGCTGCTGCTGCTCGTCGTCGCGGTATTCATCAACGTGCCGGCGAACCTCATCGATTCGCAGTGGCTGCCGAACGCCAGCTATTTCTGGCTCATTGTCGGCGTTATCTTCGCGTACTACATCGCGGCGACGCTCTTTCCGGTGGATGCGATCATCGGGCGGGTGTACCCGATATTCGGGGCGCTGTTGATGGTCGGGTCCGTCGCAGTCTTCGCCGCGGTGGTCTGGGCGGCGATCGGCAATCCCGCCTTGCTTGAGGAGGGCGTGGAGTTCGTCAAGTACAAGACCGAGGTCTTCAACGCGGGCGGACGCAGCCCCATCTTCCCGCTCCTTTTCGTGACGATCGCGTGCGGAATCATCTCCGGCTTCCACGGCACGCAGAGTCCGATCGTCGCGCGGACGATCAAGTCCGAGCGTGAGGCGCGCGTCACCTTCTACGGCATGATGATCGCCGAGGGCGTGATCGCCATGATCTGGGCGAGCGCGGCACTGGCGCTCTACAACCTCCAGCCCGAGAGCCTCGCGAAGTCGCCGGCGGTCGTGCTGGGCGAGATCGCGAGCCGGTTCCTCGGACCCTGGATGGGCGGCGTAGCAGTCTTCGCGATCGTGGTGCTGGCGGTCACTTCCGGCGATACGGCGCTTCGGAGCGCTCGCCTGTCGCTGAGCGAAATGGCGGGCGTCGAACAGGTCAAGCTTGCGCCGCGAGTTTTGACGTCGCTCCCGCTCATCGCCATCGTCGCCGGCTTCCTGTGGTGGTCCAACCTCTCCGCGAAGAGCTTCGGGCACCTCTGGAACTACTTCGCATGGGGCAATCAGGTGCTGTCGGCGACGACGCTGATGGCCGCGAGCGTGTGGTTGTTCCGTCTCGGTCGCGGATGGTGGACGCTGGTGACGCTGCTGCCGGGCGTGTTCATGACCACGGTCGTCGCCTCGTTCATACTGTGGACCTCGTCGGACAAGGGGCAGCCGTGGGGATTGGTGCCAGGCGGACTTCCGCTCGCGATCGCCGTCCTGCTCGGCGCGCTGGTCGCCGTCGCATTCGCGGTCTGGGTGTGGTTCCGCGGACGGTCCCGCTGACGGCAGTGGCGCGTTTCGTGTTGTTTTGGTACAATTTACAAAACGAATTTTGGTTTAATCGACGAAAAGGAAAACTGAGATGAAGAAAGTCCTGCTTATCGGTGCCGGCGGAGTCGCCGGCGTGGCGGCCGCGAAGATGGCCCGCAATCCTGATGTCTTCGGCGAACTCCTCATCGCCTCGCGCACGAAGTCGCGCTGCGACGCGATAAAGGCGGACATCGAGTCGCGCCCGTGGTTCGCCGAGAAGGGCGTCTCGACGAAGATCACGACGGCGCAGATCGACGCGATGGACACTCCGCGCCTCGTTGCGCTGATCCGCGAGTTCAAGCCTGACCTCGTGATGAACATTGCGCTTCCGTACCAGGACCTTGCAATCATGGACGCGTGCCTCGAGGCGGGAGTGAGCTACCTCGACACCGCGAACTACGAGCCGCCGGACGAGGCGCACTTCGAGTACTCCTGGCAGTGGGCGTACCGCGAGCGCTTCGAGAAGGCCGGACTCACCGCCATCCTCGGATGCGGATTCGACCCCGGCGTCACGCAGGTGTTCTCCGCCTACGCCCAGAAGCACTACTTCGACACGATCGAGACGCTGGACATCCTCGACTGCAACGGAGGCGACCACGGGTATCCGTTCGCGACGAACTTCAACCCCGAGATCAACATCCGCGAGGTCGCCGCGAAGGGCTCGTACTGGGTCGCCGACCCGAAGGACGACAAGCCCGAGGTTCCGGTCGAGAACAAGAAGGCGTTCGACAAGGGGTACTGGGTCGAGACGGCGCCGATGGCGATAAAGCGCGAGTACGACTTCGCGCAGGTCGGTAAGAAGGACATGTACCTCCTCCACCACGAGGAGCTTGAGTCGCTCGGCTGCAACCTCAAGGGCATCAAGCGCATCCGCTTCTTCATGACGTTCGGACAGAGCTACCTTACGCACCTGAAGTGCCTCGAGAACGTCGGGATGACGCGCATCGACCCGATCGACTTCAAGGGACAGAAGATCGTCCCGATTGAGTTTTTGAAGGCTCTTCTGCCCGATCCCGCGACGCTCGGTCCGCGCACGAAGGGCAAGACGAACATCGGCTGCATTTTCCACGGAATGAAGGACGGCAAGCCGGTGGACTACTACGTCTACAACGTCTGCG
>JAEEOY010000142.1 GCA_016284515.1 Kiritimatiellia bacterium | reverse complement strand
GTCACGTACCGCGAGCTCGCCGACTTGTCCGCCGATGCCGTGAAGGGGCTTGAGCCGCACACGGTGAAGGTCGTCGTCAACGGACAGGACCTCGCGACCGTCGCGCTGTTCGTCGGATGCGTGAACTCGGGCGTCGTGCCGCTTATGGTTCCCGCGACGATGGATCCGGCGCTGCTCGCGAACCTCCGCTCCATGTACGAGGGCAGACCCACTTCGCCAGACCTCGCGCTTCTCCTCACGACGAGCGGCTCGACGGGGAGCCCGAAGCTCGTGCGCATCTCGCGCGCGAACCTGCGCGCGGACAACGAGATGAGCGCGCGGCTCTTCGCTCTTGACTCCGCTACGCGGATGACGATGATACTTCCGATATGCTATGCATGGGGGCTTTCCGTCGCGTGCGCCGTGCTGGAGGCGGGCGGCGCGGTGGTGATGACGAGGAAGACTGTCATGGACGCGGAGCTTGCGGACGTTATGCTCTCGGCGCGGGCGACGCATCTCGCCGGCGTTCCCTACATGTACGAGGTGCTTGAGCGCTTCCGCTTCTTCGAGCGCGAGTTCCCCTCTCTCAGGGGGCTGCTCGTCTCCGGCGGCGCGCTCGCTCCTGCGCTCAGGCGCAAGTTCGCGGAGGACTCGAAGAAACGCGGTATATCCTTCAGCGAGGGATACGGACAGACCGAGACGACGGGCGTGATGGCGACGATCCGCACCGACCTCCTGCCGGAGCGCATCGGCTCCATCGGAAAGGCCGGAAAGGGCGGGCTGTTCAGAATAGACGACGGCGAGCTCGTCTACGAGGGGCCGATCGTCGCGATGGGTTACGCCGTCTGCGCGGAGGACCTTCTAAAGGGCGACGAGTGGAAGGGCGTCAGGCGCACGGGCGACCTCGCGTCCATAGACGCCGAGGGGTACGTGACGCTTTCAGGGCGCGCCTCGCGCTTCCTCAAGATATTCGGCAACCGCGTCTCGCTCGACGAGGTGGAGAATCTCGTCAAGGACTCCTTCGCGGGGTCCGGCTGCGCGGCCACCGGTTTCGACGGCGACCTCAGGGTCTTCGTTGCAGGTGCGGCGGCGGACGAGGTGGAGCGCTTCCTCGTCTCGAAGCTGCACTTCAACGCGACCGTGATGAAAGTGCGCGCGCTAGATTCGATTCCGCTCAACGCGAACGGCAAGACGGACTACCCGAGGCTCAAGGCGATGTAGCAGAATCTGGTCGGGGCGTTTAGACCTTGAGCATCTGCTTTCTGAGCGCGAGCGCGACGGCCTCCGACCTGTTGGCGACGCCGAGGCGGGAGAAGATCGCCGAGAGGTGCTTCTTGACCGTGATTTCCGACAGGCCGAACTGTAGCGCGATGTCCGCGTTCGACTGGCCCTGTGCGACGGACGCCAGTATCTCCAGCTGACGGTCGGTAAGCTTCGACAGTGCCTTGTCCTGCTCGATCTGCTCGAGGAGCCGGGTGGGGACCACTTGGTTTCCGGCGACGACGAAGCGGATCGTGCTGACGAGGTCGAGGTCGACTTTGTCCTTGAGCAGAACGCCTACGGCTCCGTTCGTGACCGCCTTCGCAAGTTCCACCGATGTGCCGTATGTGGTAAGTATCACGGTCCTTATTTCCGGATGCGCCTCGTGGATGAGCCGCGTTGCCTCGCTTCCCAGCATCTCGGGCATCATGAGGTCCATGATGATGACGTCCGGCTTGAGCGAGTCCGCAAGCTCGACGGCCTGGCGTCCGTTCTTCGCCTCGCCGATTATCGTCATGTCCTTTGTGGAGTTTACAAGCGCCGTGATGCCCATGCGCATCAGCATGTGGTCGTCGGCTATCAGGATGCGGATCTTGCTCATGGTTTTCTGACCTCCTGCTTGACTGCGGCCGGAAGTGGAATCGCGACCGTCGCCTTTGTGCCTGCTCCCGGTGCGGAGTCTATCGTAAGGGTTCCGTTAAGCTTTTCGAGGCGGTTGCGGATTCCCTCGATGCCGAAGTGGCCCTGGAGCGGGCCGTTGCAGTTCGCCGGGTCGAATCCGCAGCCGTTGTCCTTCACCGAAAAGAGTATCTGTCCATGCTCGATGCAGCCTGCGATCTTCACCTCCGAGGCGCCTCCGTGGCGGATGGCGTTGCCTGTGAGCTCGCGCACGATCGCGAGGATCGCGTGCGCGGTCGTGTCCTTCAGCCGTCTGCGCGGGATGGCGAACCGTATCGAAACGGAGGCGTCGCTTTCGAGCTGGTCGAGGGTTCTGCGTATCGCCGTGGTGAAGTCCTGCTCCTCCAGCGTGTCGCTTCGGAGGTCGAAGAGGCACTGGCGGAGTTCCGTCCGGCAGGAGTTGAGCATCTTGTGTGCGGTAGCGAGGTACTGCTTCGCGGTCGCGGGGTCCGTGTCGAAGGTAGACGCGCCGACGGCCATGTGGCAGGCCACGCCGGACAGCGTCTGCGAGAGCGAGTCGTGGAGCTCCACGGCGAGGCGTGTGCGCTCCTCCGTCTTGAACTCGGCGATTGCGTGCGCGACCTGCTCGCGGTAGAGTTCGCGTCCGCGGCGGGAGACGAGGTTCTGCAGGATGCGGTTCCAGATGTAGACGCCGATGAGGGCTGCGAGCAGGACGGATATGACGACCGTTAGGCGCCTCAGAGTCCACCACGACGGACGGCTCAGGACGACGATGTCGGCGGGCGATCGGACAACGAGGGCGATTCCCTTTATTTTTGCGGAGCTGTAGTCCTGCCGTCCCGGGTCGGTGAGCAGGATGCACCGTCCCGTGACCTGGACCTTGCATCCGATCTGGAGGGCATCGATCGCGTCGCGGTTGGATGTCGCGTCCACGGTAATCGACAGGTCGCCGGTTTCCAGGACGAATCGAATATCCTTGTCGTCTGCGGCCGGAAGGGTGCGGACGATGCCGCGCGCGCAGATGAGGGCGCCGTGTATCTGGCTGTTAATTGATCGGCATCCGTCTTCGTTCCAGAACGCCGCCGCTGTGCCGACTGCCTTTTCCTCCTCCTTGTCCGCGCGCGGCGCATCCGCCGCGCTCTTCCATCTCGCCGTCGCCAGGTTGATTCGGAAAAGGTCGGTCTCCGGCTGTCCTGCGGCGACGATCGTCATGCCGCACGCGGGGAGCTTTTCGCCGTGCGCCAGGCGCAGGTTCACGATTCGCCCGTCGCCGGTGCGAAGCATGGCCCGGTCGTCCGACCATGTCGCGAGCACCTCTCCGACGGCGGAGCGCTTGGACATCTGCGCGATTTCATCCGCCGTGAGGTAGAGGCGTTTTTCTATCGGAGGGACGGAGAACGGATCCTTCGGCGGAGGCGAGAGCACCTCGATGTCGTCCGGGGTGCGCGGGGCGATGTTCGGCCATGCGAACTTCCTGACGCCTCCCACGGTGCGGCGGTATATGCCCGTTACGCGGATTCTCGCGTCTATGAGATCCTTCCTGTCGCCGAACTCGTCCCGCGTGAACGTGACAGGCACGACGACGTTCCTGTCCTTGAGAAGCAGGATCATGTACCGTAGGTCGATCTCGTCCGGGAACGCGTCTATCACCACGCCCTCGGTGCGGATGGTGAGCAGGTTGTGGGTGCGGGCGTTCATCTCGGAAAGGCGGACGGGCACCGGCTCGGGGCGATTGCCGTGCTGGAGGACGCTTAAGTCGTCGACGAGTGTGTAGGGCTCGTGGTCGCTGCTCATCCGCGCGGCGCCCCGCATCCTGATCGTGTCGCCAGCCTCGGGCTGCGAGTGGTCGAGGGGCCAGTAGAACTGCATGCGTTCGCCTATGTCGTCGGAAAGGACTATCTCGCCAGTCCCCGGCAGGCGCGAGGTGCTGAGAACCTTCCCCGTCACATCGAACGGAACTCTGCGCGGCGTGTCGCTGTCAAAAAAGGCGCCGATCTCCTCAATGGAATGAAAAACCTCCTCGGCCGGGGTGGCGGCCGTTGCGAAGGCAAATGACAGGGCTATCAGCGACACCAGTTTCATTATTGGCTATATTCTACCAAGTTTTAAGCGTCTTGGCTACTATACATAAGTATGTGGTGAATCGTATACTTACGAGTTATTGTCAATTAGGGGAATTATTTTGTAAAATAGGCGCCGAAAGGAAAGAACTCTAAATGCTGTTTCAAAAATCACTTGCGGCCTTGCTCGCCTGTCTCGCCGGCATCGCGTTCGCCGACTCCGTCGATCTGTCGCGCTACAGGTGGGCCGTGGTCGGAGATTCGCTCTCCGATCCCATGCACCCGCAGCCGAACAACGCCGTCGTAAAATACTACCATTTCCTGTCGCGCGACACGGGCATACAGGTCGTCTACACGAACGCCGTCGGAGGGACTGGCTACAAGAAGCCGAGCCCCCAGGGGGCGAAGCCGTTTTCCGAGCGCATCCGGGAAAATCCGATTCCCGCAGACGTCGACATCGTCACAATCTTCGGCTCGGTAAACGACTGGACAATGGCGTATCCCGCCGGAACCGGGCAGCCGACTGCCGGGAATCCGTCGGACAGGTTCCCGACGTCCGACACGCTCTCGGCCTACATGAACGCGGCGATCGATCTCGTGCAGGAGCAGGCGCCGAACGCGAAGCTGGTCCTTGTTGGAAGCCTCTATTACCACGGCGTCAACGCGTGGACGCACTGGAACGCGAACGAGGCGCTCCGTAAGATCGCCGAGGTGCGCGGAATAGAGTTCCACGACCTGCTGACGGAGAACGCGTCCGATCCGCTCGACTTCCGCCACATAGAGGATGACACGACCGCCGAGGGCTCCTTCGCGCGCAGGTACACGATCGACTGGGCGAACGTCCAGTCAAACGCGAACGCGTCGTTCGGGCATCCCAACAGCAAGTACAACGAGGAGTGGATCGCGCCGAAGTTCCTGGAGATACTCTCCGCCGCGCTCGGCAACCATACCTCGCGGAGTCATGCGGCGCTCGCCATCGACTAGCAGTCGCGGCAAGTGCGTTGAAACATCAGGGACTGTCCCCGGTAGTTTTAGGGACTGTCCCTGGTAGTTTCCTCGCGAGGTGCAAGCCTTCCATCTTGGGCGGAATAATGCTGGATTGCTTGCAGGACCCTGACTGGGGGAAGCGGCGTCTCGCCGCTTCTGAGGACTGAGACATTTTGTCCCGCCCTGTGTCACACCTTTGTCCCATGTCGCGCATCCGCCAGGGGACAGTCCCCTGTATTTTCCGGGTTTTTGCTATATTTTTGGGGACAGTCCCCTGGTTTTTGGGGACAGTCCCCATGTTTTTGGCGGATTGGCACGGTTTCTGCTAATAATTGGCGACGCCCATGGTGGGCGGAAGAAAGTTGAGAGAAAACTATGGCAAAAGTACTTGGAATTGACCTTGGAACGACGAACAGCTGCATGGCCGTCATGGAAGGCGGCGAGGCTACCGTAATTCCCAACAAGGAGGGTGCGCGCACGACTCCCTCGATCGTGGCATTCACGAAGAACGGCGAGATCCTCGTCGGGCAGGCCGCGAAGCGTCAGGCGGTGACGAATCCGCAGTCGACGATCTACTCCATCAAGCGCTTCATCGGGCGCCGCTTCAGCGAGATGGGCGACGAAATCAAGATGGTCCCCTACAAGGTCGTGGCGGCGCCGAACGGCGACGCGGCGGTCGAGGTGGCCGGAAAGGTCTACACGGCGCAGGAGATTTCCGCAATGGTGCTCCGCAAGCTGAAGGAGGACGCGGAGGCGTTCCTCGGCGAGAAGATCACCGAGGCGGTCATCACGGTCCCAGCCTACTTCAACGACCAGCAGCGCCAGGCGACGAAGGACGCGGGCAAGATCGCGGGCCTTGACGTCAAGCGCATCGTTAACGAGCCGACGGCGGCTTCGCTCGCGTACGGACTCGACAAGAAGAAGAACGAGAAGATCGCGGTCTACGACTTCGGCGGCGGCACGTTCGATATCTCGATCCTCGATATCGGAGACGGCGTGTTCGAGGTGAAGGCGACGAACGGCGACACGCACCTCGGCGGCGACGATCTCGACCAGGCGATCATGACCTGGCTCGCGGACAACTTCAAGAAGGAGAACGGAGTCGACCTTCTCGCCGACACGATGGCGAAGCAGCGCCTGAAAGAGGAGGCCGAGAAGGCGAAGTGCGCGCTTTCGAGCGCGACGAGCTACGACATCAACCTGCCGTTCATCACGATGAACCAGTCCGGTCCGCTGCACCTCACCGCGACGCTGACGCGTCCGATCCTCGAAACGCTGACGATGGACCTCGTGAACCGCACGGCCGAACCGTGCCGCAAGTGCATGTCCGACGCGGAGCTCTCGAACGTCGACGAAGTCGTTCTCGTGGGCGGCCAGACGCGCATGCCGCTCCTCCAGGAGAAGGCGAAGTCGCTCTTCGGCAAGGAGCCCCACAAGGGCGTTAACCCCGACGAGGTCGTCGCTATGGGCGCGGCCATCCAGGGCGGCATCCTCAAGGGCGAGGTGAAGGACGTGCTCCTCCTGGACGTGACGCCGCTCACGCTCGGCATCGAGACGCTCGGCGGCGTGCTTACGCCCCTCATCGAGCGCAACACGACGATCCCGACGAAGAAGTCGCAGGTCTTCTCGACGGCCGCGGACAACCAGCCGGCGGTGACGATCGCGATCTTCCAGGGCGACCGCAAGATGGCGCGCGACAACAAGGCGCTCGGCAACTTCAACCTCGACGGCATTCCGCCGGCTCCGCGCGGCGTCCCGCAGATCGAGGTGACGTTCGACATCGACGCGAACGGCATCCTCAACGTGTCCGCCAAGGACAAGGGCACCGGCAAGGAGCAGAAGATCACGATCACCGCCGCAGGCGGCCTCTCCAAGGAGGAGATCGAGAAGATGCGCAAGGACGCGGAGGCGCACGCTGCGGAGGACGAGAAGCGCCACGCCGAAGTCGAGGAGCGCAACAAGGCCGACGGCCTCGCGTTCCAGGTCGAGAAGACGCTCAAGGACTCCGGCGACAAGATCGCGGCCGACAAGAAGGCGCCGGTCGAATCCGCCCTCAAGGAGCTCAAGGACGCGCTCTCCAAGAACGCCCCGATCGAGGAGATCAAGGCGAAGCAGGAGGCGCTCATGAAGGCGATGGAGCCTGTCGCGCAGGAGATGTACGCCTCTTCGCAGCAGTCCGGCGCGGGCACGCCTCCTCCGGGAGCCGGCACGCCGCCTCCGCAGGACGAGCCCAAGAAGGAGAAGGGCGGAGACGATGTCGTCGACGCGGACTTCACAATGAAATAGTTAGGTGGTTAGGTAGTTAGGTGGTTAGGTGGTTAGGTGGTTGGGCAGTGAATCGACCGTCGGCTACCAAACCACCAGACTACCGAACTACTAAACTACTAAACTATCAAACTACTTAAAATCAAACCGAAAGGAAAAAACACAAATGAACATCAGACCACTGGGCGATCGCGTTCTCGTTGAGCCGGTCGAGGAGAAGGAGCAGACTGTCGGAGGGATCATCATCCCCGACTCCGCGAAGGAGAAGCCCATGCAGGGCAAGGTCCTCGCTGTCGGCAAGAAGCTCGACAAGGACGGCAAGGAGATCGCGTTCGACGTCAAGAAGGGCGACACGGTCCTTCTGCCCAAGTACGGCGGCACCGAGATCAAGCTCGACGGCAAGAAGCTTCAGCTCGTGAGGGAGGAAGACCTGCTGGGAGTGCTGGAGAAGTAAAAGGAACGGACGGGGGAGTCCAGACGCCCCCGAACCCCTACAAAAGGAATTGGAGATTAAGAAAATGGCTAAGCAAATCAAGTTCGACGCCGAAGCGCGTCAGAAGATACTCGCAGGCGTCGAGAAGCTCTCGAACGCCGTCACCTCGACGCTCGGTCCGTCCGGACGCAACGTCATCCTCGACAAGAAGTTCGGCTCGCCGCAGATCACCAAGGACGGCGTGACGGTCGCGAAGGAAATCGAGCTGCCCGATCCGTTCGAGAACATGGGCGCCCAGATGGTGAAGGAAGTCGCCTCGAAGACGAACGACGTGGCGGGCGACGGCACGACTACGGCGACGCTGCTCGCGGAGTCGATCTACCGCGAGGGACTCAAGAACCTCACGGCCGGCGCGAACGGCATGGCCCTCAAGCGCGGCATCGACAAGGCGACGGCCGCGGTGGTCGAGGCGATCGCCAAGCAGGCCAAGAAGGTCAAGACCGCCGACGAGATCGCGCAGGTCGCGACGCTCTCCGCGAACGGCGACGAGGAGATCGGCAAGATGATCTCCGAGGCGATGGACAAGGTCGGCAAGGAAGGCACGATCACGGTCGAGGAGGCGAAGACCCTCGAGAGCTCCCTTGACGTCGTCGAGGGAATGCAGTTCGACAAGGGCTACCTCTCGCCGTACTTCGTCACCGATCCCGAGTCGATGGAGTGCGAGCTCGAGAATCCCTTCATCCTCCTCTTCGAGAAGAAGATCTCGAGCCTCCAGGACATGCTTCCGCTCCTCCAGCAGGTCGCGAAGACCGGCCGTCCGCTCATGATCATCGCCGAGGACGTCGAGGGCGAGGCGCTCGCGACGCTCGTCGTGAACAAGCTGCGCGGAACGTTCCAGGTCTGCGCCGTCAAGGCCCCTGGCTTCGGCGACCGCAGGAAGGCGATCCTCGAGGACATCGCGATCCTCACGGGCGGCAAGCTCATCAGCGAGGACATCGGCATCAAGCTCGAGAACGTCACCGTCGACATGCTCGGCCGCGCCAAGAAGGTTGTCGTTGACAAGGACAACACGACCGTCGTCGAGGGGCTCGGCAAGTCCGCCGACATCAAGGCCCGCGTCGAGCAGCTCAAGAAGCAGATCGAGGACACGACGTCCGACTACGACCGCGAGAAGCTCCAGGAGCGCCTCGCCAAGCTCGCCGGCGGAGTCGCGCTCATCAAGGTCGGCGCCGCGACCGAGGCCGCGATGAAGGAGAAGAAGGACCGCGTCGACGACGCTCTGCACGCGACGCGCGCGGCCGTCGAGGAGGGAATCGTCCCCGGCGGCGGCGTTGCGTACCTGCGCGCCCAGAAGTCCATCGAGACCCTCAAGCTCGAGGGCGACGAGGCCGTCGGCGCGAGCATCATCTCGCGCGCCATCGAGGCGCCTCTCCGCAAGCTCGTCGGCAACGCCGGACAGGAGGCCGCGCTCGTCATCGCCAACGTCAAGAAGGCGACGGGCACGAACGGCTACAACGTCCGCACTGGCGAGTACGTCGACATGCTCAAGGCCGGCGTCGTCGATCCGGCGAAGGTCACGCGCTCGGCGCTGCAGAACGCGGCGTCCATCGCGGGTCTCCTGCTGACGACCGACTGCATGGTCACGGACCTTCCCGAGAAGAAGGAGTCCTGCGGCTGCGGCGGACACGGCGGAGCCGGCGGGATGGACGGCATGATGTAATCTGCCTGAAATCAGCGCAACAGCGAAAGGCGCGACCCTCCGGGGCCGCGCCTTTTCGCATTTTACATTTGCGCAAAGACCACAAATCTTGGGCTGATTATGGTATAATTGAAGAAACATGAAGTTTGATCTGATAGTCGTCACGGCCGCGAACGCGGCGCAGGCAAAGGGATACAGGGCGATGGTCGCGCCGCTGCGCGGACGCATCGCCGACGACATCGCCGTCGTTCCCGATCCGGGCGGGAAGCGCGTCGGCTCGCTCGGCAGCACGGTGGAGGTGCTTAGGAAGATCGGCGGTTTGCGCGGAAGGCGCGTGCTCGTGTGCCACTCCGGCGGAGACTCCAAGCGGCTCCCCTCGTACGCCGCGATCGGCAAGGCGTTCGTGCCGGTGCCGGACGGCAGGGGCGGCACCGTCTCGCTCTTCGAGCGCATAGTCGCGAACATGGAGCGGCTGCGTCTGAACGGAAGCGGTCTTCTCGTAGTCTGCGGAGACGTCGCGCCGGAGTTCGATTTCGGTTCGTGTGACTTCTCGCGTCCGGGCGTGACAGGCATTGCCTGCCTAGGCGCGCCGTCCGTCGGCTCGCGCCACGGCGTCTATGTGCCAGACTGGGGCCGCGTCGGTGCGCGAGGGAAGTGCGTGACGTGCGAGGTGACGGGTTTTCTCCAGAAGCCGTCGCCCGCCGAGGCGAAGGCCGCGGGCGCGGTACGCGGCGGAAAGCTCGCGGTCGACACGGGGATTCTCTGGATCGACCCGAAGACCGCGGCGAAAATGGCGAAGTCCGGCTGGAAGACCGGCGACCTTTACGCCGAGTTCACGCGCGAGCTCGTCGCGGGGTATGCTCCGTTTTCGGTGAATGTCGTCCCAAGGTGCTCCTTCTTCCACATCGGCTCAACGCGCGAACTTCTCGAAAGGCTCGGCGGCGGACGGGAGTGGGTCGAGGCATGCGCGCAGCCACGCGGAGAGATGAAGCTCGGCGGACGCAACGTCGTGACGTTCGTTCCCGCGGAGTACGGCCCCGTCGAGCTTGCCGAGGGCGAGTGCCTCACGTGCCTGCCGGTCGGAGGGAAGTGGATCCCAATACGCTACCGCGTAGAGGACGACTTCAAGACGGACGGGAAGTGGGAGGCGTTTGGCCTTTCGGAGCTTATGGCGCACGCGGACCATTCGAAGCTGCTTGCGCTGAGGGAACCTGACGCATGCGTCGAGGTGGAGCTTCCGCTCAGGATCGACTTCGCCGGCGGATGGAGCGACACGCCTCCGATATGCGTCGAGATGGGCGGAACGGTCCTCAACGCCGCCGTCACGCTCAACGGGGAGCGTCCGGTGAAGGTGCGCGTGCGGCGGCTGCGCGAGCGCGAGGTGAGGGTCGAGAGCGCGGACCTCGGAAAGGCATGCACGATCCGCGACATCGCCGAGATACGCGCGGCGAAGGATCCGTCGGACTGGTGCGCCCTCGTGAAGAGCGCGCTCACGGTCACGGAGTTCTCGTTCGCCTCCGGCGGACTGGACATAAAGATCTCGGCGAACGTCCCGAAGGGCAGCGGAATGGGCACGAGCTCCATTCTCGGCGCGGCTCTGGTGACGGCCCTGGAGCGCATCGCCGGACGCAAGGCAGACTGGAAGCGCGTGTCGTCTCTCACGCTTGCGCTCGAGAAGGAGATGCAGACGGGCGGCGGATGGCAGGACCAGATCGGCGGACTCCTCCCCGGGGTCAAGCTCATGGAGTCCAGGCCGGGCGAGCGGCAGAGTCCGCGCGTGACGCGTCTCTCCCCGCGCGCGGAGGAGGCTCTCGCCGAGTTCCTTTCGCGGCGCGCTCTTCTGTACTTCACCGGAAGGAAGCGCATGGCGCGGAACATCCTCAAGGGCGTGGTGGATTTCTTCAGGGAGAATCCGGACGACATCGCGCGCGAGATCGTCAAGCGCCTCAAGAGCGACGCCGTGCGCGCGTTCGACGCTGCGGAGGCGGAGGACTGGGATGCGTTCTGCTCTGCCGTCAACGACTACTGGCTCGCGAAGAAGGCGCTCGACCCCGGCAGCACGAACACGCTCGTCGAGCTCATCATCGCGCGCATGGCTCCGTGGATATCCGCTGTGAGCCTGTGCGGGGCGGGCGGCGGCGGCTTCATGTTCGTCATCGCGCGCTCCGAGGAGGCGAAGGCGAAGATAAGGGCGACGCTTGAGAATCATCCCCCGATAAGGACCGGACGCTTTTTTGAATTCGAGGTATCGAAGTGAAGACAATTGTAGTTATACCGACATACGATGAGCGCGAGAACGTCTCGCGCATGGCGGAGTCCGTTTGCGCGTCCGACGTGGAAGTCCTCTTCGTTGACGACAACTCCCCCGACGGAACGGGCGAGGTGCTTGACTCGCTCGCGGCGCATTCGCCGCGCGTGCACGTCCTGCACCGCGAGCGCAAGGAGGGGCTCGGACGCGCCTATGTCGCGGGCTTCGCGAAGGCGCTGGAGCTCGGCGCGGATCTCGTCGTGCAGATGGACTGCGACTTCAGCCACGACCCTAAGGATGTTCCGCGCCTCGTCGCGGAATGCGAGGCGGGGGCGGATCTCGTCATCGGCTCGCGCTATGTGCGCGGCGGCTCGACGCCGGGCTGGCCGTTCAAGCGCCGGCTCATCTCCCGCGCGGGGGGAATCTTTATCCGCACCGTCACGGGAATGCCGCTGAGGGATCCGACAGGAGGCTTCAAGTGCTGGCGAAAGACGGCACTCGAGAAGATCGACTTCGCAACCGTAGCGTCCGCGGGGTATTCCTTCCAGCTCGAGATGAACCACAGGGCTTGGAAGGCGGGACTCGTCGTGCGAGAGATACCTATTGCCTTCACCGACCGCGTCGCGGGCTATTCGAAGATCACGGCAGGCATTGCGAAGGAATCCCTGAAAATCGCCTGGCGCCTCCACCGCTGAACTCGTCTAAACAAGCTGTCGTGCTTGACATCGGGGCGGGACTGTGCAATAATATAGGCATATAACAGCCGATGTTACATGTGGTTTTGGACGAGTGTTGTCTATTGGGTTTGCGGAAATCGGCGATACAAAACCGGAGGGAACTGGCCATGAAAAGATGCATCAACACTCTTGCGGCCGCAGTTGCGGTCTTCGCCGGAGCCGCAGTCCATGCCGAAAGCTATTTCGACCAGACGTATGGGATAGAGTGGTCCTACTCTGTAAATAGTGACAACAATACGGCGACGATCGACGGCGCCTACCGCACCACGAGCGATCCGTATTCCGGACATCCGATGTACTATCCGGACTGGGACGGAACCATACCGTCAGTGTTTACGACCGAAACCGCCACGTACACCGTTACGGCCATCGCGGACTACGCGTCGATCAGCAGCGATCTGCTCCAGTCGGACTACGGAATGTCCACACTGTCCACCATCTATCTTCCGGAAACGTTGACATACATCGGCGACGGTGCGTTCAGCAGCTTTAGTTCGTACAGTGTCTTTCCGTTCGCCCTCCCCGAAAACCTTGAATACCTCGGCAGCTACGCTTTCGATTTCAGCAGCTTCGGAGGCGAATCCCTCGACGAGTATGGCGAGATCATTGTGATGGACGGATGGGTCGTGCGGCAGCAGCTGTCAGGGAACAACCGCAGTGCCGACCTTTCGTCCGCAAAGGGCATAGCCGGAGGGGTGTTTTCTGGATGCGAGTCGCTTAGGTCGGTGACGCTGCCCAATAACATAAAGCACATAGCGCCAGAAACGTTCTACGGATGCTCTCAACTGACAGGCGTTGTGATACCCTCGAGCGTCGAGACCATAAGGTCGGGAGCCTTCAGCGGTCTCACTACCGTCAAGAAGATCACTTTCGCGGGCGACAAGCCGCAGTTCGTGTTCAGCGAGGCGTTCGCCGGCATAAACGCGAACTGCAAATTCTGCGTCACGCCGAACACGGCCGGATGGGACAACGTCACGATTCCCGGGACATGGGAAGGGCATCCCATCGAATACACCAGCGATCCGAACGAATACACCATAACGTGGCTCGACGACGACGGATCGTCGCTCGGCACGACTGTGTGCCAGCATTTCACGATGCCGACGCATGCGGATCCCACCAAGGCATCCACGGCCCAGTACAACTATACGTTCGCGGGGTGGAGTCCGGCGGTGCAGCGCGCCGAGTCGAACACCACGTACACCGCGACATATACGGCAGAGCTTCGCAAGTACAACATCCAATGGTGGAAACCCTCCGACACCGGCGCGACGCAGGGAACGCGCCTTGCCACGACATCGGTCGCCTACGGCACGATTCCGTCCTACACAGGCGCTACGCCGACAAAGCCCGCGACGACGCTGTACACATACGAGTTCTCGGGGTGGACCCCCGAGCCCGTCGCGGTGACGGGGGAGGCCATATACGTGGCGAACTTCAGCTCGGTGCCGCGGTACGCCGGGGCAGGCGTCGACGGGGATCCCTATGTCGTGACGGACAGGGCTTCGCTCGAGAATCTGTTTTCGCTCGGCGGCGCGCTGTTCGTGAAGCTGTCGCAGGGATTGGCGATCGAGGGGCCGATCACGGTTCCGGCTTCGGTCACGGCGCTTTCCGTGGACATGAACGGCGGGACGATTTCCGGGGCGACGGGAGAGCCTGCGGTCGTGCTTGCGGGGGAGACTGCCTTCTCCGCAAAGGGGACGGGGACTATCTCCGCCGATTCCGGGATAGAGGCCGTGAAGAGGCCTGGGACCGTCTCTGCCGCGTCCGGCGTGACGATAACCGGGCTGGGCGGCGCCTCGTCCGATCCTGCCGTCTTCGGCGATGGCGGAAAGGCGTTCACAACGGAGTTTGCCAAGGGCGAGGGGAATGTCTGGACCGTTTCTACCTTTGCCGAGCTGGAGTCCGGCTCGGCCGAAGGACTTGCCGACGGACAGATCAAGGTCTACAGCGCCGACAGCGTGGAAGGGCTCGAGTCCGCTTTGCCGATGTCGTCCGGCGTTTCGGTCCGCTCGAAGGCCCCGGCGGTCAAGGTCGAACTTGAGGTCGCGGCTCCGTCCGGCGCGGACGCGCAGTTCTTCAAGGTGACTTTCGACTGAGTGGGGAGGCGCCTGCGAGTCTCTGTCCGCAAATATTTGGTATAATGTGCGGATATGGAATTCGAGAACACTATCGGACTTGAGACGCACGTCCAGCTCAAGACGCGCACAAAGATGTTCTGCAGCTGTCTGCTGAAGACCGGCTGCGAGCCGAACACGAACGTATGCCCGGTGTGCCTGGGCTACCCGGGCGCGCTGCCCGTCATGAACAAGGAGGCCGTCAAGCTCACCGTCATGAGCGGCATGATGCTCGGCTGCGAGGTGAACCGCCACGCGACGTTCGACCGGAAGAACTACTTCTATCCGGACATGGCGAAGGACTACCAGATATCCGAGAACGGCAACCCCCTCTGCATCGGAGGCGGCGTCGAGATCACGCGCGCGGACGGGACGAAGAAGTTCATCCGCATCAACCACATCCATCTCGAGGAGGACGCGGCGAAGATCAACCACTACGCCACGACCTCCGGCGTCGACTTCAACCGCGGCGGCACGCCGCTCATGGAGATCGTCTCGGAGCCGGACATGGAGTCCGCGGACGACGCGATCGCCTACCTGACGGCGCTCAAGGAGATGCTCGTGTACGCGGGCGTCTCCGACTGCAACCTCGAGGAGGGCAACATGCGCTCGGACGTCAACATCTCGATACGTCCGAAGGGCGAGGCGAAGCTCGGCACGAAGGTCGAGATCAAGAACATGAACTCGTTCAGCGGCATACACGCCGCGCTCGAGTACGAGGCGAGGCGCCAGCGCGAGTGCATGGCGCACTCCATCCCGATCGTGCAGGAGACGCGCAGGTGGGACCCCGAGGCGATGGAGACGGCGTCGATGCGCTCGAAGGAGAACGCGCACGACTACCGCTACTTCCCGGAGCCGGACCTCGTCCCGGTCGAGCTTTCGGCGGAGGTCGTCGAGGAGTGGCGCAAGCTCCTACCCGAGAAGCCCGAGGCGCGCCGCGCGAGGATGATCGAGGAATACGGCATCGCGGAGTACGACGCGGAGGTCCTCTCGCAGCACAAGGCGAACGCGGACTACTTCGAGGCCGCGGCGAAGGGGCTCGACAAGAAGACGGCGAAGCAGCTCTGCAACCTGTACATGTCGGACGTCATGGCGCTCATGAACGCGAGCGGAAAGTCCATCGGCGAGTGCGCGATGGCGCCTGCGGCGCTGGCTTCGCTCGTCAAGCTCGCGGCCGCGGGGACGATCAACGGTCCGACGCTGAAGGAGCTCCTCCCCGAGATCTTCGAGAAGGGCGGGGACCCAGAGGCGATCGTGAAGGAGCGCGGGCTTGGCGCTGTTAGCGACACGGGCGCGCTCGAGGCTTTCGTCGACCAGGCGATTGCGGCGAACCCGGGGCCAGTGCAGGACTTCAAGAACGGCAAGAAGGCCGCGGCGGGGTTCTTCGTCGGACAGGTCATGAAGCTCTCGAAGGGCAAGGCCGACCCGAAGATCGTCGGAAAGCTCGTCGCCCAGAAGCTCGCCGCGCTGTGACGCGGCGTGCCGCGGAAATTTGGTATAATAGAAGGCAGTTCTAACAAGGAGGAATCTCAATGTCTAATCTCAAGGGGAGGGTCGCCATCGTAACAGGCGCGGCCCGGGGAATCGGCGCGGCCATCGCGAAGAAGCTTGCGGAGGGCGGCGCGGACGTCGCGATCTGCGACCTGAAGGCGGAATGGTGCGACGAGACGGTGAAGGCGCTCGAGGCGCTAGGCGTCAAGGCGAAGGGCTACGGCGTGAACGTCGCGGTGTCGGCGGAGGTCGACGCGTGCGTGAAGCAGGTAATAGCCGACTTCGGCAAGATCGACATCATGGTCAACAACGCCGGCATCACGAAGGACGGACTTCTCATGCGCATGTCCGACGAGGACTGGGACGCGGTGCTGAACGTCAACCTCAAGGGCACGTTCCTCTTCACGCGCGCGGTGAGCCGCCCGATGATGAAGAACAAGGCCGCGGACGGTACGCAGCTCGGCGGCTCGATCATCAACATCGCGTCCGTCGTCGGAATCATGGGCAACGCCGGCCAGGCGAACTACACCGCGTCGAAGGGCGGCGTCATCGCGCTCACCAAGACGACGGCGAAGGAGCTCGGCTCGCGCAACATCCGCTGCAACGCTGTCGCTCCCGGCTTCATCCAGTCCAAGATGACGGACGTCCTTCCCGACGACGTCAAGAAGGCGTACATGGACACGATTCCGCTCAAGCGCTTCGGCACGGCGGAGGACATCGCCAAGGCCGTCGCGTGGCTCGCGGGCGACGAGGCGTCGTACGTCACGGGACAGGTCATTTCGGTCAACGGAGGAATGATTGGCTGACCCCCCCTTGCGCAACGGGCACAAAATTTAGTATAATAACAACATCAACAACAAGAAGGAGTTGAAAGAAAATGGCAGGTAAGCTTGAAGAACGCGTGAAGGACATCATTGTTGAACAGCTCGGCGTCAATGCCGAACAGGTCACGACGGAGGCGTCGTTCATCGACGACCTCGGCGCTGACTCGCTCGATTCGGTCGAGCTCATCATGGCGTTCGAGGAAGAGTTTGGCGCGGCGATTCCCGAAGAGGACGCCGAGAAGCTGACGACGGTCGGCAAGGTCGTCGACTATCTGAAGTCGAAGGGCTACGGCGACGACGGCTCCGCTCCGGCGAAGTAAGTCGTTGGGTCAAAGTCAAACGCGACGGACGCGGGGAGATCGCTCTCCCGCGCCCGTTTCATTTTTTGGTATAATACCCGCCTATGAGCTCAGAGCTGTCCAACGTAAGAAACATCGGCATCGTCGCCCACATCGACGCGGGCAAGACGACGACGACCGAACGCATCCTCCTCTACACCGGCAAGATACACCACGCCGGCGACGTCCATGACGCAAACACGACCACGGACTTCATGATCCAGGAGAAGGAGCACGGCATCACGATCCAGTCCGCCGCGATCTCCTGCCAGTGGAGCGGACATGACATCAACATCATCGACACTCCCGGACACGTCGACTTCACCATGGAGGTCGAGCGCTCGCTCCGCGTGCTCGACGGCGCGGTGTGCGTCTTCTGCGCGGTGGGCGGCGTGCAGCCGCAGTCCGAGACGGTCTGGCGCCAGGCGAACCGCTACAACGTGCCGCGCATCGCGTTCGTCAACAAGATGGACCGCATGGGCGCGGACTTCGCGCGCGTCGTCGGAGAGCTTCGCGAGAAGCTCAGGGCGAACGCGTGCCCGATAGAGCTTCCCATCGGACGCGAAGACGGCTTCAGAGGCGTGGTCGATCTGGTCAACATGAAGTCGGTCGTGTGGAAGGACGACGATTCCGACCAGGGGCAGACGTTCACCGTCGGCGAGATTCCGGCGGAGCTGAAGGACGAGGCGGAGCTCGCTCGCGCGGAGCTCGTCGAGAAGGTCGCGGACGTAGACGAAGGCGTGATGGAGGCGTTCCTCGAGAAGGGCGACCTCACCGCAGAGGAGCTCGTCCCCGCGCTGCGCCGCGCGACCGTGGCGGGCGCGCTCGTTCCCGTCCTGTGCGGAAGCTCCTTCAAGAACAAGGGCGTGCAGCCTCTCCTCGACGCGATATGCGCCTACCTCCCCGCGCCGACGGACCGTCCGCCGGTCGAGGCGACGGACCTCAAGAGCGAGCAGAAGGTCACGCGCAAGCAGGAGGACTCCGAGCTTCTCACTTCGCTCGTTTTCAAGATCGCCACGGATCCGTTCGTCGGACGGCTCTTCTTCGTGCGCGTCTACGGAGGCGTCCTCAAAAAGGGCGCGAACGCGTACAACCCCCGCACGAAGAAGCGCGAGCGCATCATGAAGATCGTCCGTCTCTTCGCCGACGACCGCACGGAGGTCGACGAACTTCGCGCAGGCGACATCGGAGCCGTGGTGGGCCTCAAGGAGGTCACGACCGGCGACACGCTCTGCGCGGAGATGAAGCCGTGCTACCTCGAGCGCATCGTCGCCCCGCAGCCCGTCATGTTCATGGCGATCGAGCCGAAGAGCTCGGCGGACAAGGACAAGCTCGTCGAGTCGATGAAGGCGCTCGCCGCGGAAGACCCGACGTGCCAGTTCCGCGAAGACGAGGAGACGGGGCAGACGATCCTCTCCGGAATGGGCGAGCTTCACCTTGAGATCCTCGTCGACCGCCTGAAGCGCGAGTTCAAGTGCGCGGCTAACGTCGGCAAGCCCATGGTCAGCTACTGCGAGACGATAACGAAGGGCGCGGTGAAGGAGTTCACCTTCGACCGCGAGCTCGGCGGGAAGCGCCACGCGGTGACGCTCAAGATCGAGGTGAAGCCGCTCGAGCGCGGCGCGGGCGTGAAGGTCGATCTTTCGCGCGACTTCGTCAATCTCGTCGCCGAGAAGCGTCTGCAGGAATGCGTCCGCCAGGGACTTGAAGACGGCGTGGTCACCGGCGTTCTAGCGCGCTATCCGATGACGGACCTCGAGGTGACGTGCCTTTCGGCGACGATTGTCGACCCTGAGGTTTCGGACGAGGTGGCGTTCCGCTCCGCGGCGATGATGGGCTTCCGCGAGGCGGCAGAGGCTGCCGCGCCGGAGTTCCTCGAGCCGATCATGAAGCTCGAGATCACGACTCCGCCGGAGTCGGTGGGCGAAGTCCTCGGCGATCTCAACGGAAGACGCGGAACGGTGCTCAGCATGGACATGAAGAACGACCTCCAGGTCGTCAACGCGCGCGTTCCGCTCGCCTCCATGTTCGGCTACGCGACGGCGATCCGCTCGCTCACGAAGGGCCGCGCGTCGTATTCGATGGAGACGGACCAGTTCGAGCTCGCCCCGAAGAACGTCCGAGAGGAGATCCTTAGCCGCTGAGCGCGCGCGGCCTATTCCGCCGTCATCGTCTTCACGAGCTCGGAGAGCCTGAGGACGAGGCGGCGCTTGATCTGGTCCACGTTCGCGCGCGATATCCCGAACGCGGCCGCCACCTCGGCGGGCGGCTCGTGCAGGAGCGCGACGTGGCGGAACACTTCGCGCGAACGCGCGTTGACGGACTCGTCGGAGAGCATCTGCTCGAGCGCGGCGTTCATTGCTGCGAGGCGCCAGCTTTCCTCCTCGTCGGCCTCGCCAGGCGCCTGGGTGCGGCGCGGCGCATCCGCCGCGCTCTTCCTGATGCGCTCGCGCCTGTCGCTTTCGCGCGACTGGCGGCGGATTGCGTCTTCGGCCTTGTGCTTGAGGATTCCGACGAGATAGTTCCTGAAGTGTCCGTTCCCGTCCGGCGTGTAGTGGTAGTCCGGCATCACGCGCATGAGAGCGATCATCGTCTCCTGCAGGACGTCGTCGGCCTCGACCGACGGGAAGCGCGCGGCGAGGAACGCGCGCATCGGCTCCTCGTAGATGCGCACGAACTCCGCCCAGCGCGCGTTTTCGGTGCCGCTGGCGATGTCCCTCAGGAGGGAGACTGAAGTCGCTGGAACTTGTGACATGAGCACATTTTACCATAAAATTGCCCCTTGCGGTTTGGTCTGATATATGAGAAAATCTACAGAAAGGGAAATGACAGGCAAACAAGAGATTCCGAAGATTCTGCACTGCGTCTGGCTTGGCGACTCGCCGAAGCCACCGGAGGTCGTTGCCTGGCTTGATACCTGGCGCAGGTACTGCCCCGGATGGGAGCTGCGCGAGTGGGGGAGCGACTTCGCGCGCGCCTCCGGGTGCCGCTATGTTCTGGAGGCTCTCGAGCACCGCAAGTGGGCCTTCGCGTCCGACTGGGTGCGGCTCGCCGTCCTCGAGAGATACGGCGGCTTCTACCTCGACACGGACGTGGAGCTGAACCGTCCGCTCGATCCGCTGTGCGCGAACCGCTTCGTGGCGGGCTGGGAGGTGCAGAACGGACGCACCCTCGTCGGGTCCGGAATCCTCGGCAGCGTGCCGGGCGGGGAGGTGGTGCGCGGGCTTCTTTCGCTCTACGATGGACTTCCCTTCGTGAAGGGCGACGGAGAGCTCGACCAGACGCCGAACACGGTCCGATTCGTCGACTATTTCTCGTCCGCCTGGGGCGTGCGTCCCGCGGACGGAACAGATACCGCGCTCTTCGGCGACGGGGGTATGATACTCCCCGCGTCGGAGTTCACGACGCCGGAGGGCTATGCGATACACCATTTCAGCGCGACGTGGCTCGACGCGTGGCTCAGGAAGGTTTGGATGAGGGTCGGACGCTACAAGCTCGTCCGGTTCAAGAGGCGCAGGGAGGCGGCGGATTGCGAGCCGCGCCTCGAAGAGGGCGAGAGGGCTGTCTTTTCGTTTCCTCTTGGCGCGCGCAAGCGCGCGATGCTCGTCAAGTACGCTCACAGGGGAGAGGCGTGATGTCCGCGGAAAAGCAAGGTGGCGATCAGGAGCGGCAGGAATGGACCGCAGTGGTGACGGGGGCGGAATGCTTCCGCAAGAACAACTTTCGCTTGTTCGGCGCGCTGCGCCTGCTGCGCTTCAAGATAGGCAAGGACAAGAACTGTCCGCTGCCGTTCCATGCGCGCGAGACGCCCCTGTGGTCGTTCCGCGCCGGACGCGTCGCGCTTGCGCTCGTGCGGCAGAACGGCGAGCTCGAGGCGGGGCAGGTTCCGATTGTGAGCGACCGCAACGCGCTCGCCCGCGTGAAGATCGCGCTGCGGCGCGCGGCGAATGCGCCGCGGTTGCTGATTGCGGGGATGTTCATCCGTCCGAGGAAATACGAGCACTTTCTCCTGATGGGGTACAACTGCGAAATGGCGTTCAGGTTCATCCGCGCCAACGGCTTCCTCGACTCGACGTTCTTCGCGTGGGCGGGCGGTCCCGGATGCGAGAAGATGCTCCTAGCGCTCGACAGGTTCGACGAACTCTTCACCGGCGACATGACGCTCAAGACTGGTACGCGCGACGTCTTCGCGGACAAGGCGACCGGCGTGCTGATGCACTCCCACTACAATGCAGGCGCATTCAACCCCGGCGAGTCGGACCTCGAGGCGGTGAAGGCCGAGATACGTTCGCGCGCCGCGTACTTGCGCGAGAAGTTCTACCGCCAGCTGCGCGACGAGGAGCCGACTCTGTGCGTCCTCAAGATGAAGCGCGTCGACACACCGAAGGGCGACGAATACGCGCGTCGATACATCGAATGGCTGCGCTCGCGCGGCGGACGCAACTTCGAGTTCCTCGTCGTCTGCCACAGGGATGACGCGGCGAACTTCCCGGCGGAGCATCCCGACTACCATCTGCGCACGGTGGCGAGCTACAACCCGGACTGGAGCGCCGTGACGGAGCAGTTCGGCGACATGTATGGATGGAACCTCATATGGAAGGAGTTCGCGCCCACCAGGGTGCTCGGCACAAAGCGAAAGTTCGGCTTCGAGGGAGGTGGCGGTGGAAAGTAGACGCGTCCTCTGCGTGGTGCACTGCTTCTATCCGGAGTTCGTGCGCGAGCTTGCCGACTGCGTGGCCAACGTCACGGAGCCGCACGACGTCGTCGTCACGTATTCCGCGCCTGCCGCGCTGGAGGAGGCGAGGCGGTGCTTCACGGACGCGAGGTTCGTCGAGTGCGAGAACGTCGGGTACGACGTGTGGCCGTTCCTCAAGGTGCTGAACGAGACGGACCTCTCGCGCTACAGCCACATCCTGAAGCTGCACACGAAGTGCGACCGTCCGGAAGACGTTCCGTTCCGCATGAACCACGCGGACTTCTCCGGCAGCCGCTGGCGAGAGTACCTGCTCGACTTCGTGCGGACGCGCGCCGACTGGGAGGCTTCGATGGCGCGGATGGAATCCGACCCGAAGGTCAACATGGTAGCGGGACTAAAGTGCATCCTTCGCCGCGAGGACACTCCGTGGCGTCCGGAGCAGGCCGGCTTCGACACGGCGCTCGAGATGGCTGCGAAGCTCGGCATCCGCCCCGCCGTGCCGGAGTTTGTCGCCGGAACGATGTTCGTCGTCCGATCCTCGGCGCTCGCGAAGGTGCGCGGCGTATTTGCCGCGGACGACTTCTCGGAGGCGCGGGTTCACACGACTACGACGCGCGGACACTACCTCGAGCGAATCCTCGGCTTTGCGGCGTGCGACGGAGACGGGCGGATCTCGGATCCGCACGGACGCCTCGCGGCGTGGCGCAGGCGCGGACGCGTGATGGGCGTGCTCGAGGGCGTCGGGCGCTTCTTCTTCCAGCGCAAGCGCACGGCGGATGGAGGCGAGATCGCGAAGGTGCTGAAGATTCCGGTCTTCCGGCGCGCGGGCGCGTGGCGCAGCGGACGCGCCGACTCGTCCGGATGCGTGTTCGTGACGGTCGTGCGCGACAAGGCGATGTACGACAGGCTCGTGAAGGGGAATCCGAACAACGCGGGCGCGGAGTTCGTCGCGTTCGACAACCTTGCAGAGAACCTTCCGGTGACGCGGCGATACAATTCCTTCCTTGAGGGATGGGACTACTCGCGTCCGGCGTGGTTCGTCTTCCTCCACGAGGACTACGAGTTCCTAGAGCCGCTCGGCGCGTGCCTCGACAGGGTCGACCCGAGATGCATATACGGAACCGTCGGCGCGCGCTCGACGCGTCCGGGAGGCGACGCGCTGTGGGCGCTCAACTCGAACCGCGACGGATCTGACCTCGGGCTTTACGGGAGTCCGATCTCCGCGCCGGTTCCGGTGCTCACGGCGGACTGCAACTGCCTGATCGTCCATTCCGATCTCGTGCGCGACTACAGCCTCAGATTCGACGAGAACCTTACCTTCGACCTCTATGCAGAGGATTTCGAGATGAACGCCTTCGAGCGCTTCGGCGTGAGGACGAAGGTGCTTGGCGTCAGAAACCACCACTATTCGTTCGGACACATAACGAAGCGCTTCTTCGAGCAGAGGCGGTATCTGATGCGCAAGTACGCCGACGCCTCGCGTGCGTACGGGACGACGACGAAGCAGATAATAGGTCCGATGCCGCTCGTCCTTGCTGCTCGCCGCGCAAACCGGCGCTGGCGCCGCCTGGCGTGGCTTCGCAAGATCGCGCGTTTCTTCTGGTACCGCAAGTATTCGCGCGACGGATACATGCGCCTGCGCGTATTCGGCCTCCGGATCAAGCGGAAGGTGAACTATACTTCCGTATAATTGACTCTCACGTGGGACATATGATAAAATATCGCGGTGTAGGGAGCCGCAGGTCTTCCGATGTGGAATCCGGCGGCTCGAAACCAGGAGTTGATCAATGCAGATAACAAAGCGAGAATTTCTCAAGAGGCTCGGTCTGGGCGGTGCCGCCCTTGCGACCGGTGCTGCGTTTGGCGACGAGTACGTGCCGGACTCCAGCGCTTTGCCCGAGGGCAGCTGCGGCGATCCCATGAACGTCTGGTTCGGCAAGCATGTCTTCCCGCTTGAGCACACTCAGACGGACGGTCCGAGCTGCTTTATCAAGGACGGAAAGGTCTACGAGCCCGCGAAGGAGCTTCCGGTGTTCCACGAGACGGACGTCGTCGTCGTGGGCGGAGGCCCCGCCGGCTTCGCCGCCGCGGTTTCGGCCGCGCGCGCCGGATCGAGGGTCGCGCTTGTGGAGCGCTATGGTTCGCTCGGCGGACTCTTCACGAATGGCATGGTGCTCATCGTACTGGCGACTTCGCGGAACGTCGACGGCAAGTGGGACCTCGTTACGCGCGGCGTGTGCGGGGAGTTCATGGAGCGTGTCGGAAAGTTCGGCAAAAACTTCTCAAGCCAGCCCGAGAACACATGTCCGGCAAGTCACTGGCTGCCGACGGTCGATCCCGAGGCCGCGAAGTATCTCATGGACGAGATGGTGGCGGAGCAGAAGAACATCGAGATGTTTTTCCACTGCTGGGGCGTGGACGTCATACAGGACGGCGACAGGGTGCTCGGCGTTGTTTTCGAGTCAAAGGAGGGCCGCAAGGCGATCCTCGCCAAGCAGGTCGTTGACTGCACTGGAGACGCAGACATGCTCTTCAAGGCGGGAGGCGACTACAGCCAGATCACCTCGGGTGTATCAACGGTTTTTCGCTGGGCCAACATGGACACGATCCGCAGGCCCGAAGGTTCGACGGCGCAGTTTGTGGAGCGCGGCAACGAGGGCAATCCCGATGCGTGCTGGAGCGGCGGCACGATGTCGACGGCGAACGGAATTTCCGTGCGCGACCTCACGCGCATTGAGATCGCCCAGCGAAAAGAGAACTGGGAAAAAGTCCAGGATATGCGTGCGACGCCCGGCTGGGAGCGAGTCTACACCTCAAACTCGGCATCGCAGATAGGCGTACGCGGCACTCGGCTCATTGACGCGGAATTTGTGATAGGCCGCAGGGAGATAGAGGATGGCCTTAAATTCAGCGACTGCATTGGCTGGTGCGGGCACGACGGACCCCACGCGGCGTTTCCTGTTCCGTACCGTCAGCTGCTTCCGAAGAAAGTCGACAACCTCCTCTGCGCAGGACGCTGCCTCGGCAGGGGCGACACGATCGACACCTTCCGCCTCATCGCCCCATGCATGATGACGGGACAGGCCGCGGGCGTAGCGGCGGCGTTGTCGGCGCAGAAGGGCATCGCTCCGCGCGCACTCCCCTATGCAGACCTTGCCAAGGTGCTACGCCTCCAGGGCGTCTACTACGAGGTGTAGTCCGCGGCAGAAAGTCATCTTCCCCTCAGGCCCTCATTTGAGGGCCTGTTTTTTTGTCTCGTTTTTCAGGTGGTTGCCCAGGCGTTGTCGGTGTGATTGACTCAGGCGCGAACGATAGGATATAATAGCGGCATGAAACTGATGAAGTCATGTGTTCTGGCGGCCGTGGCGGCAGCGGCGCTCTGCGCGCGCGCCGACGTGTCGAAGTTTGATTCCCGCATTGCCGCGGACACCGCGATGGCGTCCGCGGACGGAATGGTCTGGATAGACGCGGCGAAGCTGCCGATGGAGTCGAAGGTATGTCCGGAAACGGAGACTCCCTACGGACGCATCCCCGCTGCGTTCGCGGAGAAGGTGCCAGAGAGCGTCCGCTGGATGGGGCACAACTCCACTGGACACTACTTCTTCCTCGAGACCGACTCGTCCAAGATCGGGGTCCGCTGGGAGTGCGAGCAGAAGTCGCATCAGGATCCGTACATTCCGCGTCAGGGGATGTACGGCGTCGACATCTATGTCCGCGGCGCGGAAGGATGGCGCTTCGTCAAGAACGGACGCCTCGGAAGCGTCGTCGACGAGGCGACGGGCAAGGCCGCGGCATGGGACGAGACGCGCGCGGACCTCTCCGGGAGCGGCGTCCGCCAGGTGCTCGTGTATCTTCCGATCCGCGCCAACCTGAAGTGGGTGCGCATAGGCGTGGCGTCCGGCTCTAAGCTCGCGCCGGCGAGCCACGCAGGCGGAAGGACGAAGCCCGTGGTGCACTACGGCACCTCGCTCGTGCACGGAGGCTGCGCGTCGCGCCCAGGTCTCATGTTCACGGCGCTTGCCGCGCGCGCGCTGGACGTACCATACGTGAACCTTGGCTTCTCCGGCAGCGCGCGGCTCGAAATCGAGATGGCGGACGTGATGGCTGTTTCCGACGCGGCGCTCTATGTGGTCGACACCGCGTGGAACTGCGACGAGAAGATCATCCGCGAGCGTGCCAAGCCGTTTCTCGAAAGGCTCCACTCGCTGCGTCCGGACGTTCCGATTCTCCTCTGCGAGGGACCGGAGGCGTCGGGTTTCAGGTTCGGACCAAACGAGGCGCTGAAAGGCGTTTACGAGGAGATGAAGTCCGCCGGCGCGCTCGACGGGAAGTTGCACTATCTTCCGTGCGACGGAATGCTGCCCACGGACGGGGAGGCGACGCACGACTACATACATCCGAACGACTACGGCTCGGTGCAGATGGGCCGCGTGTTCGCCAAGCGCATGTCGGAACTTCTGTAGGCGGAGTATGAAACCTGTGACGCGGCTGGAAGCCGCGTCTCCATGTGGGCGAGATCATAGTGCCCCGTCGGGGCCAGGGCCTTGTGCAACATTTGAAGACTCCGGGGACAGTCCCCGGCGCGTCACCGCCCTATCGGGTGATTGCCCCTGGCGGTGGGCGGATGATATAATGGCGGCATGAAAAGCACGACTGCACTTGGTGTGGCGGCCGCATTAGCCGTCGTTTCATTGGTATGCGCACGCGGCGAATCCGCCGCGGAGGACATTGTCGAGATCAAGGCGGCGCAGCATCCGGACGGACGCGGCGGTTTGATGCTGAAGATCCGAACGAACGGCGGCGAGTGGCGCGACGCCGCCGAGAGGGACAGAGTGTTTGCCCATTCCAACCTCGGCAACTGGGGCGAGAAGAACCTGCTCGATCCCGTCCTGTACCATGACGACGACGGAACGTGGCACGTCTACTACAAGGACCGCCCCGAAGGCGGCAAGGACTGCCATGCCGTCAGCTGGGGGAAGGACAACCTTACGGACTGGGGTCGGCAGAACTGGGTGGACAATGACCTTGACCGCGCGCGGATGAAGAAGGCGCGTGAGGGAAGCGGTATATGGCGGCTTACGAAGACGCAGGTCGAGAAGCTCGGGAAGTCCGAGTGGCATCCGGGCTCGCCCTGGCACTTTACGCTCGACAGCGCAAAGGACGACGAGCAGCGCTACGGCGCGGCTGTGCGCGAGGCGAAGCCGGGCCTGCGGCTGAAATTCACGAAGAAGCCAGCCTATTCGATTTCCAGCAATCTCATGGGCGTGTTTTTCGAGGACATCAACAGCTCGCACGAAGTGTACTCCACGAACCATGTCGGGACGTACAAAGGACACGGATTCCGCAAGGACATAGGCGAGGCGCTCGCGGCCTTGAAGCCGCGCTTCGTGCGTTTCCCGGGCGGATGCATCGTGCACGCCCGCGACTTCAAGTCGATGTACCACTGGAAGGAGACGGTGGGCCCGCTTTCGGAGCGCAAGGGCAAGCCTAACTTCAACTGGGGCGGATTCCAGGACTTCGCGCTTGGCTACTACGAATACTTCCAGCTTTGCGAGGACATCGGTGCGGACGCGCTGCCGATCCTTCCGGCGGGAGTGACGTGTCCGAATCCGCAGATAGCGATGACCGACGCGGAGCTCGACCAGCTTGTCGCGGACACGCTCGATCTCGTGGAGTTCGCGAACGGCGATCCGAAGAAGTCGAAATGGGCGAAGCTGCGATCGGACATGGGGCATCCCAAGCCGTTCGGACTGAAGTACATCGGACTCGGCAACGAGGAGGACGTAAACGACTACTTCGAGCGCGGCTTCACGAGAATATACAAGGCGGTGCGCGCGAAGTATCCGAAGATCAAGATCGTCGGCACGGCCGGTCCGTGGTGCGGCGGGCGCGACTACGAGGAGGGCTGGCGGCTTGCGAAGCGGCTGAAGGTCGACATCGTCGACGAACACTACTACGTCGGCCCCGGCTGGTACTACGGCAACCAGTTGTTCTATGATGACTACGACAGGAAAGGTCCGAAAGTCTACGTCGGCGAATACGCCGCGCACAAGGAGGGGCGCGTCAACGACATGGAGACCGCGCTCGCGCTGGCGGTGCACCTCACGAACCTCGAGCGCAACGGTGACAGGCTCGCTGTCAGGAGCAGGATGTCTACCAGAACGGCTCTGATCTGCGAAGGCAACGGAATCGCTCTTTCGGGTGATAGAACAGGCTCTTGCCATATGGTACAATTTATACCGAATAGGAGGATTGTACCATGTCATCAAGAAAACCGTCGTCAATCGCAACAAAAATCGTAGCGACTTTCGCCATCGCGGCGCTTTCGCTGTCACTCTTCGCCGGAAGATACTGGCTTGGTGCGACCGACGATGCGCTCTTTTCCAAGTCTGAAAACTGGGCATCATCCAGCGAAAATGGCTCAGGAGGCAAGGGCAAGCCGGACACTTCGACGTCTACAACATACTTCTACACATATAAGAACGGCTTGATAGTCTTCGACGAAGCGGCCACAGTTGCTAATTCTGTTTGTGTTTCGACGCAAAACAGCATCGATAAATTCTTTGTTTGGCAAGCAACTGCCCTTGGGAACGGTATTTCGGCCCCAAACAATGATTTTCAGCTAGCCAACAACGGCACGTATTCGCCTGCATATCTCCAGATCGAAGGAGGAACTTACAGCTTTGGCACAACGCGCATCGGATATGCCGATAATGCGACGGCCTACCTCAAGATGACAGGCGGAGATTTTACCGCAAACAAGGCGCGTGTCGGGGGCGGAAAGACCGGAGTGAATGGCACATTGGAAATCAAGGGCGGTGTATTTTCTGCGGTTGCGACGGGCGATGATGTATTCATGGTTTGCGACCAGGCCAACACGAAGGGTACTCTAGTTATTGAGGGCGGTACTCTCAACACTACCAACGGCAATCAGGTCTGCATCGGCGGTGTGGACGAGATCGACGCGAAAATCTACGTCAACACCGGTGGCGTGTGGAATGCCAAAGTCCTTCTGCTCGGAGGCAAGCGCCGGTCAACATATAGCGTTACCAACTCCGTTACGAAGTTGTATGTAAACGGCGGTACGCTTAATCTCTCAGGTGAAAACGGCATTGGATATGCCAATGGTGATGGCTCCTACGCCGAGATGGTTGTCAATGACGGCGCGGTGAATTGCAACTACGGCTATTTTTATGTTGCCGAAAGGGCGGCCGGTGGGCTGACGATCAACGGCGGCACGTTCACAATGACCTCCAATTCCGACGGCGGCTTGACATTCGGCCGCAACACCACCGAGCCTGGCATCCTTACCCTAAATGGCGGCGTGCTGGCAACCTCCAAGCTGCGACTCGACAAGCTCTCAAAGACGGGGTCTCAGGCGATTTTCAATGGCGGCACGCTCAAAGCGTTAAACGCCACGACCAGCTTCATTAATGACAGCGAGTATATCACGTGCGTGATTAAGGACGGCGGTCTTGTCGTTGATACCGACGGCTATGACATCACCATCAAGCACGACTTCGTTGACGAGGACGGTACGCCAGCTTCGTCGAGCACGAAGATCGGCACCATAACGAAGAAGGGCAACGGCAAGCTTACGCTTTCCGCCGCGTTCCCGGCGGAGAAGATCATCGTCCAGAAGGGCGTGGTCAGCGCGAACGGCACCACATACGTGCCGCAGAACGAGACCTCCACGCAGTCCCGCTACTGGCTCGGCGCAACCGAGGCGGCGCTCGTGTCCGACGCTGCCAACTGGGCTGCGGAGAGCGGCGGCGAAGGCGGGGCGAGCTCCATCGACGACGACTATCTCGGCAAGGTCTACTTCGACGGCGTCTGCACGCGCGGCGCGACGGTGTTTGACTCGCAGGTCGATCTCGCGAACACGCTCTACGTGGGCGCCGCGACGAAGACGCAGTTCGTATGGAGCGCGACGAACGACGCCAATGGACTCGCCCTGCCGTCTAACGACTGGGTGCTCGGCTATGACGCGGCGAGGCCGACGGCGGACCTCCGGATAGACGGCGGAACGTATTCCTGCAACTACATGCGCGTCGGCTATGCGGACGACGCGGATGTCGAGGTCGTGGTGAACGGCGGCGCCGTTTCTTCTGCGGAAGGCCGCGTTGGCGGCGGCAAAGACGGCGTCTACGGCACGCTTGCAATTTCAAACGGAACATTCACGGCGACGACGTCGCTGATGATTCTGCCGGGCGGCAAGACCGGGGGAGATGCGCTTCTCGAGGTCAACGGAGGCACCCTAGTCACGACGAAGCCCGAATTCGTGCGCATAGGCGATTCGGGAACGGATGCCACAGGTACGCTCCACATGGTCAGCGGAACCTGGAACACCAAGTCCTTCCTCGTCGGCGGCAGCAGCAAGAAGGGCAGCGGCAATCCGGTCAACTACAGCGGCCTCATCGCGAAGCTCGTCGTGGACGGCGGAACGGTCAATGCATCCTCCGACTGCAGCATCGGCGCGAACATCGGCGAAGACGCGCGCTCCGAGATGATCGTCAACGGCGGCGACGTCAACATCAACGCCAACTGCCTCTACGTCGGTGAGGGAGGGCCGGGTTACCTCACCGTCAACGGCGGCAACCTCACCATGAAGGACAGTGACTACGGCATCAGCCTCGGACATCTTTCGAAGGACGGCACGGGAAGCGATCCGTCGTATGTCGCGCTGAACGGCGGCGTCCTCGCGACCCCGAAGTTCCGCCTCGACTACATCGCCGCCGGCTCGAAGATCGTCTTCAACGGCGGAACGCTCAAGGCGACGCGCACGCAGACACACTACATCGACGCGAACGACTGCCTTGTCTGCGAGATAGCGGAAGGCGGACTCGTCGTCGACACGGCGGGCTACGACATAACGATAGCGCAAGATCTCACCGGCGTCGGCGGAATCGTGAAGAGGGGACTCGGCACGCTCACGCTCTCCGGAAACAACACCTTCGCGGGCGAGATCGTCGTCGAGGAGGGAGAGGTCGTCAGCGGCGAGCGGTTCGACGAGGACGGACTGTCCTACACCACGGTGCTGGAGGTGACGTCCGACGGAGATGACCTCGGCACGGTCCAGCTGCACCGGAGCCCCCTGTCGGCATGGCTCGCGAATCCCGACTTCGAGACATACTACACCATATACGGCGTGAACGGAACGGACTCGAAGGAGACGCCCCGCTACATAGCCGTTGCCGCCAACGGCGTGACGAACACGTACATGAACCTCAACACCGCCAGCAACGTCACCGGCACGGTTGGCGGACTTGCCTACTCCTTCACGACCGAGGACGTCGCGCCGAGGACGCTGCGCATCGACACGCCGGCATCCCCGGGATTCGTCTACAACGTCCGCGACGTGGGCAGCTGGCCGCTCGAGTCGACTTCCGGCAAGAGGATGAACCAGGACGTCATTCTGCGCGGCGGGCATCTCGACGGTTTCGTCGACGCGACGGCGGAGCAGAGGTCGGCGAGCTATCTCACGTCCATCGGGCTCAAGACCGAGATCGACCTGCGCATCGTAGGGCTCGACAATGAAATGCCGGAAGGGTACAAGAACCTCGATCCGAACGGAGCCAACAACTCGTTCGCGGCGGACAACTGCAAGTACTACCGCTTCGGGCTCGGATGGGGCAGCGAGAGCGGCACGCAGATCGGCGCGGACGCGGACGGTAACTTCACGAACCAGGTCAGGAAGACGTTCTCGACGCTGGGATCGGAGGGACGCCTCCCCGCCTACTTCCACTGCCGCATCGGCACGGACCGCACCGGCATCACGGGACTTCTTCTTCTCGGCCTCATGGGCGTCGAGGAGGAGGTCCTGTACCGCGACTATCTCATGAGCAACTTCGCGAACATCGGCGGCTCGCGCAGCTCCGAGGTCCCGGAGACGTTCCTCCGCTACATCCTGCGCGGCAACTGCAACGGCGGCAAGTACGTCTACGACACGAAGGACGCGCAGTACGGCGTTTCCGTCGCCTCCCGCTGCCGCCAGTACCTCCAGATGTGCGGCGTCACGGACGAGGAGATCGGACGGATCACCGCGGCGCTCTCGGGCGAGACGCCGGCGGAAGTGCTCGCGCGCGTCGACGCGTACGAGGCCGCGAACAATTTCCGGACCGTCAGCTACGTCGCCTATCCCGGCTCTTCCACGACGAACGCGATCCACCGCTTCGGCACGAACGGCACGCGCATCCTTCCGCGCGACACGCCGACCCGCGACGGCTACACGTTCGACGGATGGGATGTGGAGAACGAGCAGGACACCGGTAACGGAACCGCTGTCGTGTACGCGAAGTGGGAAAGCGGCGTCGTCGACGAACCGCACGAACTGAAGTGGGACAACGAAGTCGGCGACTATCGCCTTGCCACCGGCGGCAACTGGTATGTTAACGACAGCAATCCAAAGGTCCGCGAAAATCCCGAGTCCCAGGACACCTGCTTCTACGAATCGAAATACGCGGCGCTTCTCGAAGGCGACAGCCTCGTGGTGAAGAATTTCATCGCGTCGATCTGGGGCAATGCGGCCTACTACGACATCACCAACGGAACGATCCGCGCGAGCAGCGAGTTTATCGTGGGACGCTGGGGCGGCGGATGCGTTGCGAACATGTATGGCGGCGAGATCGAGGCGCAGAAGCTCATCGTCTGCCAGGCTGGCGCCTACGACAACTGCCGCCTGAATGTCTACGGCGGCAGCATAACCGCGCTTGGCGGCGACTGGCCGGGGGCGCTGGGCATCTGCGTCCAGGGCGGCGGACGCGGCGAGATGTACATCTACGGCGGGGAGGTGACGGCGAACAACACTGTCCAGGTCGGTTTTGCGGACGGCCTCGCCGACCACGGCGGGCCTTCGGCCGAGAGCGCGAGTAAACTCGTAGTCGACGGCGGCACTCTCGACGTCACTGGCGGTTCGATCCAGATCGCGGACTCCAACGGAGGCAACAGCGCAGGCCGTCTGGTCGTGTCGTCCGGCGCGCTCACCGCAGTCGGGGACGTGAACATCGCCGCGTCCTCCGATGCCTGGGCCCAGGTCGACATCACGGGCGGCAAGGCGACGATTGGAGGAACGATCCGTGTCGGCAACAATGCGAACGCGAAGCATGCGGTGCTCAATGTCGCAGGCGGCGAGCTCGACGCGAACGAGATATCCGTCGCGCGTCAGTGCGACGGCACGCTGTACATCACCGATGGAGGCGTTGTCAGCGCCGGCATGATACAGAAGGCGCAGGGTGCGCCGGCGGGGGCTTCGCCGAAGGTGTTCATAGATGACGGAACGATCGTCGCCAAGAAGGACACCGGACTCTTCTTCGCGTCCGTCGACAGCGTCACGATCGGCGAGGGTGGCGCGGCGTTCGACACCGCAGGATACAACGTGACAATCGAGGCCTGCCGTGGAATCTCCGGCATCGGATCCTTCACCAAGAAGGGGCTTGGCACACTCGAAGTGAAGGGCGACTCGTACGGAATCCACTGCGACTGGAATGTTCGCGGAAAGATCATCGTAGAGGCCGGCACGCTCAAGCTCCCGGCCAACCAGACCATCTACTGCGAAGGCACGCAGGTCGCGGACGGGGCGTCGCTCAACCTCAACGGCTCGACGATAGTTGTCGTGACGATGAAGATCGTCAAGTCGCTCTGGACAAACGCGACGGGAGACGGCAATGCGTCCAATCCCTCCAACTGGCGCTCGACGATCAAGTACTTCGACGAGAACGGCGCGGAAGTCACGTCGATCGAAGAGACGCTGGATGGCGTCCTGCCCAAGGCGGATTCGGACGTCCTGGTGCCGCTTGACTGCGTGCATCCTGACATGTCCGGCATAAGCGTGAAGAGCACGTCGCTGTACGGCGCGGCGGGGACGCAGCACCTCCGCGGCGTAGTCCAGGTGCCGGCGGTTGCTAAGGAGGCGAAATGCTGGTTCGACTTCGATGACGTGTCAACCGTCACTCTGGCCGAAGGCAGCGATGTCAATCTTGCCTCTATTGCGAACAAGGGCACTGCGAAGGACACGTTCGCGTCGGCGGTCGTCTACGGCAAGTCGGAAGCCCGCGATCCGCGCTACGGCGACAACGGATTCAACGGACGCAAGGTCATGCTCCAGACGGATATAGACGAGGTCGACGGTGAAAGCTCGAAGGGCATGCGGACTGAAGAGCTTGGACTGGAAGGCGACCACGACCGTACACTTGTTGTCGTCTGCCGCCGCGGACCTGATCTTCCGAACTATGGCCTTGGCATAGAATCCGATATGTGGGATGAGAAAAAGGGTCATTTCCGCATCCGCCGCCATGAATGGGATTCGAACTGCGA
The DNA here is from genome assembly GCA_016284515.1 of Kiritimatiellia bacterium. Taxonomy (GTDB): domain Bacteria; phylum Verrucomicrobiota; class Kiritimatiellia; order RFP12; family UBA1067; genus UBA1067. The sequence continues at coordinate 675 of JAEEOY010000142.1, read as the reverse complement.
CTACAACGGCATCGCGTGGGATAATGACAAACAGGAGCTTGCGCTTCGCCCACTTTCCATTGGCATCGGGCAGGACCCGACTGGCTGGGTGGTCAGGATGTTCCAGTCCGAAAAACAGGCTGGAGAGGAATGCCTGCTCACTTCCCGCGCCTACAGCGAGACAAACGGAGAGACGATTCGCACGGTATACGCCACGAATCTCAACACGCAGGCGTCCGCGCGTCTGTACATGGGCTACCGTCTCCTGTATGATTCCCCCTCTCGCGGACAGATCGCCGAGGCGTTCTACTTCGACCGTGCGCTTACGACTGCTGAGCAGGAGGCGCTGCAGTCGTATTTGGCCGTCAAGTGGCTCACGCCGTGCGACAGCGCAAACATCCCGTCCGACGTCCTTCTCGAGGATGGCGCGACGCTCGACTTCGGCGGCGGAACGTGGACGTTCGACACGGTGAAGGGCTCCGGCACGATCGGCACGGCAAACATCGTGGTCGAGGGCTCGATCGAGCCCGGGCTTGTCGTCGAAGGAAGCGTCACCTTCGCCGAGGGCGCGACGATCGACATCTCGTGCTTCGACAGGTCCGCACCTGGCGGCGAGGTAGTGTTCCTCACGGCCGACTCCATCGAGAACTGGCCGCGCAAGGTGAGGTCGAGCAGGCGTCTCTCCTCGCTCAGGCC
>JAEEOY010000141.1 GCA_016284515.1 Kiritimatiellia bacterium | reverse complement strand
CCGCGTGTCGAGAGTCAAAAACAGCGGGGTCTCAATCCGTACAATGGTATTCAGAGACATCCGTCCGCGTGATTCGCAGCGTCCCGCGACGCCGGAGGAGCGCGAACGGATCATGAAGCGCGTCGAGAAGAACCGCCGCCGCGTCAAAACTACATAATGGTCTTGGCTATGGCATTCTGCGCGGTTGTTTTGCTATAATATACAGAAACAGGAGGAATTATGCAAAGAGAAGAAGAAACACAGGTCGCTGCCGCGATGCGCGCGGGCTTCACGCTAATTGAGATTCTCGTGGCCGTCGCCATCATCGGCATTCTCGGAACGGTCGCCACGGTGAGCATTCCGAGGATTCTCGAAAACAACAAGATCAAGGCGGCGAAAATTGGTGTGGACAACCTCAAGGCTGCCGTTGTCACGTACAACATCGAGAAGGGGAAGTATCCCTCCGACCTCAAGGCGCTCGTCGATGCGTCCGGCGATGACGGGGCGGTTGTCGACGGCGGAGATGGCGCGCTGTACGATCCGTGGGGCGTCGAGTACAAGTACGAGCGCAAGGGCAAGAACATCGTCGTCATTTCGGCCGGTCCCGACGGCGAGTTCGGCGGAGAGGACGACATCCGCAGCGACACCACCAGGAGGGCCGGCGGCAACGACTGACGCCGCCGCCGCGCAGCATGCGCAGGGCGTTTACCCTCATAGAAGTTCTCGTAGTCGTCGCCATCATGGCGACGATGGTGTCCGTCGCCGCCCTCAGCGTGCGGTCAGGACAGGACGCGGCGCGCGTCAAGGGCGCCGCGCGCGACCTGATGGCGGCGATACGCCACGCGCGGTCGATGGCGCTCGTGATGATGCAGCCCGCCGTCATCACGTACTCCACGGCGCGCATCGACGACGAAATCTGCGCGCAGGTGTCGGTCGAGGGCGCTAAGATGATCTCCTCTTCCACGTCCGAAACGGTCGAGACGCTCTCGGGCGAGATCGTCAACCGCGACGGCACGCCGGTGGAGGACAAGCGCCGGACGAAGGCCGCCGAGGAGGAGGAGCCCTCCGTGATCGGCGAGAAGGGCGGCGAGTCGATGGAGGACATCCTCTTCGCGCCGATCTCCGCCGAGGTCGTGAAGGGCGTGCGCATCAAGGTGACGATGGGCGACGAGCTCCTCCAGAGCGAGGAGGAGGACGAGAAGAAGGCGAACAAGATTTCGGTGTTCTCGAACGTCGACTATCTCCTCGGAAAGTACAAGGAGAAGAAATCCGACGAGGCGAAGGCCACGGAGGCGAGCGCGGCGGATGCGCCGCCTGCGAATTCGGACGAGGACCAGGAGCCGGTGAGTCTCGTGTGGGAGGCGAACGGACGTTGCGATCCGCACCGCGTGTGGGTGTATCTCGACGGAAAGAAGCCGGAGTCGGGGCTCTGCATCAAGGTGGACCGCTTCGGCGCGGCCAAGATAGTCTCGGGAGACGAGGAGTAGGGCCATGCGAAGGGGATTCACGCTTCTCGAGGTGCTGCTCGCGGCGATAATACTCGGCACGGGGCTCGCGGCCATACTCGTTTCGATGTCGCAGAGCCAGCGCATGATGCTCTCGTCGTCGTACCTCCAGACGGCGCAGGAGGTGATGGACCTCGGAGACATGGCGTATCCGCTCGCGGACGTGCAGGATCCGGACCAGGACCTCGACGTGTCCGAGACGAAGGCGACGGAGCTGTGGGACATCGTCGCGGGCGCGCACGGTCCGAAGCTGACCCGCGAGCAGGAGGACAAATACCGCGAGTACACGTGGGAGCGCGTCGCCCTGAACCGCAACGACAGCGACGAGGAGATAGCGCGGCTAGGCAACCTCTACACCGTGCGCGTGATAGTGCGCTGGGGCAGCGGACGCACCTCGAAGCGCGAGGAGGAGAGCTACGTGACGTTCTGGAGGAAGAAGGAATGAGGCGCGGCTTTACGCTTGTAGAGATTCTTCTCGCCGTCGTCCTTCTCGGCGTGATCACCGTCGTCACGATGATGACGTTCAACGCCGTCACGCACGGATGGCAGGCGTCGACTGACTATCTCGACAAGATGCAGCGCACTGACTTCGCGCTCAACCAGGTCGTGTCTGGGCTGAGGAGCCTGTACTATCCGCACAACGGCGAGCAGAGCTACGACTACGGCTTCTACCTTACGAACAACGGAGAGGGCGACGACCCCAGGAGCTCGGACATCATCGAATGGTCCAAGCGCGGGTCGGCGATCATCGGCTCGAAGAGCGCGGCGGCGGATACCGTCCACCGCGTGCAGCTCATGGTGCTCGAGGAGGGCAACCACGACTACATGGAGCCCATCGAGGTCACGGGGCTCTACGCGCGGCACTGTCCGGACGTCACGCTGCGTCCGAAGGACAACCCCGACGACATCGACTTCTCCTTCAAGAACGACGAGATGTACCAGCCGGTCCTGATCGCGGACGGCATCGCGGGCTTCAACTGCCGAGTCCTAAAGGACAAGGAGAAGGTCGAGGCGGAACACGACGAGTCTCTTTTCGAGGACGAGTGGGAGACGTCCAACGCCGTCCCCTACAAGGTGGAGCTCACCTTCTACCTCGAAGACCCCGACGGAAAGGCCTACAGATCCACCGCCGCGCCGATAATGCGCATAGTGAGGCTTCCGCTCTTCGAGCAGTCACTCGACGGTGCCGCGCCGCCTTCGGACAAGGCCAAGGAGAGCGGCGGCAACAGGCGCCGCGGCAACGGAGGGAACTCCGCCGGCGGCAGGACGGGCGGAGGCGGAAACGCGCCCGGAGGTGGTAACGCACCAGGCGGAGGCAACCGTCCCGGCGGCGGCGGAATGGGCCCTGGCGGCGGGAACCGTCCCGGTGGCGGAGGTATGGGTCCCGGCGGAGGCAATCGCCCCGGCGGCGGAGGCATGGGACCTGGCGGAATGCGTCCGGGCGGCGGAATGGGACCTGGCGGAGGAGGCATGAGATGAGGCGGGGAAGCGCTCTTCTGATGGCGTTGTGGATCATCGCGATACTGTCCGTGATGGTGCTTTCGTTCGCGAACGAGGCGCATCTCCAGACTGGCATCAACGTCTATGTGCGCGAGCGCAACCGCGTGAACAGGCTCGTCGACGCGGGGAGCATTCTCGCGGAGGTCGTGATCGCCGACTACGCGAACGTCTCGGAGTGGGCGGAGGACGAAGATCTGGACAAGCTGATGGAGGACGACCGGTGGCTGCGCGAGAAGCGCCAGCTCAAGGAGGGCCGTCCGTGCGTGATAGGTCCGATACTGGTGGACGAGGAGAACCCCGAGTCGGGAACGGTGAAGGTCAGCATACGAATAACGCGCGGACTAAACATCAACGAGATGACGCCGGACGGAGACACCAACTGGCGCCTTCGGTGGGAGATGCTGCTCAAGAGCCACGGCATCCCCGAGGACTACGAGGTCGAGGCGTACGACGGGCAGCACCACACGCGCAGCAAGTACAACCTCATCAACCTGCTGATCGCGAGCTTCGCGGACTGGGTGGACGCGGATGACAACCCGACGGTCATCGACGGCGAGGAGTGCGGCGCGGAGGCGCACTGGTACGAGGAGGAGTACGAGGACAACAAGGTCGAGGACGAATTCAAGAGGTATCCGCGCAACGGATCGATCCCCGACATCAGGGAGCTGTCGTACATCAGGGGCTTCCGGGACTTCCCCGTGGTGCTCACCGGCGGCGTGCTGAATCCGGAGGACGATCCGAAGGACCAGATAAGCGTGCGCGGAATAGCCGACATGTTCAACACACTAGGCAGCGCGAAGGTCTACGTCAACGACTGCACGCGCGACGAGCTGATGACGGTGCCGGGCATCTTCAACGAGGAGGACGAGGAGGACCTCGAGAAGACGACGGAGAACATCGACGCGATCCTCGCCGCGAAGAGCGAGGAGCCGGACTACGACGTAGACGAGACGCAGAGCTGGTGGCAGTACAAGGACTTCAACGACCTGCAGCAGCGCGTCCTTGACTACGGCGGCGATGCGCAGATCGGCACCGAGGCGGGCAACTACCTCCTCTTCAAGCCGGACGATTCGACGATTTTCGAAATCACGATAGAGTGCGAGTCGCTCGGCATGACGCGCACCGTGAAGGCGAAGGCGTACCTCAAGGACAAGGATGTCCGCTACGTCGAGTGGGAGGAGGATCCCGTCGGCGACAGGAAGGAGTAGACGAAGATGAAGATCATTGACGGAAAGCAGCTTGCGCAGAACCTCCGCGGCGAAATCGCCGCGGGCGTCGAATCGCTGAAGTCCGAGAAGGGCGTCACGCCCGGGCTCGCCGTGATTCTTGTCGGGGACAACCCCGCGAGCGTCAGCTACGTGACCGCGAAGGAGAAGGCGTGCAGGGAGGCGGGGATGCTCTCGCGCGAGATACGCCTTCCGGCGGAGACTACGGAGGCGGAGCTCGTGTCGCTCGTGAAGGAGCTGAACGAGGACCCCGCCATCCACGGGATTCTGGTGCAGCTCCCCGTCCCGAAGCACATCAGCGACAAGGCGGTTATCGACGCGATTGCGCCGGAGAAGGACGTGGACGGCTTCACGCCGGTGAACGTCGGGCGCATGATGATCGGCGAGCGGTGCTTCCTTCCGTGCACGCCGCACGGAATCATCAAGCTCATCGAGTTCTCCGGAATGGACCTCAAGGGAAAGCACGCGGTCGTCATCGGACGCAGCAACATCGTCGGCAAGCCAGTCGCGGCGCTTCTGTCGCGCAAGGAGACGAACGCGACCGTGACGCTCTGCCACACCGGCACGCCCGACATCTCAAAGTTCACGCGCGAGGCTGACGTTGTCGTCGTCGCGGCGGGACGTCCGAACACGCTCACCGGCGACATGCTCAAGCCTGGCGCCGTGGTGATAGACGTCGGCGTGAACCGCATCCCCGACGCGACGAAGCCGAAGGGCTTCAGGCTCGTGGGCGACGCGGACTTCGACAGCTGCTCGAAAGTCGCCGGCGCGATCACTCCCGTCCCCGGCGGGGTCGGCCCGATGACGATCACGATGCTGCTCTGGAACACCCTGGAGAGCGCCCGCCGCTAGACCTTCACGAGCTGCTTTCTGAGGGCGATGGCCGCGGCCTCGGTGCGGTTGGCGGCACCGAGCTTGACGAGCAGGGTCTCGACATGCTCCTTCACGACTGTCCGGCTGATGCCGAGCTGATTGGCGATTTCCGTGTTGTTGAAGCCCTTTGCGAGCGAGACGAGCACCTCCTGCTGGCGCGGCGAGAGAGTCGGCGCGGGAGGGTCGAACGCGAGGAGCCCCTTCACCTCGGGCGAGATGAAGGTCTTGCCCGAGGCGACGGTGCGGACGGCCGTCAGCAGCGTGCTGTCGTCCGCGGATTTCATGACCGCGCCAGACGCGCCGGCGGCGAGGGCCGCGGCGATCGTGTCGGACGTCGAGTAGGAGGTAAGGACGACGATTTTCGTCTGCGGCAGCTTGGCGTGGATTTCCGCCGTCGCGGCGACGCCGTCCTTCTTCGGCATCATCAGGTCCATGATAATGACGTCGGGCCTGAGGCTTCCCGCCTGGCGCACCGTCAACTCCCCGTCGTCCGCCTCGCCTATGACGGCGAGATCCTTCTCCGCGGCAAAGAGCGACTTGAGCCCCATGCGGACTATCTTGTGGTCGTCGGCGATCAGGATGGAAATCTTCTTCATGGTCAGGCCTCCGCTGGAATCGGGATGTTGATGGAGATGCGCGATCCTTTTCCGGGAACGCTTGCGATGTCGGCTGTTCCGCCCAGGGCCTTGACGCGCTCCGTCACGCCTTCCAGT
>JAEEOY010000021.1 GCA_016284515.1 Kiritimatiellia bacterium | reverse complement strand
TCGTCTCGGGATCGACCGTGTCCTCGGGAAGTACGACGGGCTCCATCATCTGTCCCATCGTGCCGTCCGCGAGCAGCATCGCAGGCATCCTGTACTTCTCGCCGAGCTCGAAGGCAAGGCGCGTCATGTCCGCCATCTCCTGCACAGTCGCGGGAGCAAGGACGATGATGTGGAAGTCTCCGTGCCCGGGTCCGCGCGTCATGAAGAAGTAGTCGGACTGCGACGGCTGGATTCCGCCGAGGCCGGGACCGCCGCGCTGGACGTTGACGATGAGCGCAGGGAGGTCAGCGCCCGCGAGGTACGACATGCCCTCGGCCTTGAGCGAGATGCCCGGGCTGGAGCTCGACGTCATCGCGCGGCGTCCGGTGGACGCGCAGCCGTAGACCATGTTGATCGCGGCGATCTCGCTCTCCGCCTGGAGGAACGTCCCGCCGATCTTGGGCATGCGCTTCGACATGTACGCAGCGATCTCCGTCTGCGGCGTGATGGGATAGCCGAAATAGTGGCGGCAGCCGCAGCGTATCGCCGCCTCGGCGATCGCCTCGTTGCCCTTCATCAGAACCTTGGTACTCATAAGCTTTATCTCTCCACCGTGATTACGCAGTCGGGGCACATCAGCGCGCAGCTCGCGCACCCGACGCACTCCTCGGGCTTCGTGAGCTCAACCGGGGCGTGGCCCTTGTGGTTGAGCTTCGTCTTCGAAATAGCCAGAATCTTCTTGGGGCACGCGGTCACGCAGAGACCGCATCCCTTGCAAAGTTCCTCCTTGAACGTTAGCCTTGCCATTCTTTTTACTCCTTAAAATTCGCATATTATATCATATTTTCAGAATGCGGACCGCGGCAGTTTCATCAAAAAAACAAAAAAACCGCAGCGCGCGCCGCGGTCTCCTGCCTTATGCCATCTACGGGGGATCTGGTGGGCTATAGTGGATTCGAACCACTGACCTCTTCCATGTCAAGGAAGCGCTCTAACCAACTGAGCTAATAGCCCGAAAAACGAGGGATAGTATATCATATCTCCTCGACAGCCGTCAATGGGGCAATTTGAAGAATTTTCAGTCCCCGACTTCGCCGCGCGAACGGCGCTCGACGTAGTCCTTCGTCACGCGCCACACGACCGGCGAGAGGAGAATCAGCGCGATGAGGTTCGGAAACGCCATCAGGCCGTTGAACGTGTCCGCGATTCCCCACACGACGGAGACGGTGAGGTATGGCCCTACGAACACCACCGCGACGTAGAGGAGTCGGTAGAGCTTGACGATGCCCATGCGGTGCGAGCCGACGAGGTACTCGAGGCACTTCTCGGAGTAGTAGTCCCAGCCGAGTATCGTCGTGAACGCGAAGAACGCAAGCGCCGTCATGAGGAAGAAGGACGCGATTGCGCCTGAGTTCGGACCGAGAAACGCGAGTCCGCGGCTAAACGCCTCGATCGTGATGTCGACGCCCTTGAGCCCGAGCGAAGGCTCCCACGCGCCGGTCACGACGATGGCGAGTCCGGTCATCGTGCAGATAACGATCGTGTCGATGAACGTGCCCGTCATGCACACGAGCCCCTGTCGCGCCGGCTCGTTCGTCTTAGCCGCGGCCGCGGCGATTGGCGCGGAGCCGAGACCGGCCTCGTTCGAGAAGATTCCGCGCGCAATGCCCTTCTGCATCGCGATGAAGATCGTGCCGACCATGCCGCCGGTGAAGGCGGACGGATTGAACGCCGCGCGGACGATGAGCTCCACTGCGGACGTCACCTTCGACAGGTTCCCGAAGAGAAGGAGAATGATGATGACGAGGTAGAAGACGGCCATGAACGGAACCACCACCGTCGAGACCTTCGCGATGCGCTTGAGCCCGCCGATCACGACAAGCCCCACGCACGCCGTAACGATCACGCCGGCGACTACGACGGAAACCGAGTAAGTGGTGCCAAAGAGCTGAAGCCCCGTCGCCATGTCCTTCGGATTGAACCCCGGGTCGAAGAAGCGCTGCACGGCGGACGTTATGCCGTGGATCTGCGTGATGGTGCCGATGCCCATGATGCCCGCCATGACGCCGAAGAAAGCGAACAGTATCGCGAGCCACTTCCACTTGGAGCCAAGTCCCTTCTCGATGTAGTAGAACGGACCGCCCAGGACGCGTCCGTCCGGCGTTATCTCGCGGTACTTGACGGCAAGCAGACCCTCCGCGTACTTCGTCGCCATGCCGAAGAACGCCGCGACCTCCATCCAGAACAGCGCACCCGGCCCGCCCGTGCCTATCGCCGTCGCGACGCCGACGATGTTGCCAGTTCCTATCGTCGCGGAAAGCGCAGTGCACAGCGCGCCGAACTGGCTCACCTCGCCGTGCGCGCCCTTGCCCTCCTCGCCGGCGAACATGATGCGGAACGCCTCGCGGAGGTTGAAGAGGTGGGTGAAGCGGAGAATGCAGGTAAGCAGAAGCCCCGTGACGAGAATGGCGCCGATCAGCGGAACGCCCCAGACATATCCGTCTATCTTGTCCACAATGGCCGTGAAACCCGCAAGCCAGTCGCTCGTCGCCTCCACCGTCTGCGCCACTTGGGCGGTCTGCGCAGCTTCCGGTTCCGCCGCAATCACCTTGAGGGCCGTCGTGGCCGCCGACACTATGTTTGTCATGATTCTCCTTGCTTATCGCTCTTTTTTTCTCTATTATATCATATTTCACGGACGCCGTGCGGAAAAGATATATGGTATAATACCCGCCTGACGGATCCGGAAAGCCCTGTGGAATCCAGGCACTGTCGCGCAGCCGTAACAGCCGGAATACGGAGCCGCCCACGAACAACAACCTCAAGTACCCTCGCAAGAGGGGGAAAGAAGAACACAGATGAAAAAGCTGATTCCCGCGGCCATCGCCGCGGCGGCGGCGCTTTCCGCGCTCGCCGAAACGAACGAGACCGAATCCGCCGCGGCGGAACTGCCGCGCGTCGTCGTGGAGGCCTCGCGCATCGGAAAGACCCCCGCTGAAATGCCGTCCGCCGTCCAGGTCGTGACGCGCGGCGAAATCGCCGCGAGCGGCGCAAGAGACCTCGCGGACCTCCTCCAGAAGAAGTCCGCCACGCTCGACTTCGCGCACCTCGGCGCGAACAACCCCGCCCTCACGCAGCTCGCGCCGCGCGGATACGGAGAGAACGGATTCGGACGCCTCCTCGTCATGGTCGACGGCGAGCGCCTCAACAGCCCCGACATGAACGCGCCCAACCTCTCGCAGGTCAGCCTCGGCTCCATCGAGCGCGTCGAGATCCTGCAGGGCTCGCAGAACGTCCTCCACGGAGACGTCGGCTCCGCCGGAATGATCAACATCGTCACCGCGACCGAAGATTACGACACGCACGGACACGTCGAAATCCACGGCGGAAGCTGGAACACAATCGGCGCCTCCGCCTCCTACCGCGGCGGAAGCGAGGAGAGCGGCACGCGCTGGTGGGCGAACGGCGGATGGGACCACTCCGACGGATACCGCCACGACAGCGGCTTCGACATCTACTCCGCGGGCGGCGGAGTCAGGCAGGACTTCGAGGGCGGCTCGTACGTCCGCCTCTCCGCGTTCTGGTCCGACGCCGACAGCGAACTCCCCGGATACCTCTCCAAGGAGCAGTGGCGCCACAACGACAAAGACTCCGACGGATACGGCGACTTCTACCGCCGCACGACGTACGGCGTCAACGCGACTGCCTTCGGCGTCATCAACGACGAGAACTCGATCCGCCTCACCCAGACCCTCTCCCGCCGCCACCTCAAGAGCCGCGGCTACGGATACTGGTACACTGACTTCGACATCTACTCCTACGCCGTCACGCCGGAATGGATCAACACGACGCAGATCGCAGGCTTCGACAACGAGCTGATCGTCGGCGCGACGTTCCGCTACGACCGCAACGACGCAGCGAACTGGGGAACGTCCTCCTACGGATACAGCCACTCGAAGTACGAGTACGACCGCCAGACGATGGGCTTCTACGCTCAGGATACGTTCAAGCTCACGGACCAGGTCTCGATCGAGGTCGGCGGACGCTACGAGCGCAGCTGGAACAAGTGCACGATGGCGAACGATCCGCGCCGCACGTACGACCTAGCCGCATACGACGCCGCCCTTCTCTTCGCGCCCGTCGACGGACTCAAGACCTACTTCAAGTTCTCCAACTTCTACCGCATGCCCTTCATCGACGAGGTCGCGTTCAACTCGCGCGACGACCTCCTCTCGCCCGAGCGCGGCTGGCGCGTGGACGCAGGCTTCGACTGGTCTTTCCTCGAGGAATTCAACCTCGCCGCGAACGCCTTCGTCTCGCGCACGAAGGACGAGATATTCTACGACTCGCTCTTCCCCTACTCGAGCTTCGGCTGGACCTACTACGGCGACAACGTCAACTCTCCGTCGCCCGTCATGCGCGAGGGCTTCGACCTCAGGGCCGCGTGGGAGCGCGACAAGGTCGCGGGCGTCGCGATCGCCTACAGCTACGTGAACGCGGAGTTCGACGGAGGCGAATACGACGGAAACGACGTGCCGATGGCGGCGGAATCCGTCGTGTCCGCAAGCGCGAAGGTCTGGATCTGGGACGACTGCTTCGTCTTCGGCGGATACCGCTTCCGCTCCGAGTGCTTCTCGACGTCCGACTTCGCGAACGAATATGAGAAAGTGCCGAGCTGTGGACTCTTCAACGCAGGCGTCCAGTACTCCCCGAAGTTCTGGAACCTCGACGGACTCGTCGTCACGTTCGCCGTCGACAACCTCTTCGACAAGGAGTACTGCGACTACACGACGTACGGACGCTGCTACTGGCCTGCGGCCGGGAGGAGCTGGATGCTCACCGTCCGCTACGAATTCTGACGGCGCCCTGCCGTTCGGTTCTCTTCAATTATGCCGCGCATGGCGGAGACGAAAGCCTCCGCCGCGGGGGTGAACGACACCCCCGCGCGGCGTATGACGCCTACGCGTATCTCGTCGTCCAGCGCCAGCGGAACCGATATTATCTCGGCGTTGTACGCCTTTGCGTGCACGCCCGACGCCACGGTGAAGCCCTGTAGCCCAAGCACGAGGTTCGTCATCGTGGCCCTGTCGCGGACGCGGATGCTCTTCTTGCGGTCGATCGCCGGCATCACCTCCTCCGCGAAGTACAATGCGTTCTCCACGCCCTGCTCGTAGGTGATGTACGGATACGCATCCAGCTCATCTGGGCTTATCGACTTCTTTTTCGCCAGCGGATGCTTCTTCGAAAGGAACACGTGCGGCCGCGCAGTGTACAGCTCCTCGAACTGCAGCTCCTCCTTGCGTAGTATCTTGCCGAGGGCGGTTTCGTTCCGCCGCGACAGGTAGAGTATCCCGACCTCGCTGCGGTGGCGCGCGACGTCCTCTATGATCTCGCTCGTCACCGTCTCGCGCAGCGTGAAGTCGTACGCGTCCGCCGCGTTGGCCTTCACGACCTCCATGAACGCCTCGACGGCGAAAGCGTAGTGCTGGCACGACACGGAGAACTGCGGACGCCTCACGGCCTTCCCGGTGTACTTCGCCGCAATGCGCGACGCGTCGTCGAGAATCTGCCGCGCGGACGCGAGGAACTCCTCGCCTTCGCGCGTGACGGTTACGCCGCGTGCGGTCCTCGTGAAGATCGCGGTGCGAAGCTCCTCCTCGAGTGCGCGTATCGACTCGGTGAGCGTCGGCTGGGTCACGAAGACGCGCCGCGCCGCCTCGCTTATGCTCCCGCACGCCGCCACCGCATCCACATACTTTAGTTGCTGGAGTGTCATGCGAAATATTATATCATAACCGCGGCAAAACGGCTTCGCGCATAAAAAAATCGGCCGCGGCAGATGTGCCGCGGCCGGTTTTTCATCCGTGGTGAAGGCCGTTAGTCGGCCATCGGGCGGACCTTGCCTTCCTTGATGCGCTTCTCGACGACTTCCGCCGCGATGTTCTTCGGGACGGGCTCGTACTGCTTGAAGATCATCGTGAAGGAGCCGCGGCCCTGGGTCACGGTGCGGATCGCGTTCGAGTAGCCGAACATCTCGCCGAGCGGGACAGTCGCCTTGAGGAGCTTGACGCCCGCGCGGTCCTCCATGCCCTCGATGCGCCCGCGGCGCTGGTTGATCGAGCCGTTCGCCGCGCCCATGTACTGCTCGGGAACGACGACCTCGACGTCCATCATCGGCTCGAGGAGCTGCGGCTTCGCCTTCATGAACGCCTGCTTGAAGCACTGCATCGCGCAGGTGATGAACGCGAATTCGTTCGAGTCGACCTCGTGGTACGAACCGAAGTAGACCGTCGCCTTGACGTCCACGACCGGGAAGCCAGCGAGCGGGCCGGACTCGAGCGCCTTCTTGACGCCCTTCTCGACCGCCGGGATGTACTCCGTCGGAATCACGCCGCCCTTGACCTCGTTGACGAACTCGAAGCCCTTGCCCGGCTCCTGCGGAGCGAGCTTGAGGCAGACGTGCGCGTACTGGCCGCGGCCGCCGGACTGCTTGACGTGCTTGTACTCGTTGTCGACCGGAACCGTGATCGTCTCGCGGTACGCGACCTGCGGAGCGCCCACGTCGCACTCGACGTTGAACTCGCGCTTCAGGCGGTCGACGATGACCTCGAGGTAGAGCTCGCCCATGCCGGCGATGATCGTCTCGGAAGTCTCCTGGTCGAAGCTGACGACGAACGTCGGATCCTCCATCGCGAGCGCGTGCAGCGCAACGCCGAGCTTCTCGTTGTCGCCGCGGCTCTTCGGCTTGACGGCGACCGAGATGACGGGCGCGGGGAAGTCGATGGATTCGAGCGTGATCGGATGCTCGGGGTCGCAGAGCGTGTCGCCCGTCCTGGTCTCGGTGAGGCCGACGCACGCGACGATGTCGCCGGCATGCGCCTCGTCGAGAGGCTCCTGCTTGGCGGCGTGCATGCGGAAGAGACGGGAGATGCGCTGCTCCTTGTTGATCGTGGAGTCGAGCATCTCGGCGCCAAGCTTCATCGTGCCCGAGTAGACGCGGACGAACGTGATCTTGCCGCCGGACTTCGGGTCGTTCATGATCTTGAACGCAAGACCGCAGAACGGCTCGTCATCGCTGACCTCGCGCTTCTCGTCGGGGTTGTCCTGCGAAACCGCAGCGCCCGTGTCGAGCGGGGAGGGAAGGTACTTGCACACGCCGTCGAGGAGAGGCTGAATGCCCTTGTCCTTGAACGCCGTGCCGCAGAACGCGGGGGTGATGGCGCGAGAGAGGCAGCCCTTGCGGAGGCCCATCTCGATCTCGGCGTTCGTGAGCTCCTCGCCCGCGAAGAACTTCTCCATAAGCGCGTCGTCCTGCTCGGCCGCGCTCTCGAGCATCTTCTGGCGCCACTCCTTGGCCTTCTCGACGTACTCCTCGGGGATGTCCTTCTCGAGGACCGTCTTGCCGAGGCTCTTCATGTCGAAGTAGAGCGCTTTCATCTTGATGAGGTCGATGACACCCTCGAACGACTCCGCCGCGCCGATCGGGATAACGACCGGAACCGGGTTCGCGCCGAGCTGCTTCTTCATCTGGTCCATGACGCTGTAGAAGTTCGCGCCGACGCGGTCCATCTTGTTGACGAACGCGATCTTCGGCACTTTGTACTTCTCGGACTGGCGCCAGACCTGCTCTGACTGGGGCTGAACGCCGCCGACCGCGCAGTAAAGCGCGACAGCGCCGTCGAGAACGCGGAGCGAACGCTCCACCTCAGCCGTGAAGTCGACGTGTCCGGGAGTGTCAATCAGCGACAGGCGGTAGTCGCCCCACTGAACGCACGTCGCGGCGGACTGAATCGTGATGCCGCGCTCCTGCTCCTGCACCATGAAGTCCATCGTCGCGGCGCCGTCATGCACCTCGCCGATCTTGTAGTTCTTGCCCGAATAGTAGAGGATACGCTCCGACGTGGTGGTCTTGCCACCGTCGATGTGGGCCATAATGCCGAAGTTGCGCACTCTCTCGAGCGGGATGTCACGCTTTGCCATTTTCTATTTGTCCTTTTTTCTCACAAATGAGTATATATTATAGCGAAAAATGCCCTCGGGTTTCAAGGGGGGATTTGCATTTTTCATCATTTCCTCCTCTTGCGCCATTCGGACGGCCTCACCGGCTTCGGCGAGGCCCAGAGTCCGCGCTTCGCCGCGCGCGCCTCCTTTTCCGCCGCCGCGTACGTCTTGTCAGCGTCCTTGTAGGCCTGCCACGCAGCGCCGTTCTTCACCATCGTCATGTTGGCGTCGACCATTCCGAACTTCTCGTGCCTGTAGTATACATCCCCGGAAATCGCGCCTGCGGCGTCTTTTTTCGTCCATAGCACCTCGATCTCCTTCCCGCGCAGCAGGTCGCCGAGGAACTTCGCCGCCTCCGGTCCGAACGGCTGGTCCGCCGCCGGCGCGTCGATGTGCCTCAGCGAGACGGCATGGGTATTCCCCGATCCGTCGACTACGCTGATGAGACCGCCGTCCACCACTTCGCCAAGCTTTCCCATCAGCTTGTTCGGCGACTTGCCCCTTACGGCCTTCGGAGCGGACGATGCGCCGGTCGACTTGCGGGCCGACGGAGCCGAAAAGCCGGGCGTCGCGCCGTTGACGTACCCCGTGTCCCTGTTCCGGAAGCTCCTGTGTATCGTCGTCGCCGCGCCGCACTGGAACACGAGCGACAGCGCCGCGAGGAGTGAGAAGAACGTCATCTGCCCCGGAAGGTCGGAAAGCCGCTTTCTCGGACGCCTCACCGCCTTTTCCTTGGCGTTGACGTCAATCTCGTTCGCCTCGAGGTTCTTGAGTATCTGCGACGCGCGCGCTACGACCTCCTGCGGAAGCCCCGCCATCGCGCCGACGTGGATTCCGAAGCTCTTCTCCGCGACTCCGGGGGCGATGCGCCTCAGGAAGACGACGCGCGAGCCCTCCTCCTTCACCTTCACCGTGTAATTCTTCACGCCCTTGAAAGTGTCCGCGAGGTCCGTAAGCTCATGGTAGTGCGTCGCGAAAAGCGTCTTCGCCTTCGAGCGCGCGTTGCCGTGCAGGTACTCCGCGACGGACCACGCAATCGAAATTCCGTCGAAGGTGGACGTGCCGCGCCCGATCTCGTCGAGGACGATGAGAGACTTCGGCGTCGCGTTGTTGAGGATGTTCGCCGTCTCCTGCATCTCGACGAGGAACGTGGACCTTCCGCGCGCGAGGTCGTCTCCAGCACCGATGCGCGTGAACACGCGGTCAAGGACTCCTATCCTCATCGACGACGCGGGGACGAACGAGCCCATCTGCGCCATCACCGCAATCGTCGCAACCTGGCGGATGTACGTCGACTTTCCGGCCATGTTCGGACCCGTGATGAGCATTATCTGGTCCGTCGTCGTGTTGAGGAACGCCGAGTTCGGCACGAACGGCTCCGCGTCCGGAAGCTGCTCGATTATCGGATGCCTTCCGTCCGTAATCTCTAGGACGTCCGAATCGTCGACTACCGGCCTCACGTATCCCGCCGCGAGCGCGCGGTCCGCAAGCGCAAGCGTCGCGTCGAGGTCTCCTATCGCGAGCGCGGTGTCCTGAATCTCCACCGTCTTCGCCGCAATCGTCGCAAGCATCTCCCTGAAGAGCCTCTGCTCTATCGCGATCGACTTCTCCTGCGCGCCGAGCACCTTCGACTCGTACTCCTTCAGCTCCGGCGTCGTGTAGCGCTCGCCAGTCGTGAGCGTCTGGCGGCGGATGTAGTCCTCCGGCGCCTGCGAGACGGACCCCTTCGGAATCTCGATGACGAATCCGAAAGTCGACACGTGCTTGACCTTCAGCTTCGTGATGCCCGTGCGCGCCTGCTCGCGCGCCTGGAACTCGGCGAGCCACTTGTGACCCTCGTGCGAAATCTCCCTGAGCTCGTCCAGCTCCCGGTCGTACCCAGGGGCGATGAAGCCTCCGTCCGCAAGCAGCGCCGGCGGCTCCTCGACTATCGCGCGGTCCACGAGCGAGACGACGTCGGGCTGCGGCTCCAAAGCGAACGCACGCCCTGGAGACGCGGCATCTTGCCGCGTCACAACACCAAGCGCCCCTCCAACACAAGGAGATGCGGCATCTTGCCGCGTCACAGCACCAAGCGCCCCACCAACACAAGGAGATGCGGCATCTTGCCGCGTCACAGCACGAAGAATATCGCCAATCTCCGGAATCGGCCTAAGCGAATCCGCAAGCGCCTTGAGGTCGCGCGGATTCGCCCGCATCGAGTCGACCTTCTGCACGAGCCGCTCGAGGTCGCGCACACCCGTAAGGAGCCTCCTGAGCGCGGCAAGTGTGCCGCGGTCGTCCACGAACGCCTGCACGCGGTCGAGACGCGCGTTGACGTCTGCGGAGCGCGCGAGCGGACGCACCGTCCAGTTCCTAAGCGTGCGCGCGCCCATCGGGGTCTTGGTGACGTCGAGGACTCCGAGAAGCGACGCCGCCTTCGGGACGTCCCCTCCCGGCACGAGCTGCAGGTGGCGCAGCGTCCCCGCGTCAAGTACGAGCGCGTCGTCCGACTGGCGTATCGCGAGCTTCCTCACGTGCGCGATGGAATGGCGCAGCGTCGTGCCGACGTAGTACAGAAGCGCGCCGGCTGCGGATATGAGGTCGCCCTTCCCCTCGAGTCCGAAGCCGTCAAGCGAAAGCACCTTGAAGTGGCGCGTAAGGACGTCCGTCGCCGCGTCGAGCGCGAAGGTCCATCGGTTCTCCTCCGTCTCGGCAAGGGTCTCCGCCGGACGGTACCGCTCCATCGCCTCGTCGAACTTCTCCTGCGTTGCGAACGACTCGACGGTGAACTCGCCGGTCGCGAGGTCGAGGAGCGCAAGTCCTAGTCCGTGCACAGCGGCGACGTAGTTGTTCACGGTCTCGTCGAGGAGTCCGTCCTCTGTGACGGTGCCGGGCGTGACGATGCGGGTGATCTCGCGGCGGACGAGTCCCTTCGCCGTCTTCGGATCCTCCACCTGGTCGCAGAGCGCGGCGGTCTTCCCTGCGCGGATGAGCTTCGCGAGGTAGCTGTTGAGGGCGTGGTACGGCACTCCGCACATCGGCTGGCTGCCGCGGTGCGTCAAAGTCGCGCCGAGTATCGGGGACGCCACGACCGCGTCCTCCCCGAACATCTCGTAGAAATCCCCGAGGCGGAACATCAGTATCGCCCCGGGCGGTATCTCGCGCTTCAGCGCGAGGTACTGCCGCTGCATCGGTGTCAGTTCGTCAGCCATCTATCGTCCATCATCTCCTTGCCGTTTCCCGCTATTATACCAAAAATGCGGCATAGCGGTCATTCAGCAAAGGACGAATACTCCCGCCCCCACCGATGTGGCGGGGATATGATATAATAACCGCGTCCAGCTAAATCTGCGCACATCGGAGACACATGCATGAAA
Source organism: Kiritimatiellia bacterium (assembly GCA_016284515.1). Classification (GTDB taxonomy): domain Bacteria; phylum Verrucomicrobiota; class Kiritimatiellia; order RFP12; family UBA1067; genus UBA1067. The sequence goes on along the minus strand of JAEEOY010000021.1, from coordinate 2,037 downwards.
TACACTAAGCTTGGCAACACCGGAATAGAAGTCAGCCGTATCTGCGTCGGCTGCATGTCTTACGGAAAGGCATCGGAGGACTTCCACCTCTGGACGCTTCCGCAGGACGAGACGACGAAGATGGTCGGCCACGCGATCGACCTCGGCGTCAATTTCTTCGACACCGCGAACTGCTACGCGCACGGGACGAGCGAGGAGTTCCTCGGCAACGCGCTCAGAGACCTCGGTGTCAGGCGCGACAAGGTCGTCATCGCGTCCAAGGTCTATTTCAACGACGGGCACCTGTCGAGGGAGGCGATAGAACGCGAGATCGAGGGGACTCTCTCCAGACTCGGGACCGACTATCTCGACCTCTACCAGATACACCGCTTCGACTACGCGACGCCGATGGAGGAGACGATGTCGACGCTCGACGCGCTCGTGAAGTCCGGCAAGGTGCGCGCCCTGGGCGCTTCCGCAATGTACGGCTACCAGTTCCACAACCTGCAGCTGTGCGCAGAGCGCAACGGGCTCACGCTCTTCTCGACGCTGCAGGACCACTACAACCTCCTCTACCGCGAGGACGAGCGCGACCTCATTCCCGTGGCGGAGCAGTACGGCGTCTCGCGCATCCCCTACTCCCCGCTCGCAGGCGGACACCTTACGCACCCCGAGTGGGACAGCGGCTCGAAGCGCGACTCGACGGACAAGATACTGCACCGCAAGTACGACCGCTCGAAGGACAGCGACATCGTAATCGTCGGACGCGTCGCCGAACTCGCCAGCAGGCGCGGGGTCACGATGAGCGAGATCGCCCTCGCCTGGCACTTCGCCAAGGGCGTTGCCGCGCCGATCGTCGGCGCCACGAATGCACGCCACTTCGACGACGCCGTGAGGTCCGTGGATCTCGAGCTCTCGTCCGACGAGGTCAAATACCTCGAAGAGCCCTACCGCGCGCACGAGATTTCTGGCGCAGTCCCGCGTCCGGCCTAAAGACTGGAGCCACCATGCCAGCAAAGACAAAGGTTTCCGGCTCGGTGGCCGCGGGGTTTCCCTCGCCTGCCGAACAGTACCAGGAGCCGCCGCTCGACCTCAACGAATTCCTTGTTAAGCGACCCGCGGCGACTTTCTTCGTCAAAGTCAGCGGAGACTCCATGATAGGCAAGGGAATCCACGACAAGGACCTTCTTGTCGTGGACCGCTCGCTGCGCCCGGCCTCTGGCGACGTCATCATCGCATCGGTGGACGGCGAGTTCACAGTGAAGACCTACCGCAAGGACGCCAGCGGAGTCCGCCTGGAACCTGCGAACCCCGACTTCCCGACGATCCGGCTAAAGCACGGGCAAGAGCTCGACTACTTCGGCAAGGTGACCGCGTGCATCCACAGGTTCTAGCGCGGCTGTTCACTGACCGGCCGCCGAACGGTTCTTGAAGTATATTCCGCGCGCCTGGCGGATGATTTCGTTGAGAAACAGGAAGTCCTCCTTCTTCGTCGCCACGGTGCGCCCGATGTGCGCCCAGTAGACGGCGGAGAACTGCGGATCAGCCACGTCGTCGATTCCGTATCCGCGCCGCACCTCGCCAACGACCGCGCCGTCCATCCTGATCTCCGGCCACGCGCCGCGCCGCTCGACGTCCTTCACTATCTCGCGCCACTTCTCGCGGTACACGCCGGCGGCCGAGTCGAGGTCCGTGCCGAGCTTCAGCTCGAACATCCACGCGAGCTCGCGGTAGAGCTCGCTCTCGAGCGGGTTGAGAGCGAGGCCCCTGTCCCGGAGGAGGCGTATCGCCGCGTGCACCCAGCGCCAGCGGTCCTCGGGTGTGGGCATCATTATCGAGATGTTGTATGCGAGGTTCCACGCCGCGTGGCTCCACACCTCGGGCGTGTGCGGCTCGAGGTAGGCGAGCGTCGAGGCGAGCTGCGCGAGCTCGACATAGCGTCCCTCGTCCTGCAGACGGTCCGCGCGGAACCACACGACCTCGGCCGCGATGGACCTCAGCCCCCCGAGCGCGGCGAGCGCTCCCTCGGCCATCGCCGGCGCGCCGGCGGGCCTTGCG
>JAEEOY010000140.1 GCA_016284515.1 Kiritimatiellia bacterium | reverse complement strand
AACCTAATCGTGACCTACCCGAACGACTCGAAGTGAGTCATTGAGGCCCCGGCGGAACTGACCGCCGGGGCCTTTGCATCTGTCCTGCGCCGGGCGGTTCACCGCCCGTTTTCTCTCTTTCGGAACCGCGAGATTTCCCTCATGAAAATATAATCAAATAGGCCGTTGCTATTCCTGGAAACATACGGCAGTATGTGTCGCGTTGGGTGGCCGTGGTGGACGCCCTCGCGCCGGAACGCGACACGGGCCAACGTCGCGCGTACTGCGCCGCTACATCTCCGTCAGCTTGCGGAGCTTCTCCCGCAGGCGTTCGGCTTCCGCCTCGTCGCTCGGCCTCTTGTGACCGCTTCGCGGCTCAGTCGCTGCGCTCCTTCGGGCAACCCGACGCCTTCGGCGCGGGCGAATATGCTGAACCGCCTATCCAAGGAGAAGGTCGATGCGCTTGATCTCCTCGATGAGATCGTCCCTCTGAGGCATTGCCATCGATGATCAGCCTTCAGTCCCCGTCGAGAAACGGCCCTGCCTCACGGTCGGTGGTCTCTATCTTGAAATACACCGGACGCAGTCCGTCAAAACACATACGCTTCGTCGTCGTCGGGGGCCTTGCGGTATTCCTCCGCCATCCATGCGGTGTTCCCGTTCGCCCTCGGCGAACCCTGAAGATTCAGTACGTTCATTTGCAATTTCATTACTGCTGTTAACAATCTTCTCATATTATACCATAACACAACGGGAGTTTGCTTCCGGCGAATCGCCTAGGCTGGATAATCTCCAACTGTCGCGAGATATTGAGATATGGTATAATTGTCAACGACGAGACAGACAACAAAGGAAAAATCCATGACCTCATACAAACTCGTTATGCCAGGTGACCTCAACCACTACGGATTCCTCTTCGGCGGCAAGATGCTGATGTGGGTCGACGAAATCGCGTGGATGGCCGTGAGCGGAGACTACCCCGGTTGCCACTTCGTCACGGTCGGTATGAGCGAGGTCACGTTCCACAAGAGCGTCCACCCGCAGTCCGTCCTCCGCTTCGAGACGACGAAGGCGCGCGTCGGCCGCACGTCCGTCACATACCACGTCGAGGTGTTCCGCCGCCACATCGAGTCGAGCGAGGAGACCGGCGTCTTCACGACGGACATCACGTTCGTCAGGATCGGAGCGGACGGCGCGAAGATGCCGATAGGGGAGGGTCGTTCATGACGGTTCGCCGTGCGGTAGTCTACGCCGTCCTCCTTGCGGCTGCGGTGTCGCTGTGGCTCTTCACGCACAGCGAGCGGGCGCAGGTCAGGCGTGTGTTCGCCGACGTCGAGCGGCTTGCGGCGAAGGAGCAGGGAGAGTCCGTGATGGAATGCGCGGGAAAGGCGCAGGCTCTTGCGCATCACTTCAAGGACGGGTGTGCAATCATCGACATTGGCCACGGTCTCAAGACATCCTATTCACGCGACGAAATCGCAGGAGGTCTTCTGGCTTTCCGATCTGCGGCGTCCAGGATCGTGGTGGAATTCCGGGGCCTCGATATAAGCGTCGACGGTTCCGAAGCCAGTGTCGATGGGTTGATCGACTACTCGGGGACCGAGGCGACGTGGCCGAGACACGAGCCGAAGGCCGAGAAGTTCATTGCTCGCCTTGAAAAGACCGACGGACAGTGGCTCTTTTCAAGAATCAAGGTTCCGTGATTTTTTCCCTCTGACCGAGACGCCGTCGGGGACGTCGGACTTCACGAGGTCGCGGGGCGTGTCGTCCCTCGGCGAATCGAGTTCTGCTGCTATCGCGGCCGTCGTCGCGGCATCGTACTCCCCGCCGAAGAACCTCTTGATCACCTGCGCGAACAGCTCGCGGTCGCCCTGGTCCTTCGCTGTGAGCGCGAAGAGCGTCGCCGACGCCTTAACGTGGCGCGCGGCCTCGACGCCGAAGATGTCCTCGGCGGATTTCTTTCCGGCGAGCAGCACGGACGCCATCTCGCGGACGTGAGCGGCGACGGCCTTCCGGCTTAGGACGAGGCGGGACTCCCGCAGCGTTCGGACCGTGTGTCCGGCCTCGTCGTCCGTGTCGGACGCAGTCCTCAGACGGGGAAATGCGAACCAGTCCCACGACGTCTCCATCCTGCCGTTCCTGATCTCGTCGAGCGCATCCTCGTAGGCGACCTTGTGGGCGAACTCGATCTTCGATATGTCGGACGGGCTCTCAAGCGAGAACTCCACCCATCTGGAATTCGGGCCTCCCTTGCGGCGGACGCCGACAAGCCTGCGTCCAAAGACGGTCAGCCGCGTGAGAACCTCGTTCAGCCTCGCCTGCGCGAAGACGACGGCCGGGCGGCCGATGACGTGCTGCGTCGAGATCGGCTCGGCGAGAAGCCTCGACACGTCCTCCGCGTCCTCGCATAGGAACAACGCGACCTTGCCCGTCTCGAAGAGGACGAGGCGGTCGGGGTGCTGCCTTTTCAGCTTGCGGTATATGTCGACGATCACTGCCATATGATAAAGTATATCCTAATTCGCGCGTACGTTCAAGGGCGCAATCGCTGCGGCGAAAAAAATCGCAGATGGGCCGTTGCTATTCAGATAACATTACGGCATCATAGTGCCGTTTCAAACGCGGGACAGGCCTGCGGGCGAAGCCCAAAAGAAAGGAACACCAAGATGGCGAAGGCAACGGTCAGGTTCAGCGCGTCGGGCTACGGAAGCGAGACGCGGAAGTTCGATTCTGCGGACGAGGCGCGCAGGCACGTCGAACGCGACGCGGCGGATATCGCCGGCGACAACGGCGGCGAGGTTGTGGACTACGGCAACGGCGAGTGGGTCGTGCAGTCGGCAGGCGGCGATGAGATCGCCCGCTGGGAGGTCGCATGAAAGGGTGCTTGCGCCTGTCCTGCGCCGGGCGGATTGTCACCCAGCTCCGTTGCCTTTCTTTCGCCTTTGGCGCATCATGTGCGAGGTGGCAAAAGCCACAGAAAGGAAAACACATGAGTAAACAATGGAATCCCGGCGGAGGCTTCCCTTCGCCGGAGCAGGTCGAGAGGATGGTCGCCGCCGAGGTGAGGCACCTTGCCGAAGCCGAGTACGCGCGCCAACGCGGAATCGAGGAGAAAAGCGAAAGCCGCAGAGACCGCCTACGCGCGGCCTACAGGCTTCAGCATCGGGAGGTCGGGCGCAAGGTCAAGCTCGACGCTGTCTTCGCCCTGGTGGGCAACGTGGCGGCGATCACGCTCAGCGCGTGGCGGGGGCTCTTCGCCCTCGACATGGTTGCCCTTGCCGACGCGGGCAGCCGAGAGGACTTCGACGACCTCGAGTTCCTCGTGACCCGCGCGCTCGGCGAGCTGAACGGCGTGAAGAACCTGCTCGCCCTCGCCCGCCGCCTCGCGTAGCGGGACAGGTATTTGATATAATGTCCGCATCAACAACCCTACAAAGGAGACCCACTATGGACACAATCCTGGTCAAAGTCCGCCTCCCTTGCAGTGCTGCTCGATTGGAGAATGCGCTACTGAAGGCTGCTCAC
>JAEEOY010000139.1 GCA_016284515.1 Kiritimatiellia bacterium | reverse complement strand
AGTTCGAAGGACTCTCCGTCCGCCGGCGGCACGACGTTGAGTCTTCCGCCCTCGATGGTGTACTCGGACGCGCCTGGCACTGCGCCGTACGTGTAGACTCCACCCGCAATCACGGTCTTGGGCCATGCGGAAAGGTTGTTCGTGTTGATCACGGTGCCGCCCATCAGCACAAGGCGCGCATTTTCGCCGAAGGTGACGTTATGCGACTGGAAGTCGAATGTCGCTCCATCAAGAATAACCAGGTCGCCGTTGATCTTGAGTGTGTCTCCGGCGGTTCCTCCGACATAGCTGTTCACGCTCCACGGCGAGATCACGAGATTTCCGTTTAATGTCACGTTGCGCCATATCGCGATGAAGCCGTTTGACGTAACAACGTCTCCGTTCACGATTGTGGCGGCCGTGGCATTTGCGTTGTTCACGCCGATCCAAGCGTCACGTGCCGTTCCGGAGGCGCCTTCGGTCGTGATGACGACCTTGACGTTCTTGTCGGACACAATATCGAGAGTTCCATTGCCGACAAGCCCGGCCTGCGCAAGTTCAAGCGTGCCGTTGCCCGCCACATGCTTCACGCCGATGTCGGGATAGCCGTTGCCCCCGTACCTCACCTTTGCAGTGCAGCCGCGCACCACGAAGTCGCCGAACTTCCTGTTGTTGATCTTTCCCTTTCCGTCGCCCCAGATGTGCATGATGCCGCCGGCGGTGAATATGCCCACGTCATAGCTGTTGTCGGCGGGCTGGCCGTTCGACCACGCGCCGTTCTGGTCAACGTAGTTGTCGGTCTCGATGTACGACGTTACCTTGCGCGTAGTCGCGATGTTGTCCACGTTTGTGATTGTCGCATATACAACCGTGCGTCCGTCCACGACTTCGCTGGAAAGCGTATAGCCAACGACAGGCCCTGTAAGGAAAACCGATGTCGAGAGATCATCCGTCGCCTCCTCGAACGAAAGCGCGGAAGCCGAGAAGAGTTCCACCTTCTTGTCCAGCAGCAAGTCGGCCACAGTCGGCACAACGACCTGGTGCTCGTCGCCCTCTGCGTCGTATTCCTCCTGCTTTGCTGCAATCTGCTCAAGCGCAGCGCTGTACATCGGCGTCATTTCCACGGTCACCGCGCCCTGCCTGCCGATTTCCAGCGGGCCAGTGAACGACATCCCGTTTCTGAAGTCCAGCACGCCCTTCTCGACTGCCGTCGTGCCGTTGTAGTTCGCCGCGCCGTGCATCACCAATATGCCCTTGCCCGTCACGGCGAGCCCTCCGTCCGTCTCGCCCGCTTCTACGGCGGAACCGATGTCGGACTCGATGCCGACAATATAGCTTGCGGTATCGACTGTCGCGCCGCGCGATCCTATGGACAGCGTGAAGTTGTCCGCACGAGGCACAAACGCGTTGAGATTAGATGCAAGCGCCTTGAGCGTCCCGCCGTTGAACACAACAGTTGCCGTGCCACCTTCGGCAGCAAGCTTTTTCACCGAAAGCGTGCCGCCGTTAAGCGCAACCGTGCTGGTCCCGAGGGGGCTGCCGCTGCCAAGCAACATCTGGTCGCCGTTGACAATGAAATCGCCGCCGCCAAGCTCGAAGACTCCAGTTCCGCCGTGCCGACCAATGTACGCTGTGCCGGCAATCGTCGCCGTACCACCCTTCTGGACGTAGGTGCCGTTGCAGCCGTTGGCTCCGCCAAGTGCAAAGTTGAGTCCGCACGTTATAACTCCGTTCGCGTTCGTGAATACGGACGTGGCGCCGGTCCCGTTCGACGCGATGCGAAAGTCGCTTCCCGAACTCATGGTGCCGCCCGTCATGTTGACGATTGCCTTCGAGTTATTGCCGTTCGCTATCACGATCTGCGCATTCTCGCTATTTGCCACGAGCGCTCCTCCGGACATCTCGACTTCCGCCTCGGAGCCTGCTCCGCTTGCAATTCGGATCGCCACATTGCCCTTGTTCACACCGCCCGCGCGGATGCGGCCGGCGGACATGAGCAAGCGCGACTTCGAATTGTCGTTGTCAGCCAAGGTAAAGCACCCATTTTTAACCTCGGCGCCATCTCGATATCCGGCGATGATCTCGCCCCCGTCCATGATGACAGTGCCGACGCCGTTCCCTCCGCTACCCTGCGAAACGCGAACCCAGTACGGGGCGCGAGCAATCGTGCCAGCTTTCACCTTAAGTGTCGCCGAGCTCTGGTTCCAGCCCACGTTGATGTCGTTCATGAACGTGTACGTGCCGCCATCCAGAACGACATACGCCGGATTAGCCGAGCCGCTGCCGATGTACATCTGCTTATTGGCCGTCGCTGCAAAACCGTTCTCGCCGCTGGCCTTGAACACAAGCGGTGCATCCGTAGTGCCAGCATAAAGATGGTAGTCGCCCGAGAAAGTGTACGCACCATCGAGATAGACCGTCATCGAACCCGACTTGCCGTTTATGACGGATTCGGTGAAGTTGATGTTGCCGACAGGAACGCCGGTGTCGCTGTTCCAGTTCGTCGCGTTGTTCCACTGCGCATGGCCTTCTGAGTCGAGGCTTGTGCCGTACCATTCGGCCGCGGTCGATGTCTGCACGATGCCCGCAGCCATCACCGCGCATACGCGGGCGACATTTCTACCGACTACCATCTTTTAACCTCCTGTAATTGTTTTGGACAAAAGATACACCTGTACGGTTCTCAGCGAATCGCGGCATACACCACCACGTTCTGCAAATATTCTATCACATCAGAGCCGGGGATAATATACCCCATTTGGGTACCGAAACGACGCCTTCCTCGAGCCCTCTATTTGCTCCATTTGGGAAGATACATCCCTCGCCACCAGATTCCGTGGCCAAGCAGATCGGGACCGAAGTAGAAGCCCGGCTGCGGCGGCTGGTTGTATCCGGCGTTCTGCGCCGCTACGCTTTCGCGGTACGGCGGGTCCTCCAGCATCGTCCAGAAACGGTACGGCGTGTCGCAAGGCGAGAGGAAAAGCCTCAGTTCCTTGTCGCCGCGCGCCGGAAGCACTATCTCCTCTCGCCAGTCGCCCAAAATGTCCGCCTGAAGGCACGGCACGCACTTCGAGCCGTTTATGAGATGTACATTGTCGAACTTTGCGAGTTGCCACTGCTTGTGCGTGCGCGAACACATAGACCACATCCCGTTTCCCGCGACGCACGACGCCGTCATGTCGCCGGAAAAGTACGCCCAGAAGGCCAGGCCCGCAGGCGGCCACCCGAGGAAATTGAGTTCGCCGTCGTACATGCCGATGCCCTTCGCGGACCACATCTCCACGCCCGGAGTGCAGCCGTCTATGTCGAACGCGACGGCGCGCGGGACATCCTTGTTGCTCTTGATCTGATGGATGACCTTTCCGGTCCAGGCGTCGCGCAGAACCGCTCCGTCCACACTGTTCTCCTGGCATGTCCATACCTGCAGCCCCCGGGTGTACGGCGTACGCTGGATGAGATTCAGCGCATCGCCGTGTCCCATTCCGGTCGAATGCAGCCCGGTGCCGTCGTCGTCAAGCACCATCTGTCCGTAGATTACTTCATCCTTGCCGTCGAAATCGACATCGCCCATGCGAATGCTGTGGAAGCCCTGGTGGCAGTACCTGCCCCACTTCTCCATGTCGTCGAGCGTGTCGAACGTCCATTTCTCCTTCAGGCTCTTTCCGTCGAAGTCGAGCGCCATGACGCCGGTGCGCGAGTAGTAGCCGCGCCCCATCACGGCACTCGGACGTTCCCCGTCGAGAAAGCCGAACGATGCGACGAAGCGGAAAGGACGGTTCCCGTCGAGATTGCCGTGGTCGCCCCAGTACCATGCGCGGCACGCACGCCAGTCGCGTCCGAGATCGGGCTTCATCGTGATCGAGTCTATTGCGCGCCCGGTCTTTCCGTCGAACACGGTGTACCACTGCGGAGCGAATACGACTGCACCATGCCCCTCGACCCACTTCTTCTCGGGATCGCCGAGAATCCGTCCCGTTCCGTCGACCGTTCCGTCAGATGTGCGCACGATCATCTCCGCGCACCCGTCGCCGTCGAAGTCGTAAACCACAAACGGATTGTAGTGCTCGCCCGAGCGGCAGTTGGGCCCGAGGTTGATTTTCCAGAGGGACTTGCCCGTCGACACCTTGACGCCCTCGAACCATGTCGGCCCGGTATGGCCGGGATGCGAATTGTCGCGCGCATTTGTCGGAGACCATTTGATCACGATCTCCATTTCGCCGTCGCCGTCAAGGTCGCCCATGGAGCAGTCGTTCGGCACCATGTGGTACTTCTCGCTCGGAGTCTCTCCGCCAGGCGGGGCGCTAAGCGGAATCCTGATATAGCCGATCGGCGCGTCGGCTGGAACTGTCCATTTGTCGCCGCCGTGTATCGCGCGCGTCGTCGGAAGGTGCGCCTTCACAGAATACGTCGCCTTGCCTTTGTACGGCAGGCGAATCTGCGTCACGTCGGCAATCGGCTTGGAGTTGACCTTCTTGCCGTCCCTGAAGACGTCGAACGTCTGGTTCGTCGGGTCGTACGAGAAATAGCGCCAGCCAACGCACACCGTATTTGTGGAGTCGCGCCACGCGACGACGCCGCGCCCGAACTTCTCAAGCCGCAGCTTCCTGTGGTCGTATGCCGTAGCAGGCGCGGGGAACGGTCCGTCGGGCTTGTTGCGGTGCGTCGATTTCCAGTCCGGCGTGCCGAAGTGGTCGTGCTCTATGAACGGTTTTGCCAAACGCGGATCAGTGGCAGAGTGCGCCGCCAGGGCGAAAGCCGAGACAGCCACCATTACAACCAAGCCGATACGCATTTTCATTGATTACGACTCCATGTGGGACAAATTTAGAAGCCTTTATTGCACCACTGCCTCCTTCGCGAGCTTGTTGGCGAAATGGCGCTCCATCGCTTGGACGAGATCGGCCGGCGCCTCGACGATCGCGCCGTGCTTCTGCTCGCTGAAGCCTTCGCGCTTCATCGGCGAGCCGCGGTCGTTGAAGTATCCGATCGGCTTCCATTCCTTGAAGTCCTTCGTCTCGACGAAGCCGAAGTTGTGCGGGCGCATCGTGTAGCGGTCCCACATCACGACCCACGTCCCGTCCGGACGCCTCCAGCAGCTGGGCGCCTCGTGTCCGCGCCTCTCCCCGTCGAAGTACGGCGCGTCCTCGAACGGACCGCGGATGCTCCTGCCCGTTGCGTGGCGTATCGACGCGCCATGCTCGTGGCTCACGTAGAAGAGATGCCACACGCCGTCGTCGTCGCGCGCCATGTCGGAGTCGATGATGTTGTAGCGTGGCTGCCCCTTCTCGTCGCGCGGCGCCGAGTAGAGCGGGAATGGATCTTCCGCAAGCCCCGTGAGGTCGCGCTTCAGGTGTACGCCGTAAATCTGGTTCATGCCGCGGCCGAAGCGCGTCGTGAAATGCATGAAGAAGCAATCCGCAGCGTCGTCCCAGACGAGCTCGGGGGCCCACGTGCAGCCCACCTCGCTCCACGGGATGTCATTGCCTTCGGCATCCTTCGCCTGCGTCGGGCAGGTCAGTGCGGAAAAGTCGAGGTTGCGCTTCTCCCAGTTGACGAGGTCGCGGCTCGTCAGGAGCACGAGCCCGCGGTTATTGCCCCACGCATACTTCGCGCCGTCGCGCTCCCATTCGGTTGTGCGGTAGCCGTGCTGGCGAGCGAATATATGCAGGTCAGTAGCCGCGACCACGTAGACTCCGTCGGGAGTGCGCGCGATGTGCGGGTCGCGTATGCCCTTCTGCACCGCGATGTCTTCGCCCTTTACAACAGGTTTGTCTCCGTTCACCGCCCTCCAGTTGTACGAGTCGTCCGAGACGGCCATGTGAAGCGAGTGGTCAGCGTCTTTGTGATAGACCATCACGTAGGACATAGGCTCCTTGGGCTTGACGCCGTCGGCAGTCGGCCTTATGAACGGAATCGATCCGTCGGCGTTGCGCTTGTAGCGCTCGATGCGCACGCTCCTGCGCTTGTCGCCTCCGCCCGGCTTGTTGCCGTCGTGGTAGAGCATGTACCACTCGCCTTTGTGGAACACGCTTCCGCCATGGATCGTGTGCGTGCCGCCGGCGTTGTCCATTATCTTGCCGCCGAACTTCCACGGACCATGTATCGACTTCGCCGTCGAATACGACCACTTCTCGGGCAGTCCGCCGGACGCGTATTCAAGATAATACGTGTCGCCGACCTTGTATATCCACGGTGCCTCGACAAAATTCGTCTGGGGAGAGCCCGCCCTGTGCGGACCGCACCGACGCGGCCACTTGAGCGGCTCGCCGAACGCCTCCGCGTCGAGAAGCCCAGGAACAGGCTTTATCTCGCTGGCGAACTCGATCATGTTTTCCTTGAGCTCTGCATACCACATGCCGGGATCGCCGCCGTGGTTGCCCCAGAAGAGATACGCCTTGCCGTCGTCGTCGATCATCACCGAGGGGTCGATGAATCCGCCGCCTTCGGCAAGCGGCTTGCCGAGCGGATCCTTCCACGGCCCCTTCACGTCGTCCGCAACCGCGACTGCGATGGCGTCGCCGCGCCCGCCCTTGCGCGAAGTGCAGATGTACCAGTACCACTTTCCGCCGCGCTTCACCGCCTGGGCCGCCCATGCCTTGTCCGGACGCGCCCAGGGGAAGGTCTCGCGCAGGCTCATGACCGTGCCGAGATCTTCCCACTCGACCATGTCCTTCGTGCGCACGACCGACCAGTCGAACATGAGGTATCCCTTCGCACGGTCGTCGTCGTGCCCCATGAACACGTAGAACCACTCGCCGTCTGAATAGCCCGCCGGATCCGCCGTGAAGCGCGTCTTGACGAGCGGATTCGATCCGTCGATCCTGAGCACCTCCGCCTCCTTCGCGAGCTTGTCGGCATTGTCCCTCGTGGACGAATCGTCGGAGACTGCCATGTGCAGTGAATGGTCGGCGTCCTTGTGGTGCACCATCAGATACGACTGCTTTTCCTCGCCCAAAGCCGCAATCGCGACCATCGAGACAACTGTTGCATATAGTTTTTTCACTTTGACGACTCCTTTTTCACATCTCTGGCGCAACGGCGGCGGGACAGAACGGCGCCGACTCGTTATTTGCCATTTTCGTTGATAATTATACTCTTCATCCGCCGCAATAACAATTCCTCCATTGGGGTATACCGCAGGTGGAGAGTATCGTCTTAGCCGTGTAGAAACGTGTAGAACTTTTGAGAACTCCGAGGGTTGTAAAAATTGCTCCGTTACCACTTCGCATTAGCTTCGCGCATCACAACCTCATTCATAGAACTGTTGCTACTTGTGAGCGGTCTGTGAGCCAACATGGCCAAAGGCATATACAGTAGAGCTTATATAGAAGACCCTTTTGCCACACCGACGCGGCGAGACCATCTCTCTCCCATGGAGACGCGGCTTCCAGCCGCGTCCTTTCCCAAGGAGGCGGAGCTTCCAGCTCCGCCACACCGACGCGGCGAGACGCCGCATCTCCTTGGCTCATCCACCTGCTCTCATGAAGATCAAGATCAACTAGAAGGCGCTGATTGCGCAGGCATGGACGGCGCTCAAGCCCGGCATCATTCCCTACGAATCGAGGAGATCGTCGAGAGTCAGTGTATTCTGCGCGACTGAGGCATGTGCGCCAGGCTTGATCCCCTCTGCGGCGATAACGGTAATGCGGCAAACGGCACTCCGCCAAAGATCATATAAGCCTCGCAGAGTTCGTGGCGGCTGAGCGAGACGCCGAGGGACGCCGCGTATTCCGCGCATTCCCTGAGGGTGAACGGACGAATCCATATTCTATCCGTCAGACGGTCATGAAGTCCACCCTTGTTGTGTACAATGTTATCCACAATCCAGGACGTTGCAGACCCGCAGACCACCATGAAGACGTCTTTCTCCTTCCTGACGAGGACCTGGTTGTTCCAGAAATACTCGAAGGACGAAACCAGCTTCGAACGCGGCGTATCCATCCAGGGCATCTCGTCAATGAACACCACCTTCCGCCCACCGGGCGCAGCAGCGATCAATTCCGAAAGCCGCGTAAAAGCATCAAGCCAGTCCACCAACCGCGGGCACTCCCGATATCCATACTGTATGAGCGATGCGCGAAAGGCATTCAATTGATATCATAGCGTCCTCCTAATCTTAACCGCAAAAGATATTATATCATTTCTTATAGATAATTACAATGCTCAGCGCAAATACGCCTTGAACACTGTAATTATCTTATAAATTTACACACTTATTTACAGTACTCAAGCTAATTCACGTTGAAATTCAGACCTGCAGACGGAAACCTCGCGAAAATCCCCGCCCGCAGGCCTGCCAACACTCCTGTTCCCGAGTCGCGCACCTATTTGCGCGCCATTCGGCGAGGTTCTCTCCGAACGACCTTCGCTATTTTGCGGCGTACAATCGCACATACCGCTGTCTGCGGAATCGTCATCACGTATCCGTCGCCATTCGCCGCCTGACAGGCGGCGAGTTCGTCTACGACATAGTCTACCCGTTCTTTCGCGCGCCCGTCGCCGCATAGCACGCGGAGATGGCCGACAGGTAGTGCCCGAGGTTCTGTCCGTTGATACCCTTCGCCTCCCAGCCGCCGAAGCGCACGGCCTTTGGGGGCAGCCCCGCGACGTTGCGGAACAATATGCACGTTATCGCGTTTTTCATCTCTTCTCCTCGTTGGACATTACCACATCTAGTCTGTCAAGAAAACACGCGCCGCGCCTATCGCTACTCACGGCTCCTTGCGTAGACTTTCGCATGCGCGGCCCTGACGGCGTCGCGGTCAACCTTGAGAACCTTGCGGTCATACGTCCAGAGGCCGTTCACCTCGCTCTCGACATCCGTCGTCTGCGTGTACACCGCGCCGGAAAGCCCCTTCGCCGCACAGTCGCCGAGACGGTTCATGAGGTCGCAGTAAACGCGCGTGAGGTTCTCTTTGCCGGAAGTGTCCTTCATTCCGCCGTATCCCCAGTTCTTCGCCTCCTTGAGCCAGGTGTGGCCCTCGACCGCCCAGCCGAGTCCGCCGAACTCGCCGAGGAAGCTGATGCGTCGCGGATTCACGGCAGGCATGCCCGGGCCGCGGTAGATGTGGAAGTCCACCGTGTCGGCGGCTTCGCACACCTCGGGCGGTCGGTGCTGCGACACGGGCCTCTTGAGGCCGGTGGAACCGCCTTCCCAGTCGTTCCATCCGGACGGACCGTCCACCAGGCGCGTCGGATCGTACCGCTTGACCCAGTCGAGCACGTTGTGCGTGTAGAACGCACCGGGCTGGCTCCAGCTTTCGTTGTACGGAACCCACATCACGATCGACGGGAATACCTTGAGCGAGTCGATCATGTCCTTCATCTCGCGGCGGAACGCCGTGAAGCGCTGGTTCACGTCTCCCTCGCGATTGCCGGAGGGCATGTCCTGTATGACGATGAGGCCCAGCTTGTCGCAGAGGTGGTAGTAGCGCGCCGGCTCGACCTTGATGTGCTTGCGCATCGCGTTGAACCCGAGGTCCTTGAGGGATGCGATGTCGAACTTCATGGCCTCTTCCGATGGCGGAGTGAGAAGGCCTTCCGGCCACCATCCCTGGTCTAGCGGCGCATAGAGGAAGATCGGCTGTCCGTTGAGATGGAATCGGAGAACGCCCTTCGCGTCGGCCCGCTTCTCGATCGTGCGCATGGCGAAGTAGCCCTTCACGCTGTCCTTGCCGCATTTCGCGGTGAAGTCATAGAGGTGCGGGGAGTCAGGAGACCACGTCTTGAAGCCATCAGGCATCTTGACCACAACCTTGCCGTCCTTCGTCGTCGCGCTAGCTCCGCCGGAGATCGATACCTCGACCTCGTCCTTGCGGAACGAGCTTCCAGCCACGTCGAACGAAAATGCCGCCGTGCCGTTTGCCACGTCGGCAATGACCTCATACGACCTGATGTAGGTCTCCGGCACGTTCTCAAGCCAAACAGTCTGCCAGATTCCGCTGACTCTCGTGTACCATATCCAGCCCTCCTTGAGGACCTGCTTGCCCGTGTTCGCGTTCACGAACGTAGTCGTCGGATCCCAGACGCTCACGATGAGCTCGTTCGATCCGTCCTCGACGTAGTCGGTGATGTCCACGGTGAACGGCACGTTGCCGCCTTCGTGCGGTACATCGGTCACCTCTTTGTGCCCGATGAAGACCTGGCAGCGGAAGTCAACTGCGCCGAAGTGAAGGAGCGTCCTCTCGCCGGGACGCTTCTTGACGTCGATCATCCGGCGGTACCAGAGTATCTCGGACGGCTCAAGCTTGCGCCCGACGCCCGACAGGGCCGACTCGATGCAGTACGGCACGAGAATTTCGCCGCGCGCTACGCATATCCCAGGATCGACCTTCGCCCATGGCTGCTCGCGCGTCCCGCCAGCATTGGACGTCACGGCATACTCCCACATTCCGTTGAGGTTCGTCCACTCATTGCGGACGAGCTGAGGACGCGGGTATTCCCTCCACGCGTTTTCCGGAGTGACCTTCTCGCCCCATTCGGTCATCAAGGGCGAAGGCGCGGGTTTCCATTCCCCGAAAACGGGGCATGCTACGGATGCAAACGCCGCGCAAAGCGCGAGACTGCGCACAAGTGATGCAGTTGTAGTATTCATGCCGTCATTATACACAAGACATTGATCTTTCCGCAATGCCCCATTAGTGGTATGCGACCGCCTGCGCCAGACGACGCCTACGTTCCTCCGTCGAGCACGAGGTACCCCGAATTGCCAGAGCCGTTTCCGATGAACATTCCCTAGTTCGTCGCCGCGTTAAGCCCGTTCGTTCCAACAGCCCTGAACACAACAGGGTCGCCATTGCCTCTCCTGTCGTCGTCGAGCGCCTTAAGTATCTCAGTGGGACGCCCGTCGGAATCATATGCGCCAAGCCAGTAGGGACCCGGACGGCACTGCGGTTCCCAGTAGAACACGCCCCTGCACCGCGGAATCGCGCGGCAGGACTGCAGCAACGCCGCATAGAGGCGGCGCCCCTTCTCCATATTCTCCGGATGCTCTAGGTCAACCTTGAAGCCGGTCTCGACCACCATCACGTCCGTATCGTACTTGGCCGTTAGCTTGCGCATGTTCTCCGCCGACTGGCTGATCGTCTGCTCTGGAGTGCGATTGTGATACATTTCGGCCCAGTACGGGTAAACCGAAAGGCCGATGACGTCCCATCTTGCCCCGTTATTCCTGAGAATGTCGAGATTCCAGTTGTAGAGGCCGTTGTCGAATCCGTTGTCCAGATGCACGATGACGGCAGCTTCAGGAACGACGGACTTCACGGCATCATACCCGGCCTTGAAGAGTCCGGCGTACTGAGCGGGGTTGTCCGTCGCGTTGCCTACGGGCCAAAGGAATCCGTTGCTCGTCTCGTTGCCTACCTGTACCCACTTTGGACGGACGCCGTTCTCCTTCAGGAGATCGAGGACCTCCTTCGTATGGGCCGCAACGTCCCTGCACAGAGTCTGGTAGTCATGGCCTTTCCACGCAGCGGGAATCGTCTGCTTGCTAGGATCGGCCCAATCGTCGCTGTAGTGGAAGTCGACCATGACGGGCATTCCCAGGCGCTTTGCGCGCAGGGCCTTGTCAAGGACGTCCTCCTTCGCGCAGTACCTGCTAGCCGGATTGACCCAGACCCTTATGCGAATCGCACCGAAGCCCAGCTCCCTCATGAGTGCTGTGCATTCGCGGCTCTCGCCGTTCCAGTTGTATAGGGTTTTGCCCTGGTCCTCCATTTCAGTTGCGCCCCCGATGTCGGCGCCAAGCCAGAACACCTGCGTCGACGCGGGGGGCGCATTCGCCGCCATAACGCCCGCTACGGCAAACACAACCATCGCGCGAAGCATGGAAACTCCCATGCCGCGACCACCTTCAGCTGCACCTTTCATCGATTCTCCTCTCTGGTTCTGTTCTTGATGCGTTTACTTGGCTGAACGCTTCAGTATCGCCACATAGCCACCGCCGTGGCGGACCAAGATCTTGATGCGGTCTTTTGACGTCACGTCCGTTTCCGCACAGTCGCATCCCGCCGAAACGCCGGGCTTGTCGGTGTACGACGTCATCCTCCACTTGCCCTCCGGAAGGAAGGACAGCTGGAAGTCGAGGTTCGATTCGCGCCAGCCCGACTCGACGGCGACATACCACGTATCGCCCTTGCGACGCGCGACCGCGATGCATTCGCCGATCTCACTCCCTGGCAGAACGACCGTCTCGTCGTAGATCGGAGGAAGACCAAGTATCAGATCCTTCAGCGGACTGTTCAAGTAGTTCTTCGGTCTGTCGCCGAAGCAAAGGAACGGAGACGCGAAGATGACGCCCTGCGCAACCTCGCGCGGCCAGGTAGACCAGGAAAGACCGCCTGGTTCCAGAACGACCGGCGTATAGGCCGCAGGGCCCTGCACCAGGCGGTTGAACGGATGGATGACATCCTGCTCGGCCGGCATCGTGCGTCGCCAGCGGGCGGCATGGAACTTGTGCCCCATCACCGCCTCGCGGGCCAATTCGTGTGGCCAGGTCCTTTCGCGGCCCGTAGGCTTGACCGCGCCGTGGAAGGTCACGAAAAGTTCGGCGGCAAAGGTCTCCTCAAGCGACATCTCGTACCAGTCGACCCACTGTCGGTTAGCCGCAGGGATCAAGTCGATCTTCACGCCGACCGCGCCGGACTTCTTGACATTCGAGAGAAAATTGCGCATCCGGTGTCGGTCGGCTACATCGTTCGCGCTCACCCACACGACGCACTTCACCCTTTTCTTCGCGGCATACGCCACAACGCTCTCAAGACACTTCCACTCGTCCGAGCCGGCATCACGCCAGCGATTCCATCCGTCGTCTATCACGTAGTATTCGAATCCGAGCCTCGCAGTCGCGTCGATCCACTCGCGCTGCTCGGCGTATACGGGCGCGCCTGTCGAAAGCCACTGCCATGCGGCGCGCCCGGGCTTTGCGAAGCGCGCGGCCTTCGCGGCGACGTCGGACGAAGGCGGCGGGCAGAGATCACGCACGAAGCTCGAGTGGTAGAGTTCCGCGATGTCTTTCGCCGCTATCATCACGCGCCACGGCGTCACAACTTTCCCCGCGCTGTCGAAACCCTCGCGGTCGGCATGGTAGAACGATTCGAATATGCCGTCGCCGAGATAGCGAACCGCCATGTCGGTCCAGCCGACGAGGTTCGCCTCAGTGATCATCCTGTACGTGCCGTCGGGCATCTTCGCGGTGACGGGAAGCGCCATCTCCGTCCAGCGCTTGATGTCCTTGACCCTCTTCCATTCATACTTGCCGTCGTACGTGTGCATGTTGGACTGATACCACACCTTGGCCTCGTCGGGAAGCCGCCAGAGCGTGCGCTCGCCCGTGACGCGTCGCTTCGCCTCCGGGAGCACATAGCGAACGGCTACGGATGCGCCGGACGTCTTTCGCTCGACCTCGCCGCGCTCGAGACTTCCGTTGACGGCGACGCCGAGGGCAAGGGGTTCGCCACCGGGGACAAGCGCGGCAAGAGCCCTCTTAGCCGCATCGTGCGCCTTGGCGTCGTAGCGGAACCTGTAGACGGCTGGAAGGTCCTTCACCTGGGCGAGTCGCCGGTCGATGACAAAGCCCTCGCGCCAGAGCTCGTAGCATGCGGGAGTATCGCCGTCGCGCGGCGGCACAAGTGCGATTGCGTAGACCGTCCGCCCGTCCTTGGACGCCGTGTAGCGCATGTCGTCGAGCGTCGGCTTCTCGAGTGAGCGCTCGTTGTGACCTTCGACGTGTATTCTATCGATCCTGTAGACCTGCGCGCCCTCTCCGCAGACCTTCCACGGGACAGTGCCGAAGATCGCCTCGCCGTTCACCTTCATCCACGCCGCGATGTCCTCGCAAACCGCGCGTTCCTTCTCGTCCATCGTCCCGTCGGGCTTCAGCGGGACGGAAAGAAGCAGGTTGCCGTTCTTCGAAACGACGTCGGCGAGCATCCTCAGGACGAACTTCGCGTCCCTGTACTTGCCGCGCTTGAAGTATTCGCCGTCGTACGTCCAGTTTCCAAGACAGGTCTCGCCCTGCCAGCGCGGCTCGATCTTCTCCAGCGACGTGCCGCGTTCGATGTTCCACACAAGTGATTTCCTCTCTGGGGGGCCAAGCCGTTTTCCGGTCGCCACGCCCTGG
Source organism: Kiritimatiellia bacterium (assembly GCA_016284515.1). Classification (GTDB taxonomy): domain Bacteria; phylum Verrucomicrobiota; class Kiritimatiellia; order RFP12; family UBA1067; genus UBA1067. The sequence goes on along the minus strand of JAEEOY010000139.1, from coordinate 14,045 downwards.
CACTTCCCGCCGTTGCGCGCGGCGTTGTCGTTGTAGAAGCCAGAGAGAATCTCAAGGCCCGTTTTCTGCCAGTCCATCGGCCAGAACGGAAACACCCTGTCGTCGAAATAAAGGATATCGAGCTTGTATTTCGACGCCGCATCGAGTATGCGGTCGCGGTAGTTGGCGCGGTATTCCTTCGTCGGGGCGGTTTTCTCGCCCATGCGCGACGCATGGAAACTCGCGCCGAAGCGGAGGTCCTCCCTGCCGGCCGCCTTCATCCATCCGTCAAGCAGGTCGCGCCTCGGCCCGGTCTTTAGCGAATTCGCCTCGCCCTTCGCGCTGTCCCAGTTGTCGACGCCGTCCTTGAGCGTGCCCGCCGCGATAAAGTAGCGTGCGCCCATGCGCTTCCAGAGCGCACACAACTCGTCCGGTTTCCAGTTCGCCGCCGTCGCGTCCGCGCCGCCCCACCGGCATTCAACGCCGAACTTCGCGTCGTCGAACCACGGCGGAACGGAAAAGCCCGCCTCCACGGATTTCCACGTCGGCATAAACGCCGCCGCCAACAAAACAGTCGCAATCATTTATCTTCCTCCCACTTCGGCAGATATGTACCGCGCCACCAGATGCCGTGGCCGAGCAAGTCGGGGCCGAAATAGAAACCCGGCTGCGGTGGTTGGTTGTAGCCGGAGTTCTGCGCCGCGACGCTCTCGCGGTACGGAGGATCCTCCAGCATCGTCCAGAAACGGTACGGCGTCTCACGGTTGGAGAGATAGAGCCGCAGTTCCTTCTCGCCGTTGACGGCCATCAGAATTTCCTCGCGCCAGTCGCCTAGAATGTCCGCCTGCATACACGGCACGCACTTGGAGCCGTTGATGACGTGCACGCCCGAGAAATCGCCGACCTTCCACTGCTTGTGCGTCTTCGAGCACATCGCCCACATGCCGTTACCGGCCACGCAGGACGCCGTCATGTCGCCGGAGAAGTATGCCCAGAACGCAAGCCCGGTCGGCGGCCAGCCGTGGAAGCCGAATTCCCCGTCGTGCATGCCGATGCCGCTCGCCGACCACATCTCAACGCCTGGCGAGCAGCCGTCCATGTCGTAGGCCACCGCACGCGGCACATCCTTGCCGCTCTTGACCTGGTAGATCACCCTGCCCGTGCATGCATCTCGCAGAACCGCGCCATCCACGCCGTTCTCCTGGCACGTCCAGATCTGCAGGCCGCGCGTGTACGGCGTCCTCTGTATCAGGTTCAGCGCATCGCCGTGCCCCATTCCCGTCGAGTGCAGCCCCTGGCCGTCGTGGTCGACAACCATCTGTCCGTAGATGACTTCGTCCTTCCCGTCGAAATCGACGTCGCCCATGCGCAGGCTGTGGAATCCCTGCCCGCAGTAGCGCCCCCACTTCTCCATGTCGGTGAGCGTGTCGAACATCCACTTCTCCTTCAGGCGCTTCCCGTCGAAATCGAGGGCCATGATGCCCGAGCGCGAATAATAGCCGCGGCACATGACGGCGCTCGGACGCACCCCGTCGAGGAATCCGAACGAGGCGACGAAGCGGAACGGACGGTTCCCGTCGAGATTGCCGTGGTCGCCCCAGAACCACGAGCGGCACACCCGCCAGTCGCGCCCGATGTCGGGCTTCATCGTGATGGAGTCTATAGCCCGGCCCGTCTTTCCGTCGAACACCGTGTACCACTGCGGCGCGAAGATGACCGCGCCGTGGCCCTCCGCCCAGAGCTTTTCCGGATCGCCCAGAACGCGGCCCGTTCCGTCGACCGTTCCGTCCGACGAGCGCACGATCATCTCGGCGCAGCCATCGCCGTCGAAGTCGTAGACGACAAACGGATTGTAGTGCTCGCCGGATCGGCAGTTCATGCCGAGATTGATCTTCCAGAGCGATTCGCCTGTCGCGATCTTCACGCCCTCGTACCAGGTGGGGCCTGTGTGTCCCGGATGGGAGTTGTCGCGTCCGTCGGACGGCGCCCACTTGATGACGATATCCATCACGCCGTCGCCGTCGAGATCGCCCATCGAGCAGTCGTTGAGCGTCATGTGGTACTTCTCGCTTCGCGTCTCGCCGCCAGGCGGAGGCGTGACGGGTATCCGTATGTAGCCGATCGGCGCGTCGTCCGGCACGGTCCAGCTCGTACCGCCGTGGATGACGCGCGTCGTCGGAAGGTGCGCCTTGACAGAATAGGTAGCCTTGCCTTTGTAGGGCAGGCGAATCTGCGTGACGTTGCCGATCGGACGCGCGTTGACCTTAGCGCCGTCGCAGTAGACGTCGAACGTCTGGTTGGTGGGATCGTAGGAGAAATAGCGCCAGCCGACGCACACCGTGTCGAAACTGTCGCGCCACGCGACTACGCCGCGCCCGAACCGCTCGAGTCGCAGCTTCTTCCGGTCGTATGCCGTTGCAGGCGCGGGAAATTCGCCGTCCGGCAGCTCGCGGTGCGGGGCCTCCCAGTCGGGATGGCCGGGATGGCCGGGATCGATGAACATCTTCGCCTTTGGCATCGGCTCCACGCTCACGACCGCGCGCCGGTACGACGCCATCCACGGCGAACCGCCGTCGCGCGCGCGGACGATGACATGTATGGTTCCCTTCGCGTCCTTGGGGAGCGGCCCGAGGTCCAGCTCGACACTTTCGCCGCGCCCGTTCAGCCGCGCGCCATCCAGAGAGCCAGCCTCGCGGTATATCCACCAGTCGTAGCCGAACTTGTTGCCGTCGGAATCGAACGATCCTGCGGCAGAGAGCTTCACCGTGTCGCCAGTGCGCGCCGCGATCCTGAGCACCTCGGTGCCCTTCTTTCCGTTCAGCACCACGACAGGCGCGTGGTTCGCGCGATCCTTCTCGGGGGTGACGGCCCAGCGCATGCGCCCGGCAAAGTCGTTCTGGAAGTCCTCACGCCAGCGCGCGACCGACCCTCCGCCAAGTCGCACCCTGCCGCAGTCGTCGCGATCATCCCTGTCGGACGGCGTCGTCAGTATCCTGTGCGGCTCGCCCGCCGGCTGTGCTACGCGGTATCGTCCGCCCCAGCCGCCCCAGGTTGGATTCTGCGCCCATCCGAGGCCGTTGTCCACAAGCCCCAGAAAAGACGGAGTGTACGATTCGACATAGTGCGGCGACTTAGGGTAGCATTTGCCGAGCGGCCCCTTCGTCTGCACGCAGTCCCACAGCCAGCGGTCTTCCACCATATTCCGGGCGGGATACGCGAATTCGTCCGTTCTCAAGTCGCCGGAAAGCCCGCGCCACGTCGCGGCAGGGTACGCGCCAGTGTCGCCTGGCGTACACGGATCGACGACATAGAGCACCTGCGGAAACTCCTTCCGCACGGCGAGACCCGCGTCATCCCTGTCGGACACCGCATAGACGCGTACGCGCTTCTGGACCGCCTTGAATTCATCTGGGGAGACATTAGCCTTCACGTCGCGCAGCGCTCGCAGCAGCGTGTTGGCGCCACCCCAGACCGAGACCCAAAGCGGACGGCTGTCCTTCTTCGCGATGGCGCGCGCCAGCAGCCGAGCCCCCTCGGAGGCCGTCGACGCGCCGGCAACACCGTACGCCGGCTGCCCCGCCGACACAAGCTTTTCAAGATTCCCTGCGTCTGGATAGTCAGGACGCGCCGCAGCCTTCGCGTGCACGGAGAGGTTTTTACGCACTTCGCCATAGGCCTTGATCGCACGGAGCACAGGGGCGACGTTCGGATTATCCCGTTTATCCACGGATGTGGTTGCGACAATTCCTTCTAAGTCGTACTCGTTAGAATACACTAGCAGTCTCACAAGCGACTGCTCCGACTCGGGGCCGGCCCCGAAATCGCCCAGCACGAAAAGCCGCTCCCTGGCGCTCGCCGGCACCGCAGCCAGGAAGCTTACCGCAAACAAGGCTGTGGTGATGAAATTTCCTTTCATAGACATCCTCATAATTTACAGGCGGTTTACGGTAAGCCGTCTAGTTCCGCAGCATGCTGAGGCCGAAGATTCCGCCAGCCGTGCACTTGGGCTCCGCCTCGAACCGCACCGTCACCTTCTCCTTGCCGCGCACGAGCCTGGCAGGAACGGCAATATCATGCGTCACGAACTCGTCCTTCGATCCGCCTAGCGACATGTCCGCAACCTTCTCGCCGTCCACAAGCACCTTGAACCGGCGGTCGCCCCTCTCGCGTCCCCAGAACACAAGCCGCAGATGCCTGTCTCCGGACGCGGCGCCGACCTTCATGTCGTAGCTGAACCATCCGCCGTCCGAAGCGTCGCGCCACATCTTGTCCTGATGACGTCCGTACGCGCCGCGTCCTGTGTGCGAACGTTCGGACTTGAGCCCGTGCGCCTCTTCGCTCTCGCGGTCGCCGATCCTCACGCTGTCGACATTGCGCGCCTTCTCCGCCTCAAGCTCCCTCACGACCGTCCGTGAGATGACCGGCCAGTAGACGTTGTAGCGCTGGAAATGGATGTCGCTGAACGGCGCGAGCGTGACATCCTCGGGATAGAAGCCCTTCGAGCGGAACCTTAGCGTCTTGGGGTCGACAAGCCTGATCATCTTCGCCACGTCGTCGCCCTTCTCCGCAACGATTCTCGGGAACGCATCCTCCGGCATCGTAGGCGCACGCCAGTGGTCGTTGAGCGTCCAAAATGACTCCTTCCTGAGCCCTCCGGCGCGCCCAAGCTCGCCAGCAAGAACGACAGGCCCGTACGTAAACGCGACGTAGTTCTCGCTACCAGGCACGCTGCCCGGGAGCCGCTCGACGCGCACCTGCATAGGCAGAGTCACCTCAACACTGGAAGATCCCTTCCATTCGCGTTCGACGACGAGATAGCCAGCCTCTTCCCTGCACGCGACACTTGCCGAAGGCTTGGCGCACCACGCAGGCTTGCGAACCTTCAGCGCAAAGCGCAACGGCTTATCGACCGACACCGTGAGGCGCACCTTGTCCGAATAGGGGAAGTCTGTCTCCTGGACAATCTTCACGCCCTTCTCGCGCCAGTCGAGCGTCGACGGAGCGAAGAGCTGCACGCTGACTGAAGAGCCGTCCGGTGCATGCGTGTAGACCATCTGGGCGTACTTGCCGGGCGCCTCGAGCCCTGTTCCCGTGCAGCACCACATCGAGTCGAACTGATCGCTGTACACGCGGTACGCGCCGGGGAACATCGGCGTGAAGTATGCAGTCATGCCGCGCTCGTTGTCGTGAGTCGCCAGGATGTGGTTGAAAAGCGCGCGCTCATAGAAGTCCATGCGTTGCGCGGACGGATCCGTCATGAACAGCGCCTCGGTCTGGCGGAGCATGTTGACGGAGTTGCACGACTCGGGGCCTGTGCGCCTCAGGACGTCGAGGAATCTCTCCGGATCGGAGAAGTGCTCGTCAGATCCGTTTCCCCCGACGACCCAGCTGCGGCGGTAGACAACGTCGTTCCACTCGTTGACGCAGGAGCGGTGCATTCGCTCGTCGCCGGTGATCTGGTAGACGTATTCGAAGCCAGTGTACTTGGGGATGTTCGAGTTGGCGTGGAAGCGCGTGAGGAAGTTCGCGTTTCCGTCCGCAAGCGGGGCGAGCATGCGCTCGTGGCAGAGCCGTTTCGCCCAGCGGCGGTACTTCTCGTCGCCCGTCATGCGCCACGCGTCGACGTACGCCTCGGGCATCGAACCGTGCTCGCACTGCAGGAGCGTCTGGAGCTGGCGGTCGTCGAGCTTGTCGACTATCTCCTCGCCGAACCAGTCGTCTAGCGCGAGCAGCACCTTCTTCGCCTTCTCGCTCTTCGTCGCCAGCCATATCTGGTAGAGGCCGAGCTGCAGCTTGTTCATCGTGTACGTCGGCTCGAAGTGTCCGTTGATGCGATGGCCGTTCCACGGCAGCCCGATGATCTTGATCTTGCCTTCCTGTATCTCGCGGAAGATGTCCTTGCCATGCGACAGCGCAAGCGCGAAGCCGCTGCCGTTCGCCTTCTGGACCTCGGCAAGCTCGTCCACGATGTAGAGAAGCCGCTTCCTCAGCGTCTCGTCGCCTGTCGCCTGCACGGTCATTGCCGCGCCGGACATGTAGAAGCCGAGGATGTGCCCGGGCAGCTGAGGCTCCTCCGACTCCCAGCCGCGGTACGGCGGCGCCTTTGCGTCAAGCCCCGCCTCGCGCCTGAACCTGCTGAGCAGTCTGTCGGGCTCGAGCTGGAGGAGATACTTCCTGTTCAGCTCCTGCTGGTCCTTGAGCGGTCCGCCGTCCAGACTGATGCTGCTGAGCGGGAAAAGAGACTCCTTCGGAGCTACGACACTGTCGGCTGCCGCCGCCGTGCACGCCGCGGCGCAGAACAGCGCCAAACCTTTCCTTGCTGTGTTCATGCTTATCCTTTCATTTGTCTGTTGAAATTTTGCGCAGGCGGTCTATTACCGTGCCGAAGAGAGGCGCGGACACATAGTGCTGGACCGAGCAGCGTATCTGGTACAGCGTCGGACAGTGCGGCGACGACGCTTTGAGAGCTTCCCACTCGCCCCACTTGCCGTCGAACTCCGCAAGAAACGCCGTGGCCTCTTCCTTCGTCAGCGGACGCTTCTCGACGCGCTCCTCGGCAAGCCGTCCGCATATCCGCCAGATTATCTCCGACAACTCGTACTTGATGCGTCCGTATGTCGTCGACACGCGCGCAAACTCTTCGTCCGCCGAGTCTCTGAAATGTATTTCGCCGATTCTCCTCTCAAGCTCACGCCATATACCAACAGCCTCTCTCTTTTCGTCCAGCACGGCCTTGAGCCTGCCGGCCTTCAGGGTCGGCACAAGATCCACCGAGCAGAAGAAATGGTCGCGGCACCACCACTCCTGGTTCGGGACGTGCGCGAGCGAAGTGTGCTGGCCCTTGTAGACTGCGTCCTCGGTAAGGAGACAGAACTGCCTGAACTTCCGCGCGTCGCCGCCCGAAAGTCCGAACCGTTCCTTGACGGCGGCAAAGAAAAGCTCCTCCTCGCTTTTCTCCGGGTGGTGCGTAAAGCCGCGCAGCACAGCCTCGTTGAGGTTCATCCACATCTCGTTGTCGAAGTACGGGCCCTTCCATCCGTCGCCCCATGTCCAGAGCCACAGCCCTCGCACCTTTTCGTCGCCCAAGAGCGAGCGTACGCCGCGCCGCGTCGCCTCGGGCATATCGTTGAATCCGTCGATCACGCCTTTCGCGAAATAGTACGGATAGGCGTTCTTGCCGTAGAGCCCGCCCTGGTTGACGGAAACTTCGACGATCTGCTGCACGCGTCCGAGTCCAAGCGTCGTGTTGAAAGGCTTGCCGCGGCAAAAGTCGTAGTTAGTGTGCTTGACCGAAATGTAGAGATTCGTGTGCGGCTCGACACGGTCGAACGCAGCGCGGTAGAGCTTCGGCTGCGTGTGGAGCTGTCCGAAGTCCCAAGTGCGGTAGAAAACCTTCTTCCCGCGCTTCACGCACACCTCCTCGCGCAGGAGGTTTATGAGCTTCTCGTGGTCCGCCGGATTGTGCACCGGCCTGCCGCCGACGTGGTGGGGCGTATCGTGGAGATACGTCTCGCCAAAACGCACAACTATTCCGCCGAGGTCGGGGTATCGCCAGAACAGCTCGTCGAGCTGTGCGCGCACGATCTCCTGCGTGCGTGGCTTTGCTATCGTTAGAAGCCCCCGTCCGCCCTTCATCTCGCCGCCAAAGGCGTCCATGACGCTTTTCGGGACGACGAGCATGTCGAGGTGAGGATAGACGGGCATGCCGCTCTTTTTCGCGATGGCAAGAAACTTGCGGAACTCGGCGGCCTTGCGCTCGATCCAAATGCGCTCTTCGCTCTGCTGGCGCACCACCCCCGGGGCGTAACGGTCGAATGTAAGCCCGCATTGAGGCTCCATCTTCACGACCTCGCCGGTGTAGCCCAACCGCTTCAGTGCCGCGGGGTTCTTGTAGTCCGTAATCCACGGCGCTTCGCCCGGGTTGTCATGCACCATATTGAGAAGCACGTCGAACCTCTGCTCAGCAGAGAGTGAAAGCAAAGCGGCGCATACCGCAACTACAGCTATCGCTTTAATGGCGTTCATGGTTTCATACCTTTACTGTCTTTCAATTGTCAGGACATAATCGCCTGCATTTACAAACCCGCCTACGGGCGCAATCGCCTTCTTGGCGCCTTTGGCGACATTAAGGACACCCTCCGCGACGAGGCGCCCTTCGGCGAGCATGTCGCTAAGCGGACGCTTCATCCAGGCGTCCAGTCCGCCCGTCTTCAGAAGCGCCCCGTACGCAAGATAAAGATAGTACGCCTCCGTGCGCTCGCCCCAGAGAGTGAGCGGACCCTTGTGGTTTATCGGCCCCACGCGGCCGAGCGCAAAGCGGCTCTCCCACTGGTTGACGCGGCCGGGGTTTTCGTGGGAAAAGAGAGTCCATAGAAACTGGCCGCACACCTTGTCGCGCGCAGCCCACGCCTGCATGAGCTTCTGATGAAGTATCTGCGCGGCATGCTCCTCGCTCCACGGACCATTTCTGTCAAAGCGCGCGTCCGGGTCTGAATGGACCCCGAGATGCCGCCACGCGCCGTACTCCCCGTTCAGAAGCTGCTTCTCGCCCGAAAGCTCGGCGCCGTAGCGGAAAAGATCGCCTCCGTAAGTCCCGCTCCAGTTCTGGACAACGTTCCAGTCCGCGCCACGTCCTCCGTTGCATGTCGTGACAAGACGCCCCTCATCGCCGCACAGCGGATCGAGCCGCCTTATGAGATCGCGGCACTCGCGCGCAAAATCTTCAGGCAGAGCCGACTCGTTCTGCAGCCCCCAGAGGACGACGGACGGCGAATTGCGCCTTTCGCGCACCCACTCGACAAGCATCTTCTTGTAGTTGCGGCGGAATTCAGGCGTGTCGAACCAGACGCGTGTGCCGAACTGCGGCCACCAGTAGATGCCGCGCCTGTCCCACTGTCTCGAATAGCGCAGATCGTGCGGCTCGTGTCCGTCGCGAAACGCATTGAAGCCGAGCTTCTGCACCAGTCCCACGCGCGCGGCAATCTCATCCGACCCGAACGCCATGCTGGAACCGAACCTGTGGTCGCTCTCGCACGTACCGTGAATGAACACAGGGCTTCCATTCACGAGAAAACGATGCTCCGCCCCTCCCGGACGCGGCCAGCGTATCGAACGAAAGCCCGTCGTCGCCTTGTCGGACGCACGTACGCGCCCGGATGCATCGACAAGCGTCGCAGCGAACGTATAGAGCTTTGGCGTCTCCGCGGACCAAGGTGTGAGCGCGTTTGGATGAAATTCGAACCGGATCGTTTTCATCTCGCCCGACCCGACCGACAGCGGACGGCTTTCAGACACGCAAAGCTCGTCGCACGACACCTTGAGCGTCCGCTCCGCATCTTCACTACCGTCGTTAGCGATCTCAGCGTCGACATAGACAGTCTTCATGTCGTCCGAATTCCAGACGTGCAGCCCAAAAGGCACGAAGCGCACTTCATCCGTCGTGATGAAATGCACCAGACGGAAGAGCCCGAGCGGTTCGGGTCCCTCGCAGAATCCATTCTCCCTGTAGCATCCCCCGCATATCCACGGCATGTCGCGAATACCAGACGGATGATCGCATGTCACGGACAGGAAGTTGTCGCCGTCGTCAGAAAGGGCGTCGGTGACATCGACATGGGTGACGAGCCGCCCTGCGGGCTCGCGACGGCAAAGGCGCTTGCCGTTGAGATCGACCGTGAGATACTGCCCCGCGCCCTCGAAGACGAGAAACGCGCGACGCCCATTCTCGCGTCTCGCAGCGAAGCGTGTCGTATAGAGCGCCGAGCCGTGCAGATTGCCGTGCCGATGTCCGCGCATTCCCCAGTATCCGCCCCAACTGTGCGGCAGCTCCACGTCGCGCGCTTCCATTACTGTCCCGTCCTCGCCCGTGCATCTGGAGTACCAACGCGTCCGCGAGTCAAGCGGCGCGGCGTCGCCGGACACCTTGCGCACGTCGCTGTACACGATCGTTCCGTCACGCCACGCGAAGTCGACTTCATATCCGCCGCGCGCGCGAAGCCCCTTGACGCGTCCCTCGCGCCGCCACGCCTTGGGCAGCGCCGGCAGCAAGTCTATTTTGCCGCGGTGAGACTGCATCAGCATCTCGGCGATTCCCGCAGTGCAGCCGAAGTTGCCGTCGATCTGGAACGGCGGATGAGCATCAAGGAGGTTTGGATACGTCCCGCCACCTTCGTATCGAATACCGCTCCTGCCCCTCACGCGCTTCAAGGGTGACAGCTGGTCTCTTATGAGCTTGAGCGCCCTGTCGCCGTCGAGAAGCCTCGCCCAAAGGCAGACTCGCCATCCCATCGCCCAGCCCGTCGAACGGTCGCCACGGTGTTCCAGTGAAACTCTGGCGGCCTTGAACAGCTCCGGTGTGTCGGGCGTTATCTGCGCCGATGGGTAAAGCCCGTAGAGATGCGAAACGTGGCGGTGGCGGTCGTTCGGATCATCCAGGTCGTCAGGCCCCCACTCCTGCAACTGCCCAAACCGGCCGACGTGATAAGGTTCAAGATCGGGAATACGCCGCGCGAGGTGCTCCGCGAAATCGGCGTCGACGCCGAGCTCTTTGGCGGCTTCGACCGCCGCGCGCCACACGTCGCGCACGATCGCGCTGTCCATAGTAGCCGAGGCGGCTAGCTGGTTCGCCCTGCCCTTCGGCCTGTTCTCGGGTGAGATTGTCGGACAGATCGTGAGTTTCCCGCTCTTTGGATTCTTCACCGCAACTGAATCGAAGAACTCAGCAGAACCTTTGATAACCGGATACACCTCCTTCAGGAAATTGCGGTCGCGCGTGTAGAGCCAATGCTCCCAGAGATGCGTTGCAAGCCATCCGCCGCCCGTCGGCCAGAATCCGTCCGTGCCGCGGCCGACCGTGCCCGATATGCGCCAGATGTCCGTGTTGTGGTGGAGCACCCAGCCCTTCGCGCCGTATATGTCGCGCGCCGTCCTCCCGCCTGTCGCGGACACCTCGCGTATCAGCCTGAAGAGCGGCTCGTTGAGGTCTGAAAGATTGGCGACTTCGCTCGGCCAGTAGTTCATCTCGAGGTTGATGTTGGTCGTGTATTTAGAGTCCCACGCCGGTACAAGCTCGTGATTCCATATCCCCTGCAGGTTCGCCGGCTGGGTCCCCGGCTGTGACGAGGAAATCAGCAGATATCGTCCGAAACGAAAATAAAGCGCGGCGAACCACAGGTCGTCCGCCTTGGCGAAGTCTGCGAGGCGCCGGTCCGTCGGCTTACCGGGGAAACGGTCCGGCCCGAGATCTAGTGTGCACCTGTCGGCCTGTTCGCGATACGCAGCGACGTGATCTGTGCGCAGCTTTTCCACCCCTGCGGCGAGAGCCGCGTCCAGGCGTGCGCGCGCCACCGCGTCGGCATCTCCGGAAATGTCGTCGTAGCGCCGGAAGTTCGTGCCGATGGCGATATAGACGTCTGCGGAATCCGCGCCGACTACTTTCAGCCGGCCATCCTCGGCGACGCAATCGCCCCCGCGCGGTACGGCCTTGACGAGAACGGTGTAGCGAACCTTGCCCTCGACGCCCTCGTGCGAGGAAGTCTTGCCGCGAAGCGCAAGCACAACGCCTTTCGCCTCGACTGCGGCATCCTTGTGCGCCTTCTTGAAGGACATCGCGAACGAGAGCGAAGCCTTCGCGCCGGACCGGAACCGCGCAACGGCGCAGCCTTTCCCGAGTGGCGTGAAGTATTCACGCTCGTGGCGCGTGCCGCCGGACGAAAACGCGACGGACGCGACAGCGTCGTCGAGGGAAAGATTCCGCACGTAGTCCGAGACAACTTCGCCGACGTCCTCGAAATCTATCATAAGCGAGCCGGGCGTCTGGTATGGCATCCCGTCATTGAAAGAGCGCGGCAGCAACCTGTCCGCGCCCTTGAAGTCCCCGTTGAATATCGCCTCCCGCGCTTTCGGCAGCGCCGGTCCCAGCGCGGGGTTGGCGTTCTCGTTGGGAGAGCCGCCCCATATCGTGTCCTCGTTAAGGGCGAGCTCCTCCCGCGCCGTCCCGCCGAACACCATTGCGCCGACGCATCCGCCGCCGACTGGAAGCGCCTCGTTCCAGTTCTGCGCAGGCCTGTCGTAGAGAAGCTCGTACTTCGTCGGACCTGCCGCCGAAATGTCGAACGGCACGACCTCGACGACGATGCGCCTGTAGGCGAACATGGCGGGCGAGCCACTGTCGCGCACGCGCAGGATCACGTGGACCTCGCCCTTCGCGTCATAGGGCACGCCAAGCACATCGAGTGTCGCCGTCGCGCCATGCGCCTCGATGCGCGCGCCCTTGACAGTGCTCGCCTCCTCGTAGACGATCCATTCGTACTTCAGGCTGTCGCCGTCCGGATCGGACGACCCCTCGGCGGATAGCGCGACCTTGCCGCCGCCGGGCGCTTTCAGGCGCACCACGTTCTTGGACGCGTCTCCGTTCACGACTGCGACGGGGTTGTGGTTCGCGCCCTTGTAGTCGGGAGTCACAGACCATATCATGCGCGCGGCGAAGTCGAGCTGGTACTCCTCGCGCCAGCGCGTGATCGAGTTGCCGCCGATGCGGTGGTGGCCAATCACATCCTTCTCCTCTGGCGTCGCCCAGACAGGATGCGTCTCGCCTTTCGGTGTACGCCACTCGTAGCGTCCGCCCCATCCGCCGTACGCGGGGGAGACGTCCCAGCGAAGCCCGTTGTCGACAAGCCCCAGCCACGACGGCGTATCGCCCTCCATGAAGTACTTCCACGGCGGATAGCACTTGCCGAGCGGACCTTTCGAGCGGATGTTCTCCTCAAGCCACCTGTTCTCGACGAGTCCGCGATGCGGGAGGTGGAACTTCTCGCGTCCGTGGAGATCGCCTGAAATTCCGCGCCATGTCGCAGCGCCGTAAGTGCGGTTGTCGCCTGCAGGACACGGGTCGACGATATGCTCGATTTCAGGAAACTCTCGCCGCGCCACGGCAGAGGCGTCGTCCTGGTCCGATATCTCGTAGACCTTCAGCCGTCCCAGCGCCTTCCTGAACTCGGCCTCTCCGTTCTGCGCCTTCGCGTCCCTGAGCGCGCGAAGGAGCGTATTAGCACCGCCCCAGACGGTGATCCAAAGCAGACGCTCGTCCTTTTTCATTATCGCCTTCGCGAGAAGCTTCGAACCTGGCGTCGCGGCGTCCACGCTTGTCATGCCGTAGCCGGGCTGCCCGCTCGCCGTCACTTGTCTGAGAGCGTCTGCGGTCGGATATCCCTTCGCGTGGACGGCGAGGTTCCCGCGCACTTCGGCGTAGGCGTCAATCGCCTTGCGCAGCAGGTCTTCACGCGGTCCTTTCTTGAGGTAGCACGACGTTGTCGCGACAAGACCCTCGATGTCGAACTCGTTGGAGTAGACGAGAAGCCGCACAAGCGACTCCTCGTCGTCAGGTTCGTTGGCGAGGTCCGTCAGCACGAACAGCCTAGGCTTTGCGACAGCCGCAAGCGCGAGCATCGCTGCCGCCGCGGACACCAGAAACCGAAATGAAGATAGACTTTTCATATCTGTCTCCATTATCTCATTTTCACCGTCTGAAGTATATACCCCCAACGGGTACCATCGCCCATCCTGTGATCCCGCAACAACGCAAGAGATCATGCAAAAGACTTCAGCGCGGCGGCATCTGCCGATAGGATCCCTATGCATAGGGGACCGCTTCCCTATGGGGGAAGCGACGTCCCGCCGCTTCGAGGCAGTGCGATGACTGGGGGAAGCGGCGTCCCGCCGCTTCGAGACAGCACGATGACTGGGGGAAGCGGCGTCCCGCCGCTTCAGCTCCCCTTCCTGCGCAGCAGTCGCGCGCTTCTCCTCCGCGAGCGAATAGAGCGCGGTCCCGGCGTATGGCTTAGTCTTACTGCAGCCACAACAACCAACAACTTCTTCATTCATCATACCTTTCGTTTTCAAATTTTCACCGCGGCACATTCGCCGCGCTCATGGAGACGCGGCTTCCAGCCGCGTCCTCTCCCATGAAGGTGGAGCTTCCAGCTCCGCCACAATGACGCGGCGAGACGCCGCATCTCCTTGACAAGACACATCCTCCCAGACTCCGGAACTCCCAATAGCGAAAGCAA
>JAEEOY010000138.1 GCA_016284515.1 Kiritimatiellia bacterium | reverse complement strand
GAGGCGCATTCCCTCGACCTTGATGCGGTAGGCGAAGTAGGACTTGAGCGGCTTCTTCGTTTCGCGCGAGCCCTTCAGCTTGAAGTAGGCGTCGAAAACGGCTACGGGATCGTCCGCCCCCGCCTCCTCGCGCGAGATGCCGCGCTTCGAGAGAGTGGAATACATTGCGGACTCCACCTGGCGGCGGAGCGCGGCGGAATGCTCGGCCGGGCATCCGCCCACCGAGCAGATGTCGAACCAGTTCCGCCACGCGGCGTCCCCTGCGTAGCAATCAGGCGTCAAAGTGTTGTCGTCTTTCATCGGTACCTCCAACCCCTAAAGGGACGCCGCCATAAACTTTTCCACATCTTTCCACCACTCTCCAACTTCCCCAAGCCTCTCTGCGTACTCTGCGTCCCTGCGCCTCACCCCTGCTAGGGCATCCGCTTCGCGGACTCGCGCTTCGCGCTCGGGGGATACGCGTTAAAAACTTTATAAAAAATCTACCCTCCACTCTCCAACTCTAAACTCCAACTACTGCGTACTGACCCCTAACTTCTGACCCCTATCATACTCCTTCTCTATCCAAGCCATTAGAAAGTCGACGTCGCGAGCCGCCTAAATGATGACAGCGTCGTGCAAATTGGGAAACACCGATACAACTTGCGCATATATTGGAGATTGTCAACCATGGAATCCCTCTCACGCCTTTTCAATTACCTCCCAATGCCCGCCTTTGTCGGGACCGACGCGGCGAAGGCGCTGCGCGTCCTTGAGCCGTTCGATATGCTTCTGAATCGCGCTACGGGAAATGCCTGTCGCGGAAGACATTTCTGCAAAGGTGATTTTCGGATTGCCGCGGATCAACTCCAATAGCCGATCGGCGGTTTTCTTACCACCTTTTCTTACCACCTTTTTGTTACCACCTTGCGACTCGCCTCTAGCCTTCAGCGTCCGAAGAATCATGTCGAGCATGAAATCTACGAAGACGCGGGCATCGCCCGACTCCTGGGCGGCATGAAGAGTCTGGTAGTATCTGCGCTGGTGGCAAAGCACCATGTTCTCTATCGGCAAGGCGTAGAAGAGCGGATTCCACCGGCCAAGTATCACTGTCTGCCAGAGTCTCCCCATCCTCCCGTTGCCGTCGGAGAACGGATGGATAGTCTCGAAGACAAAGTGGAATATGCAGCTCTTCACCAACGGAGCGTCCTTCGAACGCTTCAGCCAAGCGAAAAGATCCTTCATCAAAAACGGAACCTGGTCCCACGGCGGCGCGTGATGCATCGCCTCGCCACGAGCGTTGAAGACACCAACATTGCATTTGCGCCACTTGCCAGGACTTTCGACCAAGTCCTTCGTCATCAGCGCATGCGCCCGCAAAAGCGCCCGAGGTGACAACGGATCAAACGCTTCGACCTTTGAATAAGCCGCATGTGCTCCCTTCACCTCATCTATTTCGCGTTTCGAGCCGACGACCCGCTTGCCGGCGATGATATCCGTCACCTGGTCTTCTGTCAGCGTGTTGCCCTCGATTGCCGTCGTGCCGCGAATCGTCCTGATATGGTTGAGCTTCCTGAGCCGCACACCCGCCGGCCCTTCCATGACGATACGATAGCGCTCTATCGCGGCGGCAATGTCCATCGCCATCCGCAGCGTCTTTTCGCCCGGCGTAAAACGCACCAATTCGCTAACATCAACCATATTTCACCTCCACCGCAATTCCGACTCCAAAGTCCATAGGCATATTATACCATATCCCTACAGAACAGAACCGTAGCCGCAGGGCATGTTCTCGCCGGGAAAACTTTTCTTCCCGCCGCGAGCATGCCCGTCAGCTTGACGCGGGGCGGCGCTATCTGCCCATCTCGAAGACGAGCTCTCCGCCGGACATGATGTCGGCGTGGGAGATCGTCTTGTCCACGGGCTTGCCGTTGAAGGTTGCGGACTTCACGAACATGTTCTCCTTCGAGAGGTTCTTCGCCACGATTGCGAGAGTCCGCCCGCCCGGCAGCGCGACCTTCGCCTTCGGAATCTGCGGAGCGCCGAGGACATACTCGCCTCCGCATGGGTTGAACGGATAGAACCCGAGCGCGCTGAAGATATACCACGCGCTCATCTGCCCACAGTCGTCGTTTCCGCACAGTCCGTCAGTCTTCGGAAGGTAGAACCTGTCGAACACGTCGCGAATCCTGCGCGCGGCCTTGTTCTGCTCGCCGACGAGCGTGTAGAAGTAGATCACGTGGTGGCTCGGCTCGTTGCCGTGAACATACTGTCCGATGAGCCCCGTCACGTCCGAGACGAATCCCGTGCCCTCGACCGTCTCCGGCTGCTCGAAGAGTCCGTCGAGCTTCTTCACGAACGAATCGCGTCCACCGAGCGCCTCGACGAGACCGTGCGGATCCTGCATGACGTGCCACGTGTACTGGAACGCGTTGCCCTCGGTGAAGTCATTGTCCGTTCCCGCGCCGTGTCCGAGCGTGAACGGATTGAATGGCTCGCGCCACCTGCCCTTAGAGTCCCTGCCGCGGACGAGTCCGAGCGAGGGGTCGAACACGTTCTTCCAGTTCGACGAGCGCTTCATGAAGAACGCCGCGTCCTCGGCGTGTCCGAGCTTCTCCGCCATCTGCGCGGCGCACCAGTCGTCGTACGCGCACTCCATCGTGCGCGAGACGGACTCGCCCTTGATCTGGTCGAAGGGGTAGTAGCCGTGCTTGTCTAGGAGATCCCAGCGCTCCTTGTGCCGTCCCTCGTGCTTGTTCGTAAGCGTCTCCTTGATCTGCGCGTACACCGCCTCCCAGTCGCCCGGAAAGCCCTTCAGGAACGCGTCGACGAGAACAGGCACCGAGTGCGTGCCGATCATGCACTGGTTGTCCTTGCCCCAGAGCGTCCAGATCGGAAGATACCCCGTGAACTCGCCCTGGCGCTGCATCGACTTCACGAAGTCCGGCACGATCTCGGGCGTGAGGATCGTGTAGAGCGGATGCGCCGCGCGGAACGTGTCCCACGTCGAGAGCGTGGAGTAGTACGGATCGTGCCCGCAGTCGGCGATGTTGTTCGGCTGGAAGAAGAGATGGTAGAGGGACGTGTAGAAGTTCGCCTTCTGGTCGTCGTCTCCTTCGACTTCCACGCGGGAGAGCATCTTCGACCACTTCTCTCCGGCAAGCGCCTCGACGCGGCGGAAGTCCCAGTCCGGAACCTCCACGCGCATGTTGCGCTCCGCGTCCGCGACGCCGCCTAGCGCCGAGAGCGCGACCTTCACGACAAGCGGTTCGCCGCTGGACGCGCCGAAGTCGAAGACGAGATCGCGCTCCGATGCGAACCTGCGGCCGAACTCCATCTTGAACGCGTACGTGCGTTTGACCCAGTTGTTGCACACGACCTTGCCGGAGACGCCGCGCTTCGTGTCGTCCGGGAAGACGTCAGCCGAGAGGATGTGCTTCGACACCGGCGCGCCGCCCGCGATGCACCAGCGCGGGTCGACGGCAAGGCGCATCTTCGCGCCCTTTGGATAGCGGATGCGGTATACGGCGCAGTGCTCGCTCGCCGTCGCCTCGACGCGCACGCCTCCCGCGAGCGTCACGGCGTAGTATCCAGGACGCGCCGTCTCGCTCGCCTTGTCGTAGGCGACGCTCTCGGGGACGGCGGCTCCGGTGAACGGCATGATCTTGACGTCGCCGAGGTCGGGGCATCCCGTTCCGTTGAGGTGCGTCTGCGAGAAGCCGAATATCGTCTTGTCGTTGTAGCTGTACCCCGAGCAGTGGTTCCAGTCCGCGTTGCCCGTGTCGGGTCCGGCCTGGATGAGTCCGAACGGAACGCACGCCGCCGGCGTGGTGTGTCCGAACCCTGCGGTGCCGACGAACGGGTCCACGTAGGTGCAGGGGTCGTTCCTCAGTATCTGGCGCGCGTGGTTCGCGTAGGCCTTGCGCGGATCGGCCGCGTACTCCCTCAGCGTCGCCGCGGCACATCCGCCGCGGTCTCCGAGGTTGTAGAGCGCGCGGGCGACGCAGAGCTCGCGGAGGCAGTCGCTCCGCTCCATGTCGCCAAGTCCGAGGTTCTTCGTCGCGAACGATTCATATCCCGGAACCTTGTGCGTAAGGTCGTCGGACGCGAACGCATGTCCCGAAACGCCTTCGAGCGCCAGAAGCGCGGCGAGCGTGTCCGCCCCGCGCGCGTCTCCCAGGCGCTCCAGCGCGAGCGCGACTGCGCGGAAGTGCGAATACGTGGACTTGCCGGTCAGCTTCTTCGCGAGCGCGTCGATGCACGCGAACGACGACTCAGCGCCGCAGCGTCCAAGGGCGATGAGGTAGGAGTCGACGAGGCTCACGCTGCGTCCGAACTGGTCCATGCCCTTGTAGTTCCAGCCCTTGTCCCATTCCGTCGTCGCGGCGAGTTTCTTCTCCAATGTCTCGCGTCCCGTCGCGTCGCCGAGCAGCCCGAGCACATGGGCGTAGACGAGCTTCGCCTCCTCGTCTTCCGCCGCGGCGTATGCGCCGCGCAGGAGCGGAAGCGCGCGCGCCGTGTCGCTGAGCACCTTTGAAAGGCCTTCGTATCCGTTGGCGAGCGTCTTCACGGATGCTTCGATCTCGGCGTCCGCAAGCGGGAAGCTGTCCGTCATCCCGATCACGTTCTCTCCGACGATGCCGAGCTTGGCGAGCTTCCTCTGGAGCGCGGGAATGTCGATGTCGCGAAGGCGCGAGTTGTCCTTCACGCTCGACGCGGCGGCAAGGCCGGCGGCATAGCCCTGGTTCTGGACGTCCGGCTGCATTCTGAGGACGGGCATCGCGTCGCGGTGCGCGCTCATTCCGAGTCCCGTGACGAGGAGTCCGTCCGTGTTCTTCGGCAGGAGCGCGCGGAACGGGATGTTCACCTTTAGCGCCTCCCTCGCGTGCGGCGCCTCGATGAAGAACTCGTCGGAGACGGTCTGTCCGTGCGTGTCGAAGTTGGAGCGCGCGAGCGAGATTACGTCGGGGTAGGTGCGCCCGTTCATGATGTCCTGAGCCGTGATGTAGTAGACTCCGTGCAGGCGACGACGCTCGCGGCTGTTGACGTTCTGGCTCTGGTCCCAGACATATGCGCCGAAGTTCTGGCGCGCGCGCAGCGTGAAGTGGCAGAGGTCCTCCGCATCCGTGTCGTCGACGAACGCGTAGTCGGTGTTCTGGTAGCTCGTGCCAAGGATCTTGGGCGTGGAGCCCGCGCCCTGGAGCGAGAGCTCGGTCGCGTCGATGAACTCCGTCTCCTCGCCCGCGAACGCGGCGAGATCGGCGTTGCCCGTGGCGTCGACAGTGGCGAGCGTGCGGACGAGTCCGCGCGTTCCGTCCTGGAACGCCACCTCGACCGCGACGAGCGCCTCGCCCTCCTTGCGCACGCCCGTGACGAGCGCGCCGAACCAAATCTCCGCGCCGGCCTTGCGCGCCTCCGCGCGCATCCACTCGGCCTTGCACTGTCCGTAAATCGCGCCGAAGTCGTGCACTCCCTCGTCGAGCTCTTTCGTGAAGCCGATGGTGAGTCCGTAACAGTAGAGCCCGATGAGTCCGTCGGTCATGGTTCCGCCCATGCGCGGAAGGTACTCCGCGACGATCGTCTTCGCGCCGGCCCTTGCGGACGCGATAGCGGCTGGCGCGCCGCCCGTGCCCGCGCCTGCGACGAACACTTCGCACTCGGCGATGACAGGCAGGTCCGCACCATCATGCCCTGGCTCAATCACCGGCATCTCCGCGGACTTCGCGCGCTCGGCGGCCATCGCGCCCTGGGAGCGTCCGAGCCGCTCCTCCGCGGAGGCGTCATACGCGTCGGAGCCGAAGATGATGGAGTCCGCCGAGTCGATCTGCGTCGGAGTCCAGGTGAGGTCGCGGGCGAGCTGCTCGGCTGCGGCGAGGGAGCGCGCGGAGCCGTCCGCCATCGGAAGCGTCATCTCGCACTTCCACAGGCGCGCGGCGATTTTCTTGGGCTGGTTCTTGCTCTGGAACGGACCCCTCTCGCCTTCCTTGATCTCGATCGCGTCGGAAATCGCCGTCGCCTTGACCTTGTCGGACTTCGGCGCCTCGCCGGAGATGATGTAGCGGACGAACGGATACTCGCCCTTCGCGATCTCGCCAAGCCTGTCGCGCGCATCGACAACGACCTTGGCGCGTATCGTCCTCTCGCCGTTGCGGTTCACGACCTTTGCGCCGGCGATCTTGCCGTCCGTGTCGCGCACGTACTCCGCGCCGATCGTCCAGGTGATGAACGGGACCTTCGCGTCGAGTAGAGCGCGGTCGAGCGCCATCTTCGCCTGCGCGGGCGTTGTGTCGCCGAACGCGTACGAGCCCTCGTGTCCCTTGGGGTCGTAGATGGCCGAGCATATCGGACCGAGCTCGCCCGCCGGCTTCTTCAGCCGCAGCTTGCCCGCGATGTCCTCGCCGAGGAACGGACGCGGCGCGACGAGATACACGTCCGCGCCCGCTTCCTTCGCCGCCACCGCGGCAGATACGCCGCGCACCGTTCCGCCAAGGACGAGAACGTCCACCGACTCAGGAATGTCCGCGAAAAGTGCCGCGCACGCAAGCGCGGTTGTCGCCGACAGAAAGACCTTTACCTTGTTCATGTTTCCTCTTTCAGTTATGCAATGCCAGTAGCCATTTCTATGAGCTGTTAACGACTGAGCACATCATGCCGCCACAACGCTTCAAATTGTACCAAAGTTCAGTATTGCGTTTCAACCCTCGATGCGACCTGTATACCAAATATTTCACGTCCTTTTGGCTAATGACCGGCAGACAGCAACCGCCGTCACTTATTGCAATATGTGACCGGGCGAGCAACGGCAAACAGCATGATGAAACTCCGACTGTTGGCAAAACGCCTTCGCTACCGCTGCGGCCTATGCTTCGCGCTCCTCAACCGTCCGCATCAGACACGGTGAGGCGGTCTCTCCCATGGAGACGCGGCTTCCAGCCGCGTCATCCCCAGACTATGACGCGGCAGGATGCCGCGTCTCCAATTGCTCACGAATCTATCGGGACAGTCCCCGCCAATCCACCGCGCCATCTCCGCCGTCGTATCCGCCGCCACGAAAAGTGGGCGCACGGGAAGCATCACTGTCTTCGCACGAGGCGCGGCGAAAGCTTCTTTCCCCAGCAAGCCTATCACTGTGCAAAACAGCGCTGTGGCAATCAATCTCATAAGGCGCACTAATTCTTCCGTTCTGGTTCACGATCCAACGTCTTGGATTCTTCTGCATTCTTAGAACCGCCGACATACTTCTCCAGAAAATGGCGGTTGCACCCCTCGTCAAGATGCTTTATCGCCATCTTGAGATACTCCAATGTCTTGTAGTGACGCTTGTCTATCTTGGAGGGCAACTGCCGCAGATATTCCGCTACTTCAGGATCGTCGTGCGCGAACTGCAGAAGCGCCCACACGGCCATCCGCTTCCCTTCGTCCGCTCCATATGAAAGATCCTCTCGTTCGATGTATTTCTTCAACTCCGGCATTGCCTCTTGTCTCCTCGTTCTGAGGATACTTAATGTATAATAGCCATTTAGCTGCACATAATCGTCGCCAAGCTTTTCAATCAGACCGATCACCCGCGAGTTCGACAATATTCCTAAAACATAGTCATTCAGCATCTCCCTCTTGATCAGCCATGAATCGTGAGTGCCGAAGACCGCTTTCCCCAACGTCAACCAATCTATCTGCTTCTGTCGAGGCCGCTCCAAACCATTGAATGCAGAGGTTCGCTGCGTGTCATCCAATGACACGTCCGGGACAAGAAATGGGACATCAATAAAAAAAGGCTGCCAATACGGCCCTGGCGATTTATCGTCTGCCGCAGTTAGCGGGTTAAAGTTTTTTTGCCTATAATTTTTATCCTGCCCAATCTTCACGCAAAGAACGGCCATCTCATCGGCATCATCAGCCATTCTTCCAATCCTCGGCGAGAATTCTGGATTAACCTCGCATATGATATGTTGGACCTGATTCGTAATTCTACGCAGGGCTAATGCCTCATCCTCAAACTGACATCCGAACTGATCGTATCGCCATGCAGAAAAAACCTTCGCAGGCAAATAACTTGGGTTGTCACGCTCAATTTCAACCACCCACTCTAAAAGTTGCTCGTACTTGCCGTCACGCCATAGCGACTCGCACTTGTCGATTGAATCAAGAAAACATGGTCTTCCTGCTACCGCAGAGAACGGAGCAATGCCAATAATGCTCAATGCGACAACGATTATGTTGATCTTCATGTCTTTTGCCCTTCTGCCCTAAAGCATCTTAGGAATCTACCGGGGACTGTCCCCGTAAAAACACAGCCCCATACCGCGCCATCTCCGCCTTGGTCTCTTCCGCCACGGCAAGCGTACGGACTGACGGCGCCAATGCCGTCGCGGCAAAGGCCATGCACATAACTGTCGCGAAATGTTTCATCTGTTTCACACATATTATACCATTTCGCG
>JAEEOY010000137.1 GCA_016284515.1 Kiritimatiellia bacterium | reverse complement strand
CTACGCAAACGACACCAACATCGCGTCCGTCGTGTGGCGCTTCGGCGACGAGGGGGGCAAGACCTACGAGACGAATTCCGTAGAAATCGCCCACGACTACAAGAGCGTCGGCGAGTTCACGGTGTCGACGCAGCCGCGATATGTCGACGGAACGCTTGGCGACGAGTTCGAGATCGAGAACTGCATCATGGTCACGAACGAACTCGAGACGATCTACAAGGACAACGCCATCGTGCTCGGCGGCTATATGCCCGACGACGCCAACTTCAAGACTAACGCCGGAACGCTCGCTGTCGTCGGCGTCGGCGACGACTGGGTGAAGCTCACCGGCTCGCCAGGCGATGTGGCGCTTGAGGCCGGTACGGTAATCGCAGGCTCCTACAAGGACACGAACAACGAGGACGACTGGTTCCTTCGCCGGATCGTCGGCGTGACTGGCGACGCGACGTCGGGCTGGACGCTCACGACCGAACACGGCAACGAGGCGGACCTCTACGTGCAGTACTGGTCGTACTGGAGCGACGGCGTGCAGGAGCAGAAGCAGTCTCCCCAACTGCATTCCGCCCGCCCGCGCCTCATGTCGTTCGGCGAAGACGCCAAGAACCTGCTGAAGAAGGTCTCCGGCTCGATCGAGAAGGGAATCGAGTTCGATGTGGAATGCTCGCCAGACCTGCACTATCACTACTCCTGCACTATCCTGACGAGCTACTGGCGAAAGGTCGTCAAGACGATTAGGCGGGAGGAATTCACGGTGTGGGAGCTCTACAGCCCCGTGAGACGCGAACTCAGCATCTTCGGCGACGTGTCGATCAAGGCCGACATCACCGCGACTGCGTCGTTCGGGGGCAGCTGGGACGACGAGCAGGAGTACGACCTCGTGCCGACGGCGTACAAGACGATTCCCTCTGCCGCGAAGGCGTATCCGTACTTCAAGATCGGCTACGCGGCGTCCGGCTCGATCGAGGGCTCGGTGTCAGCCTCCGCCGAGATCAAGGGCTATCTCGACATCGGCTTCGTGAAGGAGGACGAGAAGGACATCGTGTGGCACAAGTCGAAGCCGTTCACCGGCGACGTCGACATTTCGTTCAATGCGCAGGAGGGAATCGACGCCAACATCAAGCTGGAGGCCTCCGTCAGCGCGGGCCTCGGCGTGAAGGTGAAGGCGTTCGAGGTCGTCACCGCCAAGGCGGACGTGACGTTCAACGCCAAGGCGTCGGTCGAGTGCCCGAAGAACAGCCCGTCGAAGGCGGGAGTCAGCATCGGCTACGACACCAACGTCTCCATGAACTTCATCGACCTCACCTGGCTCAACAAGAACTGGAAGGTCGGCATGGACTGGACGATCGAGGGTCTCACGCTCTGGAGCCAGGAGTGGATCTCCGCGAAGCCGAACTTCATCTACCGCCAGCCGCATGCGAAGGAATGGCCGGCGCGGATCACCGTCACCGACAGGTCCGAGCGGGGCACCTACGCGGACGCACGCGGCCGCACGTTCCCGATTCCAATCCGGAGCGTCGACTGGGACTACGGCCAGGGTCAGACGTTCCACTACGGCCAGGCGCAGATCGAGAGCGGCGAATACAAGAAGCACCGCATCATCGAGTTCCCGGGCGACCAGGAGGAGGGTGAGTACACCGTTTCGCTGAACGTGCAGGGCGGCATTGCGCCGAGCCTCTGGCCGTGCCAGAAGAAGATCAAGATCAAGAAGCCCGAGGAAGACGAGCAGGAAGAGCAGACGAAGATCTACAAGGACGAGTGGTTCGGTCCGCACCAGTCGACGCAAAAGTCCGTCGACCCGAACGAGATGGCGGGTCCCGAGGGCGTGGGCGAGCAGCGCTACGTGAAGCCGGGGCAGGAGATGACCTACACCATCTTCTTCGAGAACAAGGCGGACGCCGCGATCGCCGCGCAGGAGGTGTTTGTCGACACGAAGCTCAGCGAATACCTTGACTGGAGCACGTTCGAGATGAAGACCGTTTCCGTGGGCGGGCAGATCATCGACGGACTCGACGGCGCGAAGGCGGACGAGGCCACGTACGCTACGCTGTACGGGGAGCCGCTCGCGGCGGAGGTCATGCAGACGAACGGGCTCTACAAGTCGCGCGTCGAGCTGCAGTACGACGAGGCGACCGGAGCCGCGAGCTGGTACATACGCGTCGTCGACCAGGCGAAGCGCGGGGCTGGTGACCTCCTGAGCTGGCCGGACGATCCGGACGCCGGCGTCCTGCAGCCGAACATCCTGCCGCCCGATGGCGAGGGCTACATCATATATAGCGTGAATGTGCGCAAGGACGCGCCCACGCTCGCGGTCATCGACAGTTCTGCGGACATCGTGTTCGACAGCAACCCGGCGATCGTCACAGACCCCGCGTGGTGGAACACGGTCTACGGCGGCGGCGCGGAGTTCACCGAACCCGAGATAGAAGTCGAAGAAGGGTCCAACATCGTCGTCTGCGTGATGGGCGGCAACGAGGAGAAGGCGTCGAGCGTGAAGGTGTACCTCACGTACAACACGGCCTCCGCGGCCGATCTGAACCTGGGCAAGACGACGTATCCCGTCACGCTCAAGTGGGCGAAGGGCGAGATCGGCGAGAAGACGGTCAAGATGCCGGTGAAGGCCGACGCGCTCGTGGAGGGCGAGGAGATGTTCACGCTCCA
>JAEEOY010000003.1 GCA_016284515.1 Kiritimatiellia bacterium | reverse complement strand
CGCGAGAGAGTAGACGCCGTAGTTCTGGAGTCCGTTGTTGACGAAGAACCAGCTCTTTCCGCCGTCCGTCGTCTTCCAGATTCCGTTGACGTCGCCGCCCATGTAGAAGACGTCGGGGTTAACCGGATCGGCCGCGCTCGACCAGAACCATCCGCCGCCGCCCCATCCGCACCACTCCCAGTGCACGGGCTTCTCCGCCTTCGCGTCCGCCCCGAAGGACTGCGCGCACGCAATTGCCGCAACCGCGGCGACTATCATCGTTTTAGCTTTCATGTTTTCTCCTTGTAAACTTCAAACATCAAACTTCGAACTTCAAACTTTCCATCCGGCTACTTCTTCACCTCGAACGGCTTGCCGTTCGGGATGACGTCGACGTAGACGAATCCGTCCTTCGCGTTCTTCCACGTCTTCGGCACCTCGACCTTGACGGTGAGGGGGAAGTCATAGAGCTTCGGATCAGCCTCGCACGTGACGGAGAAGCGGTAGCCCTTCGCCGTCTTGCCGAGCTTCTTCACCTTCGCCGTCGCTCGCTCGGTCTCGTACTGATGCACGGAAACGTGGTCTGCAACCCATATGTCGCCTTTGTCGCGCATCGCGGCGACTTCGTCGAAGAACGGAATGTACTCCTTTATCGGCATTGCCCAGAAGTCCTGATAGCCGCGCTTCGGGTCGTCAACCTCGACGCCGTGGAAGATGACGTACTCGGCGATTCCCTCGTCCGCGGCCTTCTTCGCCTTGGCGATCATGTCGTCCTTGTTCTTCAGGTGGTACGTCGCGCCGTGGTCGTGAAACGGAGGACGCGCAACGAGCCCCTGCGCCTTGCATATCTCGGCCTCCTGCTCCTTGTTGATGTTCCAGCGTCCGGCGGGAACGCCAGGCTGCGCGTAGGAGATGAGACGGCCCTTCTTGCCCGGCACGTTCTCGCGCAGGTAGTCGGTGCACTTGCGGAACTCCTCAACGGCGCCTTCGTATCCGTCGAATCCGCCATGGCTCCACGTGTGGTTTCCGAAGCGGAAGAGCGGATTCGTGAACTTCTCCTTCCACACCTTTTCGAAAACCTTGAACTCGCCCTTGTTCGGGATGATGTAGAAGTCGGCGGGAAGCTTGCGCGCCTCGAGCGCAGGCATGGCGGCCTGGAATGCCGACGGCCATCCGTCGTCGAACATGAGCATGAACGCGCCCTTCGCGCCATGCGCCCACTTCGTGACCTCGGCGTCGCCAGGCGCCGCCAGCACCGCGAGCGGCGCAACCGCCGCAAGCATTATCATTGTCGTTATTTTGGTTTTCATAGTGGTTGGTGTTTAGTTGTTAGTAGCTAGTGGTTAGTGGTTGGTTATTAGTGGCTAGTGGTTATAGACCTTTCAACTTTCAACTCCGTTCCTGCGCCATTCGATCGGGGAGACGCCTGTCGCCTTTGCAAAGACATACCTCAGCGAGCGTTCGTTCCCGTAGCCGCACTTTTCCGCGACGAGCGAAACCGGCATGTCCGTGTCGGAAAGTAGACGCTTCGCCTCGCGAACTCTGACGGCGAGTATCTCGTCTCGGATGGAATGCCCGCACGCCGCGAGAAAGCGGTTCTCGCCGGTGCGCGCCTTGAGGCCCATCGCCTTCACCGCCTCCGCGACAGAAGCTCCAGTGCATGCGTTCAGCCGAATATACTCGAGTGCCTTCACGACGCGCGGATCGTAAACCGTGACGGTTCGCGTCGACTGGCGGCGGACGAACGGGGCGCAGTCGTATGCGACGACCTCGGGCTTAGCTCCTCCTTCGCTGAGGCATTTCGCGAGCAGCTTCACCGCGAGCCTTCCGGAAAGCTCGAAGTCCGGCGCAACGCTCGAGAGCGTCGGCAGCGTGTTCTCGCAGAGGAGCTCGTCGTCGTCAATGCCCGCAACCGCGACATCCTCGGGAACGCGCAGCCCCGCCATCGCCGCCGCCTCTATCACATGCACGCCCATCTCGTCGTTCGCGGCGAGCACGGCGCAGGGACGCGGCAAGTCTGCGAGGAACCGCGAGAGGCTTGCGAAGAACGCCTTCGCGTCCGACTTCCTGTACGCCTCGCACGAATCGAAGACCTCGGCGCGGAGTCCCGCCGACCCTGTGCGGCGCAGGAACAGCCGCTCGCGGTCGTCCGACCAGTCCTGCGGAGTGAAGTAGTGGACGTAGCCGTACGACTCGCGGCGCAGCGAGATCAGCTCGTCGAGGGCAAGCCTCACGGCAGCGCGCGAGTCGTGGCGCACACCGTAGTGCTCGCCTGCGACGACCTCCTCGTCGGCGTCGCAGTAAACTATCGGAATGTCCTTGAAGTCGGCGGGGCTGAATCCGCTTCTGCCCAGCGCCGCGCCGTCGGCGATCACTCCGTCCGGACGCCAGAAGCGCAGCACCGACTTCGATGTCATGCCTTCGTCGTCGGCGTTGACCGGCTCGACGTGCCAGCCGCGCTCGCGCGCCCCGGCGTAGACGCCCTTGAGGCGTCTGCGCCAGAGGCTGAACGCTCCTTCGAAGAGGTACAGTATGCTCGTGGTTCCCCGTGTCATCAGTACTTTCTGAGAAGTTCAAGCATCTTTCGGTCGAGCCTGTGTCCGCCGAAGTCCTCGTAGTCGACGTCGGAGCGTCCGGAGTCGAGCGGACCGAAGTCTCCGCGGAAGTTCCACAGCGCCCAGCCCCATCCGCGTTCCTTGAGGAGCATCAGGTTTGCCTCCAGCATCTTGAGCGCGATGTCGTGCGGCGTCTTGTTGTACACGCCGAACTCGCCCATCATGACGAACACGCCCTTCTCTGCGAGCGCATCCCAGCGCCTGAAGTTGTTGACGTATATCCAGTCAAGCGAAGGGTCGTCGTAGCGCGTCTTCTCCCCGTCGCGATTCAGCGGCCAGGACGGCTTCTCCGTCATACCCGGCGTCCAGTCGGCGAGGTAGTGCGAGACCTGCATCGGCAGATATCCGCGCATCGCCTGTGAAATGCCGGGATTGTCCGCAAGTGCGAATGTCGGCGTGTTCCCGCCGTCGCGTCCGTCGGAGAAGATCATCCTGTCGGGCGACACGGCGCGGATCGCCTCGATCGCACCTTTCACTCCGGCGATGTAAGTCTCTTCCGACACGTGCGGCGGCTCGTTGACGAGATCGAAGGAAAGCCGCTCCTTCGGAATGTCCGCATAGCGCTTCGCGAGGAAGGTCCAGTGCTTAACAAAGGCGCGGCGCGCGTTCTCGCTGCCCTCGAACAGCTTCTCTGGCTCGAGGTCGCCGCGGTTGATGCAGTAGCCTGGCGCGCGGTGAAGGCACACCTGCACGTGAAGTCCGTACCTTCCGCCTAGCTCGATCGCGCGGTCCACGGGCTTGACCCACTCCTCGTCGATGATGTTCCAGTCGCCGCCGTGCGTCCAGTAGCGGTAGTCGATGGGAAGGCGCACGAAGTTGAAGCCCCACTCCTTGATCTGGCGGAAGTCCTCCTCGCGGTAGACGGGAAGCTTCGCCTCCTTGTACCATATGAACATCTCGAGGAGGTTGAAACCCCTCCAGCGTTCGGCGGGACGCCAGGCCGCCCCGCTCTGGACAGCCGCTGCCGGAGCCCCGCATTCGCCCGCCTGAGCTGGATCGCAGAGGGCCTGGCACGCGGCAATCATCGCCGCAACAGCCAACAGTGATTTTCTCATATATTTCGTTCTCCTTTCACAGCTGCGGCGCGAGCCGAGCGCATGCCCGTGCCCGCAGCCTTGCCAGGCCCGCCGGCGGCAGACGCCGCCGGCATTCTCTCGACACCCGTTGTCACCTCACCGAGATCATAAGGCCCTTGCGAGGAAGCGTAAGTGTGATGCTCTTGACGACATTCTCGTCGCCGACCTGCTCGCTCACATAAGTCACCTTCCAAGAGTTCTTAGGCTTGATGACGTTAGCGAAGGTTCCCTCAATCTTGTCGGCCTCAACGATGGTGTACGTGCCTCCGGCGACATCTTTGAGCGCCGCGGAGTTCTCCGAAAGATCGAGTGTGCAGTTTTCCCCGATCACGAGATTGCCGTAGACCTTCAGCTTGTCGACGTCGGAGAGCTTCGTCTCTCTGTTCTTCGGCCCAACGCCGATCTCGAGGTGCGACCAGTTGCCGAGCGTCAGATTGTTCTTGGTCTGGCCTGAGCGGCCTGCCGTGAACGTTCCGTACACATGGGCTCCAGTATCGACATCGATCGTTCCTGGCGACAGAGTGGCGAAGTTCGATTCGCTTCCATTGCTCAGCGCGATCATGTCTACACCCTTGTCGTCCTTCATGCCGACATAGCCCGTGCCGCCGATCTTCGCGCCGGCCGCGACGGTCGTCTCCTGGATGCCGAGGCCGTACTCGCTAGGATTGTCCACGAGCCAGGTACCAGCGTTGATCACAAAGTGGTTCTTGAGGTTGTTGAAGTTCACCGTCGACTTGACGATGCCGTCGCCGTACTTGCGGATGGTCTGTCCAGAGCCGCCCTCGGCGAGGCTGTTGCGGAAGACCAGATCGACGGGTGCCGTTCCGCGCTCCACGGTGACCCCATAGCTCTGGTACCCCTCGAAGCGCCAATAGGCGTTGAACACAGACGGGCGGTCGCTGGCGTAAGACGTGATGTTCCGCGCGTTGTACGTGGCGCCTCCGTTGTACGTGCCACCATGCAGATAGGCGTTGAGCGTGTAGAAATAGCTGCCGATCTGCGCAACGCCCCCTTCGTAGACGTAGATGTTGTCGGCGCGGCCGTTGTCGATGTCGCCGCACTGGAACGTACCGTTCGTATAGACATGGATGGTGGCGCCGGCGATGGAGTTCTTCTGGCTCTGGTAGAGTCTGGCCGGCGTGTCGCCGCCGCCGATGGTGACAACACCCTTGAACGTGTTGCCGCCTTGGACATTCGCCGTGATCTGGCCTTCGCGGATGATCCACGGGCCGGTGAAGGACGTGTTGCTGTAGCTCATGTTGACGTTGCCGGGGCCGGTCTTGAGCACGTAGGTGCCGTCCGTCTTGGAGATGTCGGCGTTGATGATGAGCGAATTGGCGCCGGCGACGTCCCAGACGCAATTTGTCTCGCTCCCGGCGTAGACCACAAGCGGGACCGCGATCGTGTGGTTTCCTTCGTCCCCCTCGACGTCGGCGCGGGTGAGGGCGCCGAGCTCGAGCGAACCGCCGTTCTCGTCCGCCGCCAGCGTGAAAGCCGTCGTCGTCTCTATCACGAGATCCTTGATGAACGCCTCGGACGCGACAGTCACCACTGCGTTTGCGGAGAGGCCGCTGCTCGCGAACTTCGCCGTGTCGACGCTCGTAGGCACGCGCGGATCCCAGTTCGCAGCGCTCTCCCAC
>JAEEOY010000002.1 GCA_016284515.1 Kiritimatiellia bacterium | reverse complement strand
AAGGACGCGTGACAGTCCTCTACTTCTACGAAGGCGCCTTCACCCTCTGGCGGAGGCGCATGACCGGAATCTGCGCGGAGGCGCGCAGGCACGGCTGGAGCATACACGCCGTGAACGCCGACGGTCTATCGACGAACGCCAAGGGCGCAGTCGACTTCTGGAAGCCAGGCGGCGTCATAGTCGACGGAGGCGTGCTCGGACGCGAGGGCTTCGGCGTGCAAAGCTACGACGGAATCCCCGCAGTCTTCTGCGACGCGGACGAGTCCGCCGTAGGAGGCTCGGCCTACAGGCTCGCGCACGACTCCGACGACACTGCGCGCACCGCTGTCGCCGAACTCGTTTCGCTGAACAGCGAGTCGCTCGGCTTCGTCTCGTACCACAAGCCGCGCGACTGGTCCGACGCGCGGCGCCGCGTCGTCGAGAAGGTGGCGGAAGAGGAGGGCGTTCCGTTCTTCGCTTTTGACTCCGCTGCGGCGTGCGAGGGCGCGGACATAAGCGTGTTTCTCAGCCGCCTTGCGAATTTTCTCCGTTCCCTGCCGCGTCCTGCCGGAGTGCTCGCCGCGAACGACGAGATGGCTGCGCATGTACTCTCGGCCGCGGAGGCCGCCGGGATATCTGTTCCCGACGATCTGGCCGTGATGGGAATCGATGACGACGAGCTGATATGCGAGAACACGCATCCGACGCTCTCGAGCGTTGCGCCCGACTTCGAGCGCTCGGGGCGGCTTGCGGCCGATCTTCTAGCGAGGTGCATCGCGGACCGCGGCAAATCGCCCGCGACGATGCTCTACGGCGCTTCTCCGCTTGTGCGCCGCCGCTCCACGCGCGTTGACGCCGCGAGGGATCCGCGCATCGTGCGAGCCCTCGAGCTCATACGCCGCGATTCGTGTTCAGGCGCGACGGTCAAGGACGTCATCGCGGCGATGGGCATGAAGCCGCGTTCGGCGGAGGCGCGGTTCAAGGAGGTCTGCGGACATTCCATCAAGGACGAGATCATGGCGGTAAGGCTTGCCCGCGCCAAGCGGCTTCTTTCCGATACAGACCTGCCGATCTCGATCGTCTGCGAGCGGTGCGGATACACAGACGAGCGCTCGCTTCGCTATCTTTTCTCGAAGGCGACGGGCCTTTCGCCCGCCGACTGGCGCGCGCGCGCCGTGCGCTGAGCGGAAAATATCCGCCGTTCTTTGCGTTTTTTTTCCGCAGGTTTTTGCGCGACTTTTCCTTCAATGTTTGCCGATATATGGTAAAATGTCGGCAGACATTAGGGGAACTAGCATGAACATTCGTATTCTTTCCGCTCTGGCGGCGATTATTTCACTAGCGGCATACGCAGGCCCGTTTGACGCGGCCATGCTTGTCGGGCGTACCGACAAGTCCCCCACGGAGTACCGTGCGGGCGAGAAGATGACCTTCACGCTCTCGCTCGAGAAGATTGACGCGCTTCCCGCAGGCGAATGGACGGTGGAGTGGCAGTGCCGCGGCGACGACGGGAAGAAGGAGAGCGGGAAGTTCCCTGCGAAGGTCGGCGAGGTCGGCAGGATTGTCACGTCGATCGCAAAGCCGGGCTTCGTGCGCGTAGAGGCGCATCTCGTTGGAGCGGACGGAAAGCGCGTGCAGCGCGACAGGCCGGCGCCGGGCGAGAACTGGTTCGGGGAGAAGGGGGTGTTCTTCGACGGCGGAGCGGGCGCGGACGTCGGAAAGATTGCGCAGGGCGAGAAGGAGCCCGCTGACTTCGATGCGTTCTGGGCGAGGCAGCGGAAGGAACTCGCAAAGGTTCCCGTGAAGGCGAAGCGCTGGGAGGTTAAGAGCCCCAACGACAAGGTGCGCCTCTATGCCGTCGAGATTGACTGCGCGGGGGGAAATCCCGTGACGGGATATATTTCGATTCCGAAGCGCTGCGACGGAGGACAGAAACTCGGCGCAATCGTGGATTTCGACGGCTACGGCACCGGGACGCCGCGTGCGCCGCAGCACTGCTGGTATGAGTGGCAGATCAACCTCCACATCAACGCGCATGGCTGCCTTCTCGAGAAGGACGACGCGTACTACAGGCAGTTCTTCGAGTCGATCAAGTCGAACGGGAAGGGCTACGCGCTCGATCCGGTGCAGAACGCCGACCCCGAGAAGGCGTACTTCCGCGGGATGGCGCTCCGCGTCATGCGCGCGCTCGAGTACGTCGAGTCGCTCCCCGAGTGGAACGGGAAGGACCTTGAGGTTTCGGGCGGCAGCCAGGGCGGGATGCAGTCCGTGTGGGGCGCGGCGCTCGACCCCAGGGTCACGAAGGCGACTGTCGACATCGTGTGGTGCTGCGACATCGGCAAGCGCGGCGAGGGGCGCATGAAGAGCGAGTTCGAGCCCGAGTACACTCCGGCGCTCAGGTACTTCGACTGCGCGAACATGGCGCGCCGCATCAAGTGCGACGTGCATGTAAAGCGGGCGGGGCTCGGCGACTACACCTCGCCGCCGTCCGGGATAACGGTATTCTACAACAACCTCGTCAACGCGAAGTCGCGCAAGATCGACTACGTGCAGGGCTCGCGCCACGGCTACATCCCGCCGAAGAAGTAGACCGGCGCAGGACAGGAAACACAAATCTTAAACTCGAAAGGAAGCACAAATGAAAAAAACACTGATTGGCATAGCCGTTGTCGCCGTAGCGCTCGCCGCTCAGGCGACGGTATATAGGGCCGGATTCCGGCAGGGGCGGTTCTGGCTCAACAACTCGAAGACCGTTCCGAGCTTCGACCAGGACGCCTACGCGGCCAACTCCTGGGACTGGACGCTCTCCGCGATGATGTGCAACGTCACGGGCAACGCCGGCGCAAGCGGCGTCAACCCCGTGAGCGGGAAGACATGGGACTGGCAGAACTACTACGGCTACGTCTACGACGGCGAGATGTGGATGGAGGCCGGGACGACCTACACGTTCGGCGGCAACTTCGATGACGGCTCGGCCATCCTCGTCGACGGCGCGGTGGCGTGGGCGCAGGGCGATCCCGGAGGAACGGCGTCGGGTTATAACAACTGGGTTGCGCCGCGAAACTACACGCCCGACACGACGGGCTGGCATCCGGTCAAGCTGATTGTCTACGACTGGGAGGGCGGCAAGGCGATTACCTGCGGCGCACTCTCCGCCACGATGTGGAATACGAACAACGTTTCAACGGCCGAGCCGACGAGCAGCTGGAGCAAGTTCGTCGACGACGGGTCCGGCAGTCTCTTCCGCGCGAAGGTCGCGGATGCCTACCTGGAACTTGGCAAAATCCGCAAGACTGCAAGCGGTTACGCAGTCCCGATCCATTCCATTGCGCCCTGCGCCACTAGTGTGAGGCTTTTTGCAGACGCCGCCGACAAGGGCGAAACGGACGTCGGTTGGGCGGTTCAGTCGCTGGAGGTGCCTTTTGCCGCCGATGAGACGAAGGAGGTCGAGTTCTCGTGGGCTGATCCCGCCATACCGATATTTCGCATGTACCTGACTGGAACGGACGCGAATCTTCCCAACTACGGTGACTTCTGGGAATGGACAAAGGCGTACTTGTGCACAATGGAGCCGACTGTTGCAGCTGCAATTTCATCTGTCACTGGTACCAGCGCATCGTTTGCCGTGACGCTCGGCTACGACAAGGTCGTCGAAGGTATGACCGCCCCTGCCATCACTCTCAAGGCCTACTATGGCGCGGCGGACGCAGGCGCGACGGCGACTGGCTGGGATTCGACGGCCGAGTTTTCGAATGTCAGCGAAGGGGTGAACAACTGCGCGCTCTCCAGCCTTACGGAAGGACAGGCATATTACATTCGATTCGCCGCCAAGACCGAGGATTCCAACTGGGTCTGGAGCGACTGCCTCGCGTTCGCCACGAGCGGCCCCTACATCTCTGCGTATCCTGCGAGCCTCTACGAGAACGACGTAAGCGCGAGGTCGTTCACGATTTCGCGTCCGGTGGGAACCGATGCCGAGGATGTTACTGTTTATCTTTCGTACTCCGCCAACGCGGCGACGCTTCTGAGCGGGCTTCCTGGGTCGGTGTTCCTCGCGGCGGGCGAGCGTTCCGTGACGGTTCCGTTCACGGTTGTCGACAACGAGACGGCTGACGGCGATGACGTCGTAACTCTCACCATCGCGGAGAACGCGGCATACGTGCGCGGCAATCCTGCCAGTGTCGAAATCGCCATTGTCGACGACGAGTCGATAACGCCGGCCGTCTGCGTTTGGACCGGCGACGCTGGCGACCTGAAGTGGGAGAGCGCTGCGAACTGGGATCCGCGCGTGCCTACGAGCGTCGACACGGCGAAGTTCGCGAGCAGCGGCCTCTCCGCAAACGCAGTGGTGACTGTCGCGTCCGAGGCGTTCATCAAGGATCTC
>JAEEOY010000136.1 GCA_016284515.1 Kiritimatiellia bacterium | reverse complement strand
ATGCTCAAGCGCGCGCTGCAGCTTGCCGTCGGGAAGAGCTTCAACCGCCTTGTCGTGGACGGAGACGAGTCGACGAACGACTCCGTCTTTCTGCTCGCCTCCGGCAAGGCCGGCAACCGCGAGATCGACAAGCCCGGCAAGGACTTCGATGCATTTCTCGAGGCGCTCGAGGCGGTGTGCGTGTCGCTCGCGAAGCAGATGGCGACGGACGGAGAGGGCGCGACGAAGTTCGTGACCGTGACCGTGAAGGGTGCGAAGACGGAGCGCGACGCCGAGCGTGCCGCAAGGGCCGTCGCGAAGAGTCCGCTCGCGAAGACAAGCTGGTTCGGCAAGGACCCCAACTGGGGACGCGTGCTCGCGGCCGTCGGATACTCCGGCGCGGAGGTGTCGGACATGCAGGCGGAGGTCTTCTACGACAGGGCGTGGGCGTTCCGCCGCGGACAGATCGCTGACGAGGCGCAGCTCGCGAAGCTCGCCAAGGTGATGGAGAAGGACGAGTTCACCGTGACGGTCGACCTCCATCTCGGCAAGTACGAGAGCTCCATCTACACCTGCGACTTCTCGCTCGACTACGTCCACATCAATGCGGACTATACGACGTGAAAAGTAGTAAGTTGTAAGTTGAGAGTTGTAAGTTGATAGTTGAAAAGGTTTGAAAGGAAAACAATGAGGAAGACTGGGATTTTGGCGGTTGTGTGCGCGGCGGCGATGGCGGCTAGCGCGGAGACGGTTGTTGACGTCACCGGCGTCGGAGAGAAGGAGAAGACGTCCGTTTCGATCAACGTCACCGGACAGGGCGCGGCCGCGTATGCGGCGACGCTCAAGCGCAACCTCGAGCTGACGGGATGCTTCGTCGTTCGCGGCGACGGCGCGGTCAAGGTCACCGGCACTGTCGGCGGAAGCGTCACCGCGCGCGGCGCGGGCAAGATCGTCACCGCTCCCGCGCCGGCTACGGACGACAAGTCCGCCCGAATGGCCGCGCGCCGCATGAGCGATGCGATGTGCGAGGCGATGTCGAAGAACGGACAGAAGGGCTTCGCGTGCGACCGCGTGATCTTCGTGTCGCGCAAGACGCCGCGCAGCTCGGAGCTGTGCATGTGCTATCCGGACGGACAGGACGTGCGCGAGCTCACGCGCGACGGGAAGGCCGCGGTCGGTCCGAGG
Organism: Kiritimatiellia bacterium; assembly: GCA_016284515.1. Taxonomy (GTDB): domain Bacteria; phylum Verrucomicrobiota; class Kiritimatiellia; order RFP12; family UBA1067; genus UBA1067. The sequence goes on along the minus strand of JAEEOY010000136.1, from coordinate 3,042 downwards.
TGGAAGGACGCGAACACCGTCTACTACATCGGCTACCTTAACGGCGGGCAGCAGATCTTCGAGCACAACGTCGAGACGGGCGCGCGCAGGGTGGCGTTCAACCTGAAGGGCATTTCCTCCCCGGCGGCGGTCTCTCCTGACGGCACCAAGGTCGCGATCGCGGCGTCGTTCCAGGGCAACCCCGAGCTTTACGTCCTCTCCGGCGGACGCTACACGCGCCTCACCAACACCAAGACGGCGAGCGAGGGACAGCCGACGTGGAGCCCGGACGGAACGAAGATCGCCTACGTCTCGGACGAGACGCGGCATCCGCAGATCTACGTCATCGACGTCGCAACGAAGGAGAAGCGCCGCGTGACCGCAAAGGGCACGCAGAACGTCGACCCCGACTGGGGCGCGGACGGCAGGCTCACGTACATCACCAAGCGCGGCGGTCTCAGCCAGGTCGCGGTGATGGATCCGAAGGTCGGCGACTCTTCCGCGAAGCTCGTCACCTCGCCCGGCAGCTGGGAGCATCCCGCGTGGGCGCGCGACGGACGCCACGTGGTCGCCGGACGCGACAAGGCGCTCTTCGTCGTCGACACGGTCGAGAAGGCGGACGGCGGAGACGAGCCGAGGCAGATGTTCAAGGCGAACGGAAACTGGATCACGCCCACGCTGATGAGGTGAACCATGAAGATAGACGTTGCATATGTAGCGGAGCTTGCGAGGCTTGAGCTGACGGACGAGGAGAAGTCCGTCTTCCAGCCGCAGCTCGAGAACATAGTCAAGTACGTGGAGAAGATCTCCGAGGTGGACGTCGAGGGCGTTGAGCCGATGATGCACGGGCGTCCGCTCGTCAACGCGTTCCGCGAGGACGTGGTGCGTCCGTCCCTTGACCGCGAGGCGGCGCTTTCCAACGCGCCGGCCAGGGTCGGAGACGAATTCCTACTCCCGAAGATTGTCGAAGGTGCGGAGAGCTGAACATGGAACTTTACGAACTTGGAATCAAGCAGGCGCAGGAAGGTCTCGCTAAGGGCGAGTTCACCTGCGAGGACATCACGAAGTCCGTCATCGCGCGCTACCACGAGCGCAACGCCGAAATCGGCGCGTACCTCACGTTCGACGAGGAGCAGGCGCTCGCGCTCGCCCGCGCGAACCCGAAGGCAGTGCCGATTGCGGTCAAGGACCTCATCAACGTCGCCGGCCAGCCGTGCACGTGCGCGTCGAAGATTCTGAAGGGCTACGTCTCCCCTTATGACGCGACAGTGATCAGGAACATGAAGGCGGCGGGGTTCATTCCGGCGGGACGCGTCAACATGGATGAGTTCGCGATGGGCTCCTCGACCGAGAACTCCGGGCTCGGCGTGACGCGCAACCCCTACGACCTCTCGCGCGTCCCGGGCGGAAGCTCCGGCGGAAGCGCCGCGGCGGTAGGCGGCAACATGTGCATCGCGGCGCTCGGCACTGACACCGGCGGGTCGATCCGCCAGCCGGCGAGCTTCTGCAACTGCGTCGGCGTGAAGCCGTCGTATGGACGCGTCAGCCGCTACGGCGTCACGGCGTTCGCGAGCTCCCTCGACCAGGTCGGGCCGATGGCGAAGTCCGTCGAGGACGCGGCGATCCTGCTCAAGGCGCTCGCCGGACACGACGAGATGGACGGGACGACCCCGAAGGACCCCGTGCCGGACTACGCGGCGTCGCTTGCAGGCGCGTCGATGAAGGGCGTCAGGATCGGCATCGCGAAGGAGTACTTCGACGTAAAGGGAATGGACCCGGAGGTCAAACGCATCACCGACGAGGCGGTGCGCAAGTGCGAAGCCGCTGGCGCGGAGCTCGTCGAGGTGTCGCTTCCGCACACTGAGTACGCGATGGCGGTCTACTACATCATCGCGCCGGCCGAGGCGAGCGCGAACCTCGCGAGGTTCGACGGCGTGAGGTACGGACACCGCTCCGACGCCGCCAAGGACGTCTTCTCGCTCTACACGAAGTCGCGCGCCGAGGGATTCGGACCCGAAGTCAAGCGCCGCATCATCATGGGCACGTACGTGCTGTCTAGCGGATACTACGACGCCTACTACGGGCGCGCGCAGAAGGTGCGCACTCTCATCAAGCGCGACTTCGACGCGGCGTTCGAAAAGTGCGACGCGCTGCTCACGCCGTGCGCGCCGACTCCGGCGTTCCGCATAGGCGAGCTGCAGGATCCGCTCACGATGTACCTCAATGACCTCTTCACGATTCCGTCGTCCCTCGCGGGCGTGTGCGCATCGTCCGTCCCCGCGGGCTTCACGAACGACACGAAGCTCCCCGTCGGCGTGCAGTTCATCTGCGGCGGCTTCGAGGAGGAGAAGCTTCTCAGGATATCCAGGGCGTTCGAGGAGATTGGCTGACTTCTGCCGGGCCGCCCCCGCTTATGCTTGACTTCAAGGGAATATCGGTACACTACGGACACCAGGACGTCCTGACGGACGTCACGTTCCGCGTCAACAAGGGCGACCGCGTGGGCGTGGTGGGTCCGAACGGCTCGGGAAAGTCCACGCTCTTCAAGATCGTCCTCGGCGAGATGTCGACGGACTCCGGCGAGCTCATAATCGAGGGGAGCCCGCGCATCGGCTTCACGCGCCAGAACCCGGAGCCGGACACCCCTGACGAGACGCTGCTTGAGTACTCCCTGCGCGGAATCCCCGGGCTCTCCGAGATGGAGGCCGAGATGCAGGAGCTCGAGGGCGACCTCACCGACCCCGCGAAGATGCGTCGCTACGGAGAGCTGCAGACGAAGTTCGAGCATCTCGGCGGATACGACATCGAGACGCGCGTGAAGGTCGCGCTCGGCGGACTCGGCTTCTCGACGGACGAGTTCACGAAACCCTTCAAGTCGTTTTCCGGCGGATGGCGCATGCGCGCCGAGCTGTCGCGGGTCCTCGCGTCCAAGCCGGACCTGCTGCTCCTCGACGAGCCGTCCAACTACCTCGACCTCCCCGCGGTCGACTGGCTGCAGAAGTTCCTGAAGGCGTACGACGGGACGCTCATGCTCATCTCGCACGACCGCTACCTCCTGAGGAC
>JAEEOY010000135.1 GCA_016284515.1 Kiritimatiellia bacterium | reverse complement strand
TCACTTCACTCTTCCTCTATCATTGAAGGATAATTATATCACAGATTGGCCTAGTTTGCGCGAACGAGATGATTTTAGTGCCGTAACAATCACATCCCAATGCCGGCGTCGTTGGACAGTTTCATTTGATTTACCTGAAAGAATCCCGCTAAATCACCACACATCAACCCACCCGTCAAGGCTTCTGCTCCCTGTTGAACGACTCTTACTCCTGCCGGCGGCGTTTTTCGGGACGTGGATAGAGCGGGTCCTCGCACAGGTTCTGATTGTTCCACTCAAGGTTGCGGTCGAGATTGCAGGGGTTGAGATAATACAGCATACTCACCGAAGCGACTGGTATATATGACTTGTCGTCCTTGTGTTCTCCGCAAAAGAAAATATCGCCGTATATCTTGCCATAGCGAGCTTTTGCTTCTGCATAGACCGGGAATGCCCCTTGGCCCCTTATTCAGGATGACTCATGCATCCTTTTGTTGTCATAATGTGTACCTGCCGCATAAGAGTGCGCCATCTAACGTGAACCTGATACGACGACGAACCGTCTGCCGCCGTCTTGATTCTTTCTATCTCCACGAAAGGCTCGCTTACCCGGGGCGTCACGGCCAGCACACGGTCTTCCGACGAAGAGGTCATCTCCATGCTTGCGTTCTACAGCCATTGGCACCCGCCTCTGACGACGGAGACTCGCAAAGACAATCATCGCCCATCTCCCGGAAACAGGACTTCGGAATCTCAAGATAGTATGTTCGACGGACGGTCCCGGCAGAATCGGCCAGCCTCTCATCGCGCTCACATTTGTACCGCCGGGTCGTTTCAGAATCCGAAATGGCAAGTGTCGCATTTGCCTCGGTCTTCCCCGACGTGACGTCAATGCCGCCAAGGCAGGTCACGGCAGCACGCCCAGAGGATATCTTCCCGACGGAAAGTCCATGCGGGAGCAGTATTCGCGACCTTCCAACCAGAAGACGCGACCAGCACAGGCAGGATTTATCAACCGTCGATTCCCAGCGTGCTGGAATATCGGGAATTAGAATCAGCTCTCGCATGTCACTGCCGTTCGCGTATTTCACATTGCCCCAGTAGACCGAATAATTGACACCTCCGACACTGGAATCCATTCGCGCCTCGCCGACCCTGCGGACAAAACCGCCTTCACCGAGCGCCATCTTGCCGAAGACGTTCGCATAAGTGAAATCCAACTCGACGCAGACAACCATGACAGCCAGCGCGACTACACCCGAGGCGACCGACCTCACCGCCAGCTTCCAACACTTCCGCACTCCGCAGATCATCATCACCCCGCAGGTGACGGCAATGTGCAGCAGCGCAAGGATGGACAGTTGAAGCACTGGACGTAATGACGCCATCCATGGCCTCCCGCAAACCGCAATCGCAAACGGCGCGGAGACCGCGACAAGGTAGACGGCGATTACAGCCTCCCGCAAAATGCTTCTGATACTCGGCTTCACTCTTTCGGCTCCTCCCAACACAAATTGTACCAAAAGCAGGCCAAGTTTTCTACCATCTCGTCACCTGCGCATGCCAAGCCACGCGCACAGGCGCGAAATCGCGCCTGCGTCGTGGGGAATCTAGGACAGCTGCAGGGCTGTCGAGAGCCAGGCCGTCACCTTACGCGCTTGATCGCGCCGAACTTGCACACCTGGCCGCACTGCTTGCAGCCCGCGCACTGGTTGGGGTCGATGACCATCTGGAACGCGCCGGGGCGAATCTCCTTGCCGCGCGTCATCGCGGGGCAGCCCATCTTGAAGCACGCGCCGCAGGCCTTGCACTTCTCGGGGTCGACTTCGCAAAGCCCCTCCTTCGTTAGCTTGGCCGCGATGCGGCACGGGGCGTGCGCGATGACGAGCCACGGCTCGCCCGAGTCCATCGCCGTCGAAAGCGTCTTCTCGAGCCCCGCGAGATCGTCCGCCGAAACCTTGGCGACGTTCTTGTATCCGCACGCCTTCGCGATGTCCGCGATCTCCGTGACGGGCGCGGGGTCGCCCGCGAGGGTCTTGCCGGTGCCGGGGTTGTCCTGGTGTCCGGTCATCGCCGTGATGCGATTGTCGAGAACGACGGTCGTAACGGGCGTTCCGTTGTAGAGCGCGGAGAGTATTCCCGTGATGCCGCTGTGGAAGAACGTCGAGTCACCGAGAACCGCGCAGATGCGTCCCTTGAGCCCCGCCTTGCGCATGCCCGCGGCGTTGCCGATGGACGCGCCCATGCAGATCGTGGAGTCCATCGCGTTGAGGGGAGGAAACGCTCCGAGCGTGTAGCAGCCGATGTCTCCCGTCACCGTCGCGCCGAGCTTGTGGAGGACGTGAAAGACGCCGCGGTGCCCGCATCCCGCGCAGAGCACGGGCGGACGCGTCGGAAGCGTGGTGTCCTGACGGCGGGCCTTGGCCCGTCCGACGTCGCCGAGTATCTCGTGCCTGAGGTTCTGCAGGCGGTCGGCGTTGAGCTCTAGCATGTTGAGCTCCGTCTTGTGCTCGACCACCTTGATGCCCATAGCCTTGATCTGGTCTTCGAGGAACGGATCGAGCTCCTCGACTACGAGAACCTTCTTCACGCTCTTCGCGAACTTGGCAACGAGCGCCTTCGGAAGCGGATTCGTCCAGCCGAGCTTGAGGATCTGGCAGTCGGGGAATATCTCCTTCACGTACTGGTACGCGACTGCGCTCGTAACGATGCCGAGGCCCTTGGCCTTCGCGGACACCTTCACGCCCTTCGCGGGCTTGACGACCTTGTTGAACTTCGAGCGGTTGGACTCCTTCTCCATCGCCTCGGTGCGCTTCTGCGCGTTGAGGCGCTGCGTCGGGGAGAACGCCGGGACCGGGATGTTGCGGCGGATGTCCTTGACGTAGGGAAGCAGCGGATGCGGCGCCGGCTTGAAGTCGCCGAGCTCGACAAGCGACGCCGAGTGGCTAGTGCGCGTTGTGAGGCGGATGATCACCGGAACACTGAACTTCTCCGAAAGCTCGAACGCCTTGAGCGTGAAGTCATACGCCTCCTGCGAATCGGCGGGCTCGAGAAGAAGCGCGCGCGCGAACTTGGCGAGATTGCGGTTGTCCTGCTCGTTCTGCGAGGAGTGCATGCCGGGATCGTCGGCCGAAACGAGAACGAAGCCGCCCAGGGGCCCGACGTACGTGAACGTCATCAGCGGATCCATCGCGACGTTGAGTCCGACGTGCTTCATCGCAGTAAGCGTCCTCGCCCCAGCCATCGACGCGCCGACCGCGGTCTCCACGGCGACCTTCTCGTTGACGGCCCACTCGCACTTGATGGTGTCCTTGAACTTCGCGATGTTCTCGAGGATTTCCGTCGAGGGGGTCCCGGGGTACGCCGAGGCGACGACACACCCGGCCTGCGCCGCGGCGTGCGCGACTGCTTCGTTAGCGCTGAGAAACTTCTTCATCTTCTGATTTGCTCCTTGTAATCTGTATATTATATCATATTGAGGGGACGCGGCGACGGCGGGATTACGCGCTAAGCCGCGCGCCAGGCGCGGATGACCTCACGGTCGTCGAAGGGATGCTTCACGCCCTTTATCTCCTGGGTCGTCTCATGGCCCTTCCCGGCGACTATCACGACATCGCCCGATTCCGCCCCGGCGAGCGCATATGCTATCGCCTCTCGCCTGTCCGACTCGACATGAATCTCCTTCGCCCCCGACGCGCCGGCGACGATCTGGTCGATTATCTTCAGCGGATCCTCGCTCCGCGGATTGTCGCTCGTGACGACGACTACGTCGGCGAGATGCGCGGCTGCCTCGCCCATCAGCGGACGCTTCATCGGATCGCGATCGCCGCCAGCTCCGAAAACGACCCAGAGCCTGCCGCCGGACGGCGTGAAGCCGCGCGCCGCAGAAAGCACCTTCTCGAGTCCGTCCGGCGTATGCGCGAAGTCGACGTAGACCATCGCCTTCACATCGGGGTTCTCGACCAGCTCGAGCCGCCCCCAGCGCGGACGCAGCGTCGGAATCGCCGACTGGATGACGTCGTGCGGAACGCCCGCCGCCTCCGCAAGCGCCGCCGCGAGGAGGACGTTCGACTTGTTGTAGTCTCCGACGAGCTGAAGTTCCGAAAGATCGTACTCGGGCGTCATTCCGCCGGTCCCCGCCGTGCCGCGCGTGACGGGAATGACGTCAAGCGGGAGCCCCTTCACCGCGTCGAGCATCTCACGTCCGCATCCCCCGTCGAGGCACACGGCGTAAGGCGCGCCCGGGCGGCCTTCCGCGATGCGCTCGGCAAAGGAGCGCTTGACGCGGAAGTACTCCTCCATCGTCTTGTGGTAGTCGAGATGGTCCTCCGTGAGATTGGTGAACGCGCCGCCGGAAAAAAGCGTCGTCTCTCCGAAGCCGACGCGGTTCTGGTGTATGGCGTGGGACGAGACCTCCATCACGCAGTCGGTGCATCCGTTCGCCTTCATGTCGGCGTAGATGTCCCGAAGCTGCGCAATGGGCGGAGTCGTGTAGCCGGTGTAGAAATGCCGCGCTCCGTCGAAAGCCTCGACGGTAGTTATATATCCGCACTTTTTCCCAGCGGCATCGACGAAGGCGGCGAATATCCACGCCGTCGTCGTCTTGCCGTTGGTTCCCGTTATCCCCCAGAACCTCATGTCCGCGCTACTTTATGGCCTGCGCGCCCTTGCCCTCCATCGCGCCGAAGAGCTTGAGCGCGTCCTCGAGCGGATAGCGGTTGCAGAACATGTCGCACTGCGTGGTGATCGTGCCCTGGAGGGGAAGTCCGAGCATGGACCTGAGACCATTGCACTTGCCCTCGTCGAGCTTCGTCGACTCGGAGTACTTCATCGAGAGGAACGCGTTCAGGTACTGAGCGTTGAGGCGGCCCTTGAAGACGGACGGATCCTTGAGGTCCTCGTTGTCCTCGATCGACTCGATTCCGTCGGTCCCCTCGAGATCCTCGAAATCGTCGACGCGCACCTTCGCGATGGAGGGCGAAATCGTCATCTGGATGTCGCTCTCGCGGTTGAGGAAGAACACGTTGCCGTCGATCGACTGCTTCTTCATCGCGCCCGCGCCCTTCGTGTTGTCGTAGCCGGTGAGGACGTTGAGTCCGATGATGTTGTCCTTGATCTCAGCCTCGACGCCGGTGTTGTTCCTCACGCCGAAGCCCATGTCGGCGAGGTCGTTGAGGCGAGACCAAGTGTAGAGCACCGTGTTGTTCTTGAACTCCCACTTGACGGCGGGCTTCCATCCGGCCTTCGGCTTGTTGGGGCCATCCTGCGGAATCGCCTTGGAGCAGAGCACGTTCGCGCCGATCATGCGGTTGTTGCAGAAGACGCAGTTCTCGACGACGACCTCGCCCTCGTACCACGTGACGTTGAAGGCGATGTTGCCGGAGTTCACGAACGCGCAGTTCTTGAACGAGAGCTTGCCCGTCGCGCGGTTCGCGGTCGCGGAGTAGACGAGGTAGCGGTTCGCGGACGGGAACTTGTCCTTCGTCTTGTTCCACGCCGGGCCCTCGAGCCACATGCCGGTGTCGAAGCCCTCGGGCTTGCCCTTCGTCTCGTGGTAGGAGTTAGCGAAGCCCTCGTCGAAGATGAGTCCGTCGAACTTCATGTCGACTCCGTCGGGGTGCTTCGGGAGCTTCGTGAAGTCGATCGTGAAGACGCCGAGTCCGGTGCCCTTCTTGTCGTTGTTCTCGTTGAGCGCCTGGAACATCGTCTTGTGCTCGAGGGGCTTGCGTTCGGCGAAGTCCTTCGAGTAGCCGCCGATGATCGAGACCGCCTTGTCGATTAGGAACCAGTTCTGCTTCATCTTGCCGGGGTAGATTCCCTCGGCGAGGTGGATCGTATCGCCGTCCTTCGCGTTCTCGAGCGCCTTCCACAGATTCTTGAGTGGCGCCTCTTTCGTGCCGTCGTTCTTGTTCTTGCCGGTCTCGAGCGAGACGTAGATGTCCGCCGCCTGCGCCGCAGCCGCCGCAAGGGCCGCCGCCGTCAATGCCATCAGCTTCTTCATTGCTTGTTCTCCTTGTTTGGTGTTTCTCCAGTCGCATCCAGAATCCAGGCCGTGTCGGCCCAGCACGGATGCGTCTTGTCCTTGTAAATCTTCGGCAATATGAGCTTCTTGACTTCCTCGTCCCTGTTGAGGACGTCGTTGAAGACGAGCTCTATGTGCTCCTTGTCGACCGTCTTGTCGAAGAGGATACCGGCGAGCAGCAGCACGTGGTCGTCGGAAACCAGATTCAGCGCGCGATGGAGGCATTCCTCCTTGCGGTCGTCCGGAACAGCCTTGAACGCCGCGACAAAGTCGTCCATGTCCTTCATCGTGACCTCTCCGCCCTCCTTCTCCATCCACCTGTCGGTGAGGGAGTCGAACGCGTCGACAAGCTTCTCGTCGGCCTCCTCGCGGAGCTCCTCCTCGCTTTTCTCCTCGGCGGGTTCCTCTGGCTCCGCCGGCTCAGATTCCTCAGCCGACTGCGCATCAGGTTCGGCCGTCGCCTCGGTTGTCGGCGCATTTTCCGTCCGCTCCTCCGCCGGAACGACGGAAGAAGACCTTGTGAACACTAACAGCGCGACGACGGCAGCCGCCACGCACGCAAGGACAATCCACTTCTTTGCACCCAATGCCATAGCTCCAATAGTATATCAAAAAAGCAGCGGACGCGCGCACGCACGCTGGGAATCTCACCGAATACTGGCCCAGACGAAATCAAGCGCGTCCGGAACAGTGACGAAGAGAACGCCGTCCTTGACGGAGGCGTGGCCGCGCGGAGAAAGGACCTCCGACGACGAGGCGGACCCGAACGGCCTGAGGTCGAGGGCGAAGTCCCGCTTCGCATTCAGCTCCCGGAACAGGACGACGTCGAGTCCCTCCGCCCCCTTTACGACAAAGCCCGTCCATGCGACGCCGTCGGGCTTCTCGCCGACCGGATGCACCACGCCCGCGTGCAGCCTGTCGCGGTGGAGCTTCCATGTCGCGACGAAAGGAGCGAGGCGCGACACCGTCTCCGGCGCGAGTCCGCTCGCCTCGAACCAGCCGAGGGGGCTGCCGAGCATCACGGACGCGAACACGCTTTCGATCGGCCAGTTCGCCGGCGCTAACGGATCGCCCGCGTACTTGTCCATGTTGCGGAGCGGATTCAGCACCTCCATCCTCAGCCTTACCGGATCTACCACGTCCGCGAGCGCCCAGAACTGGCGCAGGGTCTGGTGCGGCCAGTACTTGCCCCAGTCGGTGTATCGGTTTTCGACGAAAACTGGCCCGATTTCGGGAAGTCCGAAGTATCCCGGCCTCCGCTCCGCCGTGACGTCGAGATCGAAGACGACGCGTCCGTCCGAGCCCTTCAGCACCTTGTCGAAGAGCGCGGACTGGCGTTCGAGCGAAACCGACGAGCGCGTCTTGAGCGAATCGATCTTGAAATAGTGGATGCCGAGCGTGCGGTGGAAACCGAGCAGGAGATCGGCGTCGCGCTCCCAGTTCGCCGCGTCGTTCGACGAGTCGGGGCCAAACCAGAGCCCGAGTCCCATGCCCTTCGCGGACGCGGCGTCCACGAGGGGCTTAAGTCCGTTGGGAAAGCGGACGGAATCCGGCTTCCAGAAATCGGGATCTGTCGCCCAGTATCCGTCCCACACGCCCTTCCCGTTCGCGGCAGACGAATTCGCGGTGCGGCCCTTCTGCCATCCGTCGTCTATCTGCACGACGTCGACGCCAAGCTTCGCCGCCGCGTCGATCTCCTGCATCATGAACGGCTCGCACAGCCGCGCGTCGCGGTTGCGGTCGCCCCAGGTATTGGACAGGAAAAGTCCGTCGCGCCCCGGCACAAACGGACGCAGCTCGCGCTGCGCCGCCATGAGCGCCGCGCGGCGTCCGATGTCGCCGCCGGAATACGGAACCTTCAGCGTGCGGCACGGCCGGTCGATGACCGTGACGCCTTCCGCCGAGCCGGGCTTGACCGCAAAATCCGGACCCTCCCAGTTGCGCGAGCCAGGAAGTGGCGCGAGGCGCAGGTACACCGTGCCCTTTCCGGTAACGACATCCTGCACGTCTACGACGTTCGCCGTCAGCTCGAAGCCGCGGGTCGTCGGCAGAAGCAGCCACTCGCGCTTCTGCACAAGCTCGCCGACGTCGTCAGTCCGGTCGCGCAGCTCCCACGCCGTGACCCTGAGGTGCGGACGCGAACTGGCGCGAGGCGTCAGACACTCCGCACCAGTTTTCGCGGGGTCGACTTCAACACCCGTCGCAGCGGCGAACAGCGCCGCAGACGCCTGCAACTGCGAGCACACGCAAAGCACCGCAGACAAAACCAGAACTCTCATAGACATACCTCCACATGCATTATATCATATTTTACCGCGGCACATTTGCCGCGCTTTGCGTCACAGGCGATCGACAAGTTTCCCGTCGCCCGCGAAAAAGTCGTAGAACTGGTACCACTGGTCAGGATGAGCGAGAGCCGCGGACTCCAGGAACGCGACGTAGTCGCCGAGGATGTCCGCGCCCAAAAGCTTCGCCTCGACAGCGTACGCGTTCCATCCCGTGCGCACGCAGGTGATGGCGTAGACCGGACACTCCATCAGCTTCGCGAAGCGGAAGACCCCCTTCGGGAACTCGCACTCGCATCCGAGGAACTCGCGCCTCAGCGTGGCAGATCCGCTCGCGGCCGGCCTGTCGCCCGCCATTAGCACGATCTCCCCGCGCCTTATCGCGTCCTGCATCCCGACCGCCGTCTCGACGCCGATGGCCTCCACCGCATGGAGCTGAAGCTTGCTTCTGTCGAGATGCTTCACGAAGTACGACGTGTATATCGCGTCGCGCCCCATCTGCTGGAAGGCGTGGACGAGAGGCGCTGGTTGCGGACCTGGATCGGCTGCCCCTGCGAGAGCGGGAAGGACCTCGATGCATCCGACATGGGTCGAGAGGAGGAAGCATCCGCCCTTCATCCATCCGGAATCTCCGCCGACCGTCATCTTTGGCGGACTCTTCATGAAGCAGCACGCGTCCATCTTGTCCACCATCGCCCACGCGAAGTTGAGCATAATGCGGAAAGGTGAAATGGCGCCCCCCGCTGACTGGGGGAAGCGGCGTCTCGCCGCTTCAGACAAGCGAAAATCCTCACATGACTGGGGGAAGCGGCGTCTCGCCGCTTCGAGAAACTTCCGCAGCGCATCCCTCACCGGCTTCGCCCAGGGATACACGCAGAGAATGATGAAGATGCAAACGAACTTCGTGAACGACTTGCCGAGTATCCTGTATGTCGTGAATATCGCCCACATCCTAATCTTCCCCGCCCCGCGCTGCGGCTGGTCGGCCCAGCCCGGCTGCGCGGCAGATCCGCCGCGGCGCGGCGCATTTGCCGCGTCCTCCTCCGCCAGCGCACGATCTACGTCCTTCCAGGTCGGCAGGGAGAAGAGATACGAGAAGACGAGTCCGACGCCGAGCGTTATGCCCATCGAGCGCGTCACCGGGAAGCCCGTGAAGGCGAGCATGCCGAGTCCGACGAGACTGGTGACGAAACTCGCCCGCACGACCTTCCACGACCGTCCGTCATGGCAGTCCCCGCACCGGTGGAAGATCGCGTAGTCTATTCCGAGTCCGACAAGCACGAAGAAGCACAGCAGCTGGAAGAAGTTGACCGGCGTTCCCATCCATCCGAGCACGCCGACGGTCGAGACTAGCGCGCACGCGACCGGACACGCCAACGAGAGGAACCTGCGGCGGAACACCGCGAGCAGCGCGACGACCATGACGGCGAAGGCGATTGACACGAGCCTGACCGTCTCGGACGCGAATGCGTCGAACATCGACTGCAACTCCGCCTTGGTGTCGACGATCCTGACGTCATCCTGTGCAATCCCCTCCGCCATCTTCGCGGGCAGGAGAAGATATTCCCTCCCGTCGAACGTCAACGTGAGTTCGCGCGGCAGATACGCCGCGGACAGGAACTCCCCGCGCGGCTCGACGCCCATCTTCGCCTTGAGCGCCGCGTTCTCGCGCTGCCACTTCTCAAAGTCGACGAGCGCGAAGCGAGAGTCCGTAATCCCCGCCGCCTTCGCGACCTCGGCTTCGCCCCTCGCGAGATCGGCGTCCATCTTGTAGAACGACGAGGGGTCGTTTCCGAACGAAAGACGCAGAAGGCCAAGCGCAGCAAGCACGAACAGCGCCGCACGCGCAATCGACATACTCCGCGTGACCCAGACAAGAGTCGCGCCGGTCCCGCCGTTTCCGCACGTCCTTCCGAACAGAAGCACGAAGGCGTATATCGACACAAGCCCGGCGATTGTGAATACCGCCATCTGATTGAGCACCGCGACCTCCGAGAAGAACAGCGGCGCGAAGGCGAGGCATGTCGTCACGAGAGCGCCGGTGAGGTTGCGGACGAATCCGCTCTCGCCCTTCCGCCGCGCGAAACCGTGGTAGCAGTAGTCAACGCCGAGTCCGATGAGCGTCGTGCCGAAGACGAAGGTGAGGACGTGCGGACGCCCAGGAAGAAGCAGCGCCGCAGCGGACCCGGCGAGAAATCCGGCGCCGAGCGCGAGCGCGGTCGGCAGCAGGAACCGGAAACTTCGGAACAGGAGGAATCCTATCAGCAGGACGGCGACTAGCGACACGGCACCAAGCGTGTTTATCTCGCGCTTCGAGGATTCCGTCGCGAGATACGTGTGGAACGGCGCGCCTGAAAGCGCGATGCCGTCCATGCCGATGGAGAGCGCGATTAGGCGCGGAACGTCCCGCGGCGCATTTGCCGCGTCACCCGTCAGCAGCACCGCGCCCTCGGGGAGATTCGGCGCGAAGGCGCGGAAGTCCATCGCGAAGTCGGCGAGGAAGTAGTACGGATCGTCCGCCTTCGGAAACAGCCCCACGCCGGAGTAGTCGCGGCGCATCGCCGAGCGGACGATCTTGTTTGTCTCTCCTGCGGCGAGCTGCGCGCGGTGCTTCGCGGAGAGGAGGCCCCTTCCGTGAGTGCGTACGAGTTCAATGACTTTGGTCGGATCTATCGGCGCGTCGAACGGAAAAACCTGGCGGCACAGCTCTGCACGCCGCTCGTCCGCACACAAGACGCGAATCTGCGAAGACGACTTCTCCGAAAGTGCGGCGACGAGAGTGCCCTTCGCGCCGACGAGCGCGAGGAGATCGGTCTCCACTCCGTCGCGTCCGAGGAGAATGCACACCCCCGCGCACGCCGCAAGCAGAAACACAAAAGCGACTTTTAGTATCCGTCTTTTCAACCTTTCAACCTTTCAACTTTTCATGCCAGCTTCGCCGCCCTGAGAAGCGCCTCGCCGTCCTTGAGGAGCCCCGCGAGCGACTCCTTGCGCGCGAGTATCTCCTCGACGCGCTCCTCGATCGTGCCCTCGGAGACGAACGTGTGCACAAAGACTGTCTTGTCCTGTCCGATGCGGTGCGCGCGGTCAGTCGCCTGGTCCTCCACCGCCGGATTCCACCAGCGGTCGTAGTGAATCACGTGCGAGGCCTTCGTGAGGTTGAGTCCGTATCCGCCGGCCTTCAGGCTCAGGACGAAGGCCGAGGCCGGCGCGGACGGGCTGTTGAATAGCTCGATCTGCCGCTCGCGCTGCGCGGCGGTGAGCCCGCCGTGCAGGAACGGCACCGGACGCCCGAACGCCTTTTCGATGAGCTTCTTGAGCGCCTCGCCGACCTTGGCGTACTGCGTGAAGACGAGCGCCGACTCTCCGTTCTCGAATATCGTGCCCAGAAGCTCCACAAGCCGGTCCGCCTTGCCTCCCGCAACCCTGCCTCCGTCGAATCCGTCGCAAACGAGCTTGAGCCGCGTGATGAGCGCGAAGACGTCGCCCTGCCTGCGCTCGCCAACGCGGTAGTCGGAAAGCGCCGTCTCGTACGCCGCGCGGTCGGCGGGCGCGAGCATGCAGTATTCGCGCACTTCGCGCTTCTCGCCTATCTCGCCCGCGATGGCGGGATCGTCCTTCGTGCGCCTCAGCACAAACGGCTCGAGCGCCCGCCTGAGCTTCTTTCCCTGGGAGCTCCTCGGATCTTCCGCGAGCGGACGCACGAAGCGCTCTTCGAACGACTTGCGGTCCCCGAAAAGCCCGGGGTTCAGGAATTCCTCGAGGCTCCAGATGTCCGCGACGGAGTTCTCCACCGGCGTTCCCGTGAGCGCGACTCTCCTCGGCACGCCGAGCGCACGCAGGGCGCGTGCGGCCTGTGTGTCCGGATTCTTTATCGCCTGCGCCTCGTCGAGGATGATTCCGCCCCATCCGATCTCAGTGCAATTCGCATGCT
>JAEEOY010000020.1 GCA_016284515.1 Kiritimatiellia bacterium | reverse complement strand
GACGGAGGCGGGGCTCGACGTGCACGTCACTTTCATGTTCGGACACGCCAGGGAGGGTCCAAAGGAAATCGCCAACACCGTCGCCCTCGCGCGCAAGCTCCTTGCGAAGGGCTGGGCGAAGACGCTTCAGTGCACGCTTACGATTCCGTATCCAGGAACGCCGCTTTTCAAGGAGCTCAAGGCCAACGACGGACTCAACACGCTCGACTGGGACGAATATGACATGCGCCGCGCGATAACGAAGACGCCGCTTGCGTCCGAGGACGAGATAAAGTGCGCGATCCGCAAGGTGTACCGCGGCTTCCTCCAGCCCGCCGCGCTCTGGCACCTCTTCCGCCGCAACCTGTTCAACATCGCCTTCTACTACCGCGGCCTCCGCTATCTCATCGGACATCTTCTCGACTTCAAAGGAAGTAGTAAATGAGCACTTCGACTTTCAGGGCGGTTATCATCGCGGGCGGATTGTGCGAGTGGATTTACTTTACGAATTCTTTACAAACGTTTTACCGAGGCTTGACAACCGCCAGCGCGAAAAATGGTTAAATGTTCACCGTCGAGGGCAATGACGCCCGAGATGCAACGAAAGGACGGATGAATATGAATATTGCAAGACTTGCTATAGCCGCGTTTGCGGCGACTATGTTCGGGGGCGCGTCGGCGGGAGTCTCCTGCCGGGTCGAACCCGACTACTCGGTGCGGCTTGCCGACAAGGCGGGCGAGGCGTACGTGAAGGTGACGCTTGCGGCGGACAAGGTGGCGGCTGCCAATCGTCCGTCAGTGAACCTCGCCATAGTTCTGGACCGCTCCGGTTCGATGAGCGGCGACAAGATCGTCAAGGCGAGGGAGGCGGCGTGCGAGGCGATAAGGCGGCTTGAAGCGAAGGACATCGTGAGCGTCGTCGCATACGACAACAGCAGCGAGGTGATCGTCCCCGCGCAGTATGTCGCCGAGAAGGAGGCGCTCATAGCCCGTATCAACGCTATTGAGCCCCGCGGGTGCACCGCGCTCTTCGACGGCGTCTCCGCTGGCGCGACGGAGATCAGGAAGTTCAAGGGCAAGTGCGAGATAAGTCGCATCCTGCTCCTCTCGGACGGCCAGGCCAACGTCGGTCCGTCTTCGGCGGAGGAGCTCGGGCGCTATGGGGCTCTCCTCATGAAGGAGGGCATAGCAGTGTCCACTATCGGACTTGGCGTCGACTACAACGAGGATCTGATGACGCGCCTCTCGCAGAAGTCGGACGGCAACAGCTACTTCGTCGAGAAGTCCGGAGACCTGCCTCGAGTCTTCGCGAGCGAGCTTGGCGACGTGCTGTCCGTGGCTGCGACCAAGGTGGCGCTCAAGGTAAACTTTGGCGTCGGCTTCACGCCAGTCGAGCTGATTGGACGCGACGGACGCATCCTCGACGGAACCGTTTCCATCGACCTCAACCAGCTCTACGGCGGGCAGGAGAAGTACGTTATCGTCAAGTGCGACGCGGCCCCGGGATCCGTCGGCTCCGCACGGGAGATCGCCAAGGCCGAGGTCGCGTACGTCGACCCGAAGGACGAGAGGCAGAAGACCGTCACAGGCGTTGGCACGGTCACCTATTCCGCTGACGCAGCCGCTGTGGCCGCAAGCGTAAACAAGAGCGTTGTCCGCGAGCGCGCGCTGAACGAGAACGCCGTTCGCACAGAGGAAGCGCTGAAGCTCGCGGACCGCGGCGATTTCAAGGCGGCGGAAGAGCTCATGCGGCGCAACTATTCCAATTCGATGGAGGTACAGCGCGTCATCGGCAGGGACGCCGCGCTTGAGGAGGACGCCGACATGCAGCTCGGCAATTCGAGAAGCATGAATGCGTCGTCCTATAGCCGCAGAGGGCGCAAGAGCATGAAGACGCGCAGCTTCCAGCTCATGAACCAGCAGTCGAAATGAAACGCCGCTGGCACATCTCGGTCGCCGTCGTGACGCTTTTGGCGGTTTCGCTTGTGTTCGCATGGGTGGTGGCCGAAATGATTGCCGGCGACCTTGCGGCGATGTCCGCCCAAGCCGCAAGAAAGGACGCCGCGCTTGCCGAAAGGCGCGTTTCGCTCGGCCTCGCCGCGTGCGTGGAGCGGGCGAAGCACGCCGCGGAGACTGCCGTGGCGTCCGTTCTGTCAAATCCGACGGACGCCGCGCTCGCCGAGATTTCCCGTCGTGAGCCGTTCGTTAGGAACGCGTTTCGCTGGGTCGCGGGACGCGGCGTTGTCTTTCCGGTAGAACGCGGGGCGACGCAGGAGGAGCGTCGTTTCCTCGGCAGATATGTGACGCTTTTCGAAGAAGGGTTCAGGGATACGGCAAAGGATTTCACCTGGAAGTCGTGGTTCGAAGGCGACCGGCTTTCCTTTGTCGGCTGGCGCAGGGCTGCTGGCGGAAGCATAGTAGGCGTCGAGCTTGAGACGGTCGCGTTCCTCGCCGAGTTTCCGTCCGTCCTTGCCGATGCTGCGGGGGAAGGGTTCGTCATTGAGGTTAGGGACGGGTCGGGAAAGGCTCTGTTCAAGACAGGTGCGACGCCGGAGGAAGCCCAGCCCGACGAGGTGTTTACACTTTCCCCGGTGCTTCCGCACCGCACTCTTGCGCTGTGGCGCACGGGTGCGTCCGATATTGCCTCTGACGGAATAGGCGTGCAGCTGCTCGCGGCGTCCGCTGGAGGCGTGATTTTCCTGCTCTTCGCGGCGGGCGTCGTTGTTCTGGTCGCCGAAGCGCGGCACGAGAGGCGCGAGTCGGAGCGGAAGACGTCGTTCGTCTCGAACGTCTCGCACGAGCTCAAGACGCCGCTTACGTCGATACGCCTCTGCGCGGAAATGCTTTCGGAGGGACGAGCGAAGGACGATGCGGCGAAGGCGCGGTATCTCGGCGTCATAACGAAGGAGTCCGAGCGCCTGACGCGGCTTGTTGACAACGTCCTGGACTTCGGACGTCTTGAGCAGAACAGGCGCAAGTACGACTTCGCAGACGTCGACCTGCGCAATGTGGTGCGGGACGCTGCGGAGTCCCTGCGTTCGCGCGTGGAGTCCGCTGGCATGGCGCTCGCAGTCGAAACCACCGCAGAGCCAGCTGTGCGGCGCGTAGACCGCGACGCCGTGAGCCAGATAGTCCTGAATCTTATCGACAACGCCGTCAAATACGCCGCGGAGGGCAAGCGGCTTGACGTGAGGGTTGGTTCGCAAGGCGCTGTGACGGTCGCGGACCGCGGGCCTGGCGTGCCAAGGCGCGACAGGGAGCGAGTGTTCGACCGCTTCTACAGGTGCGACGATTCGCTCGCCGCCAAGTCGTCTGGAAGCGGCCTCGGCCTCTCCATAGCGCGCAGGCTCGCGGAGGGCATGGGAGGCACGCTCGTCTGCGCGGAGCGTGAAGGAGGCGGCGCGGAGTTCATTCTCAAGTTCGGAGGTTGTCAATGAAGAGGATACTTGTTGCGGAAGACGACGCGGACATACGCGAGACGCTGAAGGACCTTCTTTCGGGCGAAGGGTACGCCGTGGAGACCGCTTCGGACGGCGTGGCGGCTATCTCTGCATGGAAGGGTGCGTCCGAGCCGTTTGACCTTGTCGTGCTCGATGTCATGATGCCGGGGAAGAGCGGGTACGACGTCTGCCGTGAGATGCGCGCGGCGGGGAGCAATGTGGCGGTGCTGATGCTGTCTGCGAAGAGCGAGGAGATAGACAAGGTCATCGGGCTTGAACTTGGCGCAGACGACTATGTGACAAAGCCGTTCGGCGTGCGTGAGCTCCTCGCGCGCGTCGCCGCCGCTCTTCGGCGCGCCGGCCAGTCCGCCGCGCCGAAGGCACAGGCCGCCGCGGACTTCGAGTTCTGCGGCGCCACTGCCAGCGTAAGGCACTACAGGCTGGAGAAGGGCAGGCTGTCCGTGCCGCTCACGGAGATCGAGATGAAGCTTGCGTCGCTCTTTGCGGCGCATCCGGGCGAAGTGCTTGCGCGAGACAGAATGCTGAACGAGGTGTGGGGCGTAAGCTACCTTGGCACGACACGCACCTTGGACCAGCACGTAGCGAACCTGCGGCGCAAGGTCGGCGAAGTCGGAGGGGAAGCCTCTGCGGTCCGCACGGTCCACGGAGTCGGCTACTGCTGCGAGTGAACGGGGCAGTGCGGTGCCCAGGCGCGCGCCACCGGCAAAAAGACGGTCAAGTAGGTGAATGTGCAGATGCATGCGCAGAACGTCTTGGAATATGCTATAATTTTATACGTAAAGGAGTGAAGATGTCAAAAGCAGATTTCAAGGCAGTCATTCTCGCAGGCGGGTCGGGTGAGCGGTTCTGGCCGCTTTCGACGCCGGAGCGTCCGAAGCAGTTCCTGCGCGTGTTCGGAGGCGAAAGCCTCATCCGCCAGGCGCTCGCGCGCCTTGACGGACTCGTCGCGCCCGAAAACGCATTCGTGGTGACGACAAAGAGTCTGGTTGCCGCGACGCGGAAGGAGCTCCCCGAGGTTCCGAAGGGCAACATCATCGGCGAGCCGATGCGCCGCGACACAGGCGCCGCGGTCGCGCTCGGCGTGGGCCTGGCGGCGCAACGCGGCAGGAAGCCGCGTCTCCAGGCGGAAGGTGAAGACGATTCCGTGATCGGCTTCTTCTCGAGCGACCAGATGGTCGCGAAGCCGAAGGAGTTCCGAAAGGTCGTCAAGAAGGCCGTCGCGCTTGCGCGGCGCAAGGACGCGATCGTCACGATCGGCATCAAGCCCGACTACCCGGCGACGTGCTTCGGATACATCTCGCCGAAGACGCGCGCGTTCGTCGAGAAGCCGGACGCGGCCAAGGCGAAGAAGTACGTGAAAGCCGGATATCTCTGGAACGCCGGAATGTTCATCGCTCGTGCGTCGGTTTTCCGCGGCGCATTTGCCGCGCACGCCCCGGAACTGGAGTGCCTGGCGAACATCGGCGGGGGCGCGGGACCCATCGCGCCCGCGAAGCTCGCGCGCCTTTACGCCGCGCTCCCCAAGATCAGCTTCGACTACGCTGTCATGGAGAAGGCGAAGAACGTCGAGGTTGTGCCGGGCGACTTCGGGTGGGACGACGTCGGCAGCTTTGCCGCGTTCGACAAGTACTTCCCGCACGACTCGCGCGGGAACGTCCGCGAAGGGCCGTGCAACGTCGTCGAGGCGGATGGCAACATCTGCGTCGCCCGCTCTGCTCGCATCTCGCTTCTCGGCGTCAAGAACCTCGTTGTCGTCACGACGCCGAACTCCGTCCTCGTCGCGGAGAAGTCTCGCCTCACCGAGATGAAGCGCCTTTTCTCGAAATAACCACGCGCGTTCACCGACTATTAAAAGCGCCCTGAAACGGCGGCTGATATTTTGGTATAATATACACCAATGTCAGCTTGCAGAAAAATTAAGGGCGGGGTATGCTCCGCCAAGGGGTTCCGCGCGGCGGGAGTCGCGGCGGAAGTGAAGTACAAGGGACGCAACGACGTCGCGCTCATAGTCGCCGACGAGCCTTGCGCCGCCGCGGCTCTTTTCACGACGAACAAGGTCGCCGCGGCGCCGGTGGTGTACGACCGCTCGGTGATCAAGGGCGGACGCATCCAGGCGATCCTCGCGAACTCGGGGTGCGCCAACGCGTGCACGGGCGAGCAGGGCCTTGCGGACGCGCGCCTCTCCGCGCTCGTGACGGCGGGGGAGCTCGGGATCGATCCGCACCACGTGCTCGTCGCCTCGACCGGCGTCATCGGGAGGCGCCTTCCGATGGACCGCCTCCTCGCGGGGATGAAGCTCGCGAAGAAGGCGCTCGGACGCACCGCGGCGCACGGACTCGACGCGGAGAAGGCGATCATGACGACGGATACGCGTCCGAAGCAGGCCTGCGTCTCCATTATGGTCGGCGGCAAGAAGGTCGTCGTCGGCGGGATGTCCAAGGGCTCGGGGATGATCGAGCCGAACATGGCGACGATGCTCGGCTTTGTGACGACCGACGCGGCGGTTTCGCCGCGGATGCTCAAGCGCGCGCTGCAGCTTGCCGTCGGGAAGAGCTTCAACCGCCTTGTCGTGGACGGAGACGAGTCGACGAACGACTCCGTCTTTCTGCTCGCCTCCGGCAAGGCCGGCAACCGCGAGATCG
>JAEEOY010000134.1 GCA_016284515.1 Kiritimatiellia bacterium | reverse complement strand
GCTGGCCTCATGTTTATCACGCTTCCCAAGGTATTCGCGACGCTCGGCGCAGCCGGCGCGTGGATCGGTCTCGCGTTCTTCCTGCTCGTGACGTTCGCTGCCGCGACGAGCGCCATATCGCTCTTCGAGGCGTGCGTGGCGTCCGTCTGCGACCTCCTGCATCTCGAGCGCAAGGCGGCTACGTTCTTCACGGCCGCGATCCTCATGTTCCTCGCGACGTTCTCCGCGCTCGGGTACGGTCCGTGGGGAGACATCACGCTCTTCAAGATGCAGTTCCTCGACTTCTTCGACTTCATCACGAACTCCGCGCTCATGCCTGTCGTCGCGACGGCGACGTGCATCTTCGTCGGATGGGTCCTCACGCCGAAGGCCGTCATCGACGAGGTCGAGGAGGGCGGCAGGAAGTTCACGGCGAGGCCGCTGTACGTCGTCATGGTGAAGTACATCGCCCCGGCGTTCATGATAGCGATACTCGTTTCGGAGATCTGCCGCGCGTTCAAGATCGGCGGCTGGAGCATCTGACGGAACCGTCCAGGGGGCTGATTTGAGAAAAGTGATTTTTTTCAAATAGCCCCCTTGACTGTGCGAAACGAATTTTGATATACTATGCGCTCGTTGGCACCTGTGGTGAAATTGGCACACACGCTAGATTCAGGTTCTAGTGCCGCAAGGCTTGTGGGTTCAAGTCCCACCAGGTGCACCAATGAAGTGGCCCCTTCGTCTATCGGCTAGGACATCTGGTTCTCATCCAGGTAAGAGGAGTTCGACTCTCCTAGGGGCTGCCAACAACTGACACAAGAAATCAAACTGCGGCAGTGAAGAAAATCCTGAGATTTCTGATGAAGACGGTGAAGTGGACCTTCATCGTTTTTTTGCTTTTCCTGGGCAGCCTCCTTTTCCGCGACCAGCGCATTCCGTCGGGATGGGTCGTCTCCGCGGTGAGCGCGCGTCTTCCCGATCGGCTTGTGTTCCAGTGCGACTCGGCGGCGTTCGGCTTCCGCCATGGCGCTCGCATCGGCGGAATACGCCTCTACGACAAGGAGCGCGCCGACCCCCTGCAGCCGCTCATGAGCGCCGACAGCGTTTCGGTCGACTTCATCCTCCGCCGCGTTCGCGTTGTGGCGCTGAAGGTGCCGCGTCTCCATGACGGCTACTACAAGCTGGGCAACCAGGAGCGCAACGAGCGCGTCGAGGTCGAGCTGCCGAAGATTCCGAAGTTCACGCTTTCGCTCGTGAGGCCCGATGTGCTGGGCGTAGCTCCCGACAGGGTGCGCGCGGTCGTGAGAACCGGCGCGCACAGGATTGAGCTTGAGGAGTTCCACGTGATGTGGCCCGACATCGACAGGCGCATGGTGCTCGACGGAACCTGCTACGTCGACTTCGACACGCAGCGGGTGTACGGCGAGACGCGCGGAGAGGCGCGCCAGGCGCATTTCCGTCCGATGCTCGTCGCGCTCGACATTCCTTCGGCGCTGCCGTACATGGACGCGTTCACTGGCGTTACTGAGCCCGTCCGTGCCGAATGCGTGTGGGACGTCAACCTCGTCAACAGCGACTTCAAGCTGCACCTGGAGCTTCATCCGGTGCTCGGACGCTACAACGGCGTTCCCATGCGCCAGGTCGACGGCGAGATAAACGTCTCGGTCTACACGCGCGGAACGAACCTGAACTACGTCACCACGATAGGTCCGCTCGTCGCGCGCGATCCGAAGGGCCGCCCGCTGGAGGGCAAGCTCTCAGTGCGCGGAACGAACGACGTCGTCAACATTGATTTCGACGCGCGCTCGTCGCTCGACAAGGCTCCGCTCCTCGACATAATCGACTACCTCAACGACGGGACGCTCGACTGCGTCCGCTGCGACACGGCGCCGGAGATCACGGTAAACGGCACGCTTGCGACCGATTCCGCGCGACAGGCCGACAACGACCTCAGCGGCACGATTTCCTTCAAGAAGGGCATGTTCTTCGACATGCATCTCGACGACGTCTCGCTCAACTACGCGTACAAGGGCGACACCGTGTCGTTCACCGACGTGCGGGCGAAGGGGCGCGACGGCGGAATGTACTCCGGCGAAGCCGCCATCAGGGTTCCCGCTGGCGATGCGGAGGAGGCGACGTTCAGAATCTCGATGGACTGCCGTGACGGATCGCTCGCCGAGTTCGCGGAGGCGCTCGGCAAGGACTTCGGCGGACGGCGCGGAGTCGTCAACGGAGCGGGAGAGCTTTCGGGTCCGATCTCCACGAACCTGTATCCGCGGCTCAACGGACGCGGAAAGATACGCGTGACGGACGAGTGCATTTCGCAGATGAAGCTGTTCATGGGCCTTACCGACTATCTCGCGAAGAATGTACCGGGAGTCGCCGGGCTCGTCAACCAGTCGCAGGTGTCCGCCGACTACACGATCTCGAACGGAATAATCGAGTCGGACAACATCTACATTGAAGGCGACGTCTTCACGATCAAGGCGTGGGGGAAGTACGACATCCCGAACGACAAGCTGGACTTCGTAGTGCGGCTGCAGCTCCTCAGAAACGACTCCTTCCTCGCGAAGCTCGTGAGGCCGGTGACATTCCCGTTCACGAAGCTGCTCCTCGAGTTCAAGGTGACGGGATCCGTAGACGATCCTGAGTGGAACTACATCAGTGTCATAGACAGAATTCTGTAAACGGTTGAAAAGTCGAATGGCTGGAAGGTGACATGAATCTTACGAGTCCGAGTCAGGTCAAGGCGTGGTGCATCGAGCACGAGTTCCATCCGAACAAGGTGCTGGGCCAGAACTTTCTCATCGACCGCAACGCGCTTGTCGCGATTGTGGACGCCGGGCTCGCCGGATGCGAGGATCCGACGAAGGCGAAGGTCCTTGAGATAGGGCCTGGACTCGGCGTGCTCACCGAGGAGATGCTTTCACGCGGATGTTCGGTAACTGCGGTCGAGAAGGATCCGGTGCTTGCCGCGCGTCTCGCCGAGTCGCTCGGCAATCCCGCGAAGTTGACGGTCGTGTCAGGCGATGCGCTGGACATCATCCATGATCCATCGCTCGCAGCGCATGATTTCACCCATATGGTCTCCAACCTGCCGTACCAGGCGGGGACGCGCATCCTCCTCGAGCTCGTGCAGGCGAGGGAGATTCCGTCGATGACAGTGCTCGTCCAGACCGAGGTCGCGGAGCGTCTTGCGGCGAAGGAGGGGTCGAAGACTCGCGGCCTTGCGGGCGTGTGGGCTCAGCTCGACTACGACGTCAAGATTGTGCGCAAAGTGGCGGCGAGCTGTTTCTGGCCGCGCCCCGAGATAGGGTCGTCGGTTGTTACACTTACACGCCACGAAAGAAATGTTGCACTTTCGGCGAAGGAACGCGATGTTTTCCGTCGTTTGACGAAAAAAGCATTTGAACATCGTCGCAAGCAGCTTGGCAGCGTATTCAAGGATTTGATACAATCACAGTTAAGGGCTGAACAGCTCTCTAACGAAGACTGGATAAACCTATCGAAAGGAATAGCAGAAAATGAAGACAGTTGAGGATTTTCTCCGGGACAACGGATTCGTCTCCGCGTCCGAACTTGACAGGCAGGCGCTTCTCGTCTCCTTCATCTCCGAGATGGAGAAGGGGCTCAAGGGCGAGCCGTCGTCCCTGATGATGATTCCCACGTTCGTCGGCGTCAACGGCAAGATCCCCCAGGGCGCTTCCGCAGCAGTCCTCGACGCGGGCGGCACGAACTTCCGCGGCGCGATCGTCTCGATTCCGCCGCAGATCTCCGACAAGCAGAACCAGCCGATGCCCGGCACGAAGGGCGAAGTCGACGAGGAGTCGTTCTACAATGCGTTCGCGGCCGAGGTGAAGAGGCTTGAGGGCAAGCCCACGTGCAAGAAGCTCGGATGGTGCTTCTCCTATCCGGCCGAGGCGACGAAGGACCTCGACGCGAAGCTCGTCCGCTGGACGAAGAACATCAAGGCGCCGGCGATTGTCGGACAGTACGTCGGCAAGGAGCTTCTCAAGCGCACCGGCGGAGAGGGTGTTGCAGTTGTCAACGACACCGTCGCGACCCTGCTCGCCGCGAAGGCGACCGAGGGCGACAAGACCTACTCCTCCTACATCGGCTTCATCCTCGGCACCGGCACGAACACGGCCTATGTCGAGAAGAACCGCAACATCGCGAAGATGCCCGACCTCGACCAGGCGGGATCGATGATCATCAACGCCGAGTCCGGGGCGTTCGACAAGGCGCCGCGCAGCAGGTTCGACGACGCGGCGGACGCGAAGACGGGCAATCCGGGCGTCGGTCTTCTCGAGAAGATGATCGCGGGCGCGTACCTCGGCGGCGTCGGACTCGAGATCTACAAGGCAGCGGCGAAGGAGGGCTTCTTCTCCAAGAAGGCCGCGGACGCGATCGGCGGGCTTGGCTCGCTCGAGACGATGGACTTCGACAACTTCTGCGCGGGCTTCAAGAAGGAAGGGCGCGACAACGTGCTCGACGCCATCTTCGCCGATCCCGACGACGCCAAGATCGCCAAGAAGCTCGGCATCCCCGTCTTCGAGCGCGCGGCCGTTCTCACGGCGGTCCAGCTCGCGGCGTTCGTCATCAAGTCCGGTGAGGGCGTCGACGCGTCCGCTCCCGTCGCGATCAACGCCGACGGCTCGACGTACTACAAGACGCGCGCGATTCCGTTCGACGCGACGGTGAGGCGCGAGCTCGACGACATGCTCGTGCAGCGCAGGAACATCCACTACGCAATCACCCCGCAGGTCGACGACGCCCCGATGGTGGGCGCTGCAATCGCGGCGATGCTGTGAGAAAGTTGAAGGCTGAAAAGTTGAAAGTTGAAAAGTTGAAAACAAAACATCTTCTTGCTTTTTCGCTTTTGGCCGCTCTTGCCGCCGGCGCGGCCGAGGTGGACGGCATTGCCGCCCGCGTCGGCTCGTCGGTGATCCTAAAGAGCGACATCGCCAACGAGATGCGCCGCTCGGGCGCAGGTGTCGAGAAGTACGCCGACATCCGCGACGAGATGATCGAGCGCGAGCTCATCCTGCGCGCGGCGAAGGAGGCGAAGCTCCAGATGCAGGACTGGGTCGTCGAGAACAGGATCCGCGACATAATCCAGCGTGCGTTCAACGGCGACCGCAACCGGCTCATGGAGGCGCTCTCCAAGGACCGTGTTTCGTATCCGGAGTGGCGTCAGCGCATCAAGGACGACATGATCGTGAACGCGATGCGCTGGCAGATCGTCGACAAGAACATCCAGGCGACGCCGGCCGCGATGCGCGACGAATACGCCGCGCACCCCGAGCGCTACATCGCCGACAGGCGCGTCACCGTCTCCGCGATTCTCCTCAAGCCGGGCGACTCCGAGAAGTCCGCGGAGATCGACGAGGCGCTCAAGGCGGGAACGCCGTTCTCCGACCTCGCGCGCGAGCACTCCGCCGACGCGAAGGCGAAGGAAGGCGGACAGTGGAAGGACGTTCGGCCAGAGGACGTGTTCCGTCCGGAGATATGCGAGGAGATAGCCAAGATGCCCAAGGGCACGATCTCGAAGTGGATCGAGCTCGACGGATGGAAGTTCCTCCTACGCAAGGACGACGAGCGCGGAGGCGGGAAGATGTCCTTCGCTGACGCCTACGACGTCATCGCCGCCAACGTGAAGAACGAGGAGGCGAAGCGCATCTACACGGACTGGATCGAGCGCCTCAAGAAGGAGACGTTCATCAAGGTCTACTGAGGCCGTACATGACGGACGGAATCACGCTTGACGATGTGAGAAGGGAGCTCGCGGCCGGATGCCGCGTGCTCCTTTTCGTTCGCCACGCCGAGCGCCCGAAGATCGCCTTCGACGACAAGTCCTTCGGCGCGGCGCTTCCGCTGACCGCGAACGGGGAGAGGATGAGCGTCGATTTCGGACGGCTCCTCGCCGGCGCGTCGGATTCGGTCCAGTTCAGGGCCAGCCCCCTGCGCCGCACCGTCATGACCGCTGAGCGCATCGCGGAGGGGATGGGGCTCGCGGGCGCGGAGGTTGTTCCTGACGCGGAGATAGGAAACGGCTCGGCGTATGTCGCGTCCGAACTTGAGATGTGGCGCATCTTCAGCGACGGCTCGTTCTTCGAGCGGATGTTCGAGTATATGCGCAGCGGCGTGCAGCGCGGTTTTGCTCCGATTGCAGATGCAACCGACGCGTACGAGGCGCACGCGCTTTCGACCTTTACGGCCAAGCTCGGCGTCTACGCGACGCATGACGTCTACGTCGCGGCGTTCCTGCATGCGCGCGGCGTGAAGACCGACTTCGACCTCGCGAACTGGCCGCGCTTCCTGGATTCCGCCGCCGTCATCGTCGATCCTTCCGGACAGCGCCGCTATGCGCTTGTCCGGGCGGGGCTCTCCGACCTCGCCTGCGGAGTCTGAAATTTCGCCAAGGATTCCAAATGATTAAATTTTCGCGCTGACTTTTGTCGGCGCGCGGGCTGTTGGAGCGGGTCAGGCGGTTTCCCTTCGAAGCCGCCCGTTGAATTTTTTTTTGACTTTATTTCGCATTCCCCCTTGACTTTTGCCAAAATAGTGAGTATAATACCTTACTATGAACTTAAAAAAGATAGAGGAGGAGCGCAGGGCGCTCGTCTCGC
>JAEEOY010000133.1 GCA_016284515.1 Kiritimatiellia bacterium | reverse complement strand
CTGAAGATCGGACCCGGCAGTTCCACGCCCATCTCCTGGATGAGCT
Source organism: Kiritimatiellia bacterium (assembly GCA_016284515.1). GTDB lineage: Bacteria > Verrucomicrobiota > Kiritimatiellia > RFP12 > UBA1067 > UBA1067. The sequence goes on along the minus strand of JAEEOY010000133.1, from coordinate 43,056 downwards.
GGAAGGCCGCCGACATGATGCGCCCGATGTCGGAGGCGTCCGCGCGGTCGAAGACCTCCTGCAGCGCCCTGACGAGGTCATTGCGCTTGGCGGCGAGGGTCTTCTTGCCTTCGGCCGAGAGAAGATTCTCGTAGTTTTCCAGGAACTTGGACGCTTTCTTCGCCGGAATCCAGGCAAGCGCCCACTTGAGGCTGTTGAGCTCGCTCGCCGAGAACCTGGAGGCGTTGCCGTAGTCGATCACCGTGAGGCGCGTTCCGTCGCACATCAGGTTGCCGGCGTGCACGTCGCCGTGGAAGAACCCGCCGTCGAAGATGGCCTCGAACGTCCACTTCTCGATGAAGCCGGTGAGCTGCTTCTGCCGCGCGAGGATGTCGTTGTAGGTGTCCAGGAGCGCCTCGCGCGTCGTGAGGATCTTGGTGGGGTCGCCGCTGAGGTAGTTTACGCTTCCGTCGGCGTTGCGGACCTTCTTCAGCTTGCCGAGGACCGTGTCGACCCTGGCCTTCGAGTCGGCGATGAAGCGGTCGTAGGTGACGCCGGGGGCCTTGCGGACGACAAGGGTGTTGGCGGTCGCCGCGATGAACGGGTAGAGCTCCATGCTGCGCACGCCCTCGATCTTGTCGTTGACGACGCCGGAGGTGTAGATCGAGCCCTGCTTGACGTTGTTGGCCTCAACCGTGAAGTCAAGCTCCTTGAAGATGCCCTCCAGCCGGACGTCGAACACGCCCGCCATTCCCTTCGTCCGCTTCGCGATGTCGAGGAAGAGGTCGCGCTCGCGGCGGGCGCGGGCCTGGACGTCCGGACGCAGGATCTTGACGACGCACTCCTCGCCGGCGGGGTTGTCGACCGTCACGATCTTGCAGAGGAACGCCTGGCCGACCGTCGCCGCGCCGAGGGACTTCGTCAGCTCGATAGACGTGATGCGTCCGTTGGAGCGCTCGACCATGTCGAGGAGCGTGGCGCGGACCATCTCCGGCGGTATGGACGGGAGGTTGCACTTGAGGTCCGCCACCGCCTGCCGGAGGTCTTGCGGTAGCGCGGTCTGCGGCAGGCCCTGCATGAGCTTCTGCAGCACCGGGCCCGCGCCCTTGATGAGTGCGCCCAGAATCTCGCCGGAGTTGGACTCGGAGCCGGCGTAGCGCAGCAGCGAGGACGCCATGCGGTGGCGGTCGATCGGCTCCATCTTGGAGAAGTAGGTCGAAAGCGCCTCCATGAGAAGCTGACCGTAGCCGGTGTCGACGTCGAGCGTGCCGGATCCCGCGATTTCATCCAGCGTCTTCTGCCAGAGCTGCTTGTTCTTGGCGGTCGCCGTGGACTGGCGGAACGCGGTGGCGAGCTTCTCGGTGAGGACGCCCTGCATCTTCGCGAGCACCTTGTCCGAGGCCGAGGCGAGGTCGGAGGAGAATCCATTGAGGAAGTCGGCGAGCCCGGGAACGCCCGCGCCGTCGTTCGTCTCCAGCGCCTGGAAGAAGGCGTCCAGCCCGCCGGCCGCGTCCACCATGGACTTCAGCTGGATCATGCGCGCCTTGAGGGTCGTGGTGATCTCGTGGGTGCGCGGCACCACGCCGTCGACTTCGCCGCCGGTGGCCAGGCTGAAGGTGTCGAGGAGGTCCGAATCGGAGCCGAGCGAACGCAGCACGATGCCGAGTTCGTACTTGTGGGAGAGTATCGTCCGGCGCATGATGTCAGCGTCGGTCCTGCCGGCGTCGCGGTCGATGTCGTAGCGAGTCGTGTCGTCGGGCATTACGAGTTCGGCGATGAACTCGTGGACGCGGCGACGGCGCGACTGGACGAGCGTCTCGCCTTCGCGGGTCTTGTTTTCCACGGGCAGCTTGACCATCTCGTCGAGCTGGTTCCGGTCGGTCGCCTGCATCTTCCGGTAGAGTTCGAGCGTGGCCGCGCCGTTGAAGCGCGTCACGCCGTCGCCGTTGAGGCCGGCGAGCCTCTCCTTGAAGAACGCCTTCGGGTCGCCCTGGGTCTGCAGCATGCCGCGCGCGAGTTCCGTCAGGTCCGTGGTGGGCACGTGGCAGAGTTCAGTCGCGAGCGTGCCGGTGATGCCGGCGATCACGTTCAGCGCGAGCTGGCGGGCGCGGCTGGAGCCGGCGTCGAAGCCCTCCGCGTTGAAGAGCGCGAGCGCCGCCTCGCGTCCGTAGACCGTCGCGTTGGCCGCGATCTCGTCTTCGATCTGCGAGAGGAAGCCGCGCACGTCGAGGGGGCACACGATCGGGATTTCGACGTTCTTCCGGACCTTGTCGAGATGGTAGTCGTCCTTATTCGACCCGTCGCGCAGCTGCCAGACGTCGATGTTCACCCGCTCCTTCGCGGTGAGGACGCCGTTCGCGACGCTGAGCGTGAACTGTACGCCGTTGTAGGTAACCTGCGACTCGGCCGGACCGTTCGGCGCGGACATCTGCTTGAGCACGTTGTAGATGGCCAGCGTCTCCGCAACATGGGCGGTCGTCGGGATCGCGGTGCGCTTGAAGAACATCGCGCCTTCCCGCTGCTCGGCGTTGAGCTGCGACATCGGATCCAGATCCTGCAGGCCTGCGGGCGGAGGGGTGTCGTCATTGGGATCCGGGTGCTTGATGAGATCGACCACACCCTTGCGCATGAGGGAGAACGTATTCGAGAAGTCGTCTGCGGTGGTCTCGTAGACGTGCTTGTGGTGGACTCGCAGGCACACCTCGTCGACGCTCCCCGCATCGCACCTGCCGATCACGTACAGGTGGGAGAGGATTGAAAAGAGCGATGAGACCTTCGAGTCCATACGGACGTTCGCCAACACCTGATTCGGTTGGTTTCCTACGTTCTCCTGATTCGGTTTGTTTCCTACTTTGCAGAACTGGGCGATCCTCTCGGGAGTGAGCCCGTTCCTGAGGAGCATGATGTAGTTCTCGCCGGGATTGGGGTTCGCGAACCCCGCGCTCGCTTCGATCGGATCCTCGTTGGCGCGTTCGCCACCGTACTTCGAGAGGTCCTGCAGCAGAAGCGCCGTCGGCAGATTGATGCTGCCGTCGAGCGGCAGATCGCCGTTGAGGAGCGACGCCTGAAGTCCCCTCATCGCGGCGCCGTCGATCATCATGAGCGTTTTCAAATCGTCACCGAGGGGCTCCCGCTGGCTCAGCCACCGCTCCATCAGCTGGTTGGCGGCGGCGGGGTCCTCGGCCTTGAGCGTCAGGTAGGCGTCGCGGGAATTCGAAATCATCATTCCGAGGACTATCGTCTTCAGCGCTTCGAGCTTCCCCTGCTTGCGGACGTATTCAAGGTCGAGTCCGAAGATGTTGTTGCCGCGCTTCAGGACTTCGCCCGGAAGGAGTTCGCCGGCCGGCCGTGCCTCCGCCCGGGCGACCACCGCGAAGCGGTTGATCTCGGCCGGGAAGGCATCCCTGATCGCGGCCTTGAGCGCCGTCATCCCGGCGGGTCCGGTGTACTTCTCGACATCGAGCGCGACGCCGTTCTGGAGCGTCGCCAGCTCGGCGACGCAGGCGGCGGTGCGCCTGGCGACCGCGGCCTTCAGCGCCGCGGCGACGATGAGCTCGCCGGTCTTCTCGCCGTTGATCTCCTTGAACCCCAGGATGTTGTTGTCATCGTCGATATCCAGGTACGGCCTCGCCTCCTCGAGTTCGTAGAAGACGTCGAGCGCCATCGTCTTGAGCTCGGGGTTGTCGGCGTTGATCGTCCTGCCGATCGCGGTCTGGGCGCGTATGGTGCGCGACAGCTCGTCGAAGGACGCGAACCCGGCGCCGCCCTGTCCCGCAAAGGGATTCGCCGCGTTGGTGGCGGATGCGTTGTAGTCCGTCGGCACCGCCGGCAGGGCGATGCGGTAGTCGGCGTCGCCATCCAGCTTGCCGCCGAGGCCGCCGAACGCCTTGGCGAAGAAGTTCTGCTTCGGGGCGCGGCTCGGACCCGGATTCGCCAGCTTCTCCATGAACTTGCCGACGGCGCCGTCAAGTCTGGACATGAACGCCGCGAGCCCCTCGCGGGTGATCGGACGGCTGTCGCCCTGCACGTTCTGGAGGCCATCCTTGAGGGCGCCTATCCTGGCGATCGCGTCGTCCACGTCGGCGCGCTGGGCTTCGCTCAGCGGAACGCGGACGCCGTTGACCGACACGCCGTTGTTCCGGATGTCCTGGAGCGTGGCGATGTGCGCGTCGGCCTTCCGGGAGAACGTGTCCTGGATGTTCTGGCGCTCGTAGTTCGCGAAGGTGCCGAAGATGGGCGCAAGCTCTTCGGCGAGAACCCCGCCGATGCCCTGGCTCAGGTCCGTCCCGCTGTCGATGCCGCTTACGACCGTCTGGATTATGCGACGGAGCCTGCCCTCGGCGAGGCTCATGAACTCCAGCGCCTGAGCGTCGTTCCCCCATCCGCGCGCCTGCGAGAGCAGATTGTTGACGACATCCGCGAAATCGGAAACCGCCTTGGCCACGGGACCGTACCCGGGCTTTCCGATCGCCGCCCGGTCGACGGCCTCGGTTGAGAGGAGTCCGCTCGCGGAAAGCATCGCGGTGCGGGCGCCCTCGGAGAACGTCCTGAACGCCAGCACCGGGAAGCGCAGCGACTTCAGTCCTGTCGCGAACGCCACGGCGTCCTCCGCCGTCGGCTTGTCATTGAGCGAGGTCAGGACGTCGATGGCGCGCCGGGCAAAGGCCTTCACCGCCGTCGTAAGCTCCTTGGCCGCCCTTTCGGACACCTCCCCCGAGATGATGAAGTTGGACCGCAGGTCCGCGAGGTAGGTGTTGGTCCGCACCATGAAATCCCTCACGACGTACGCGAGAGCGTTCATTCCCGCCGCGTCCAGCCTGCCGGCAGCTGCGTTGCACTTCGCCGCGATGTCATTGAAGGACTTCTTGAAGTCGACCGCCAGGAAGAGGTTCGACTGGACGCGCGCGAGCGTGCGCTGGCGCAGGTTTTCGATCTGCGTGGCGAAGTCCCTTTCGTACTGGTCGGGCGTCTTCTCGAGACGCGCCTCGGGATCGTTCGCGAGACGGCGCAGTTCGCCGATGAGTCCGTTGTAAAGCCCGGTGACGGACACCTGGAGGGAGTTCATGTTCTCTTCGCCGATGCGCGCTGACACGTTCGGCGCTTCGACATACTGCTTGATCTCGGCGAGCTTGGCGGCGCCCATCTTGGTGATGGAACCGGTCACAGGATCCATCTTGGCCGCGAAAAGACGGCGACGTTCGGCCTGCTCGACCTTGTCGGCGAAGGCGTCGCTCGTCTTCACGCCAGAGAACGAGACGAGCGAGCGCTCGCCCTCCGTCGAGATCCTGAGCGTCAGCGAGCATTCCACGCTGCTCTCCGGCTTGGTCGATAGCGTGACGTCGATCGATCCGTCGTCGTTGAGCGTCAGGGTGCAGTCGCATCCCTGCTTGAGGCCCTCACGGAGCTTGCCGTCGAGATGCAGATCCTCCGCGATACCGCCCACGAGCCGGCCGAGGTCGAGCATCATCGCGGCCTTGACGGCGGTGGACTGCACGCCGGCCCCTCCGCAGACCGTGTCGACATGGGAGGCGACGCAGCGTTGAAGCGAAATGACCGATCCGTCTGGATTGACCACCTTGACGAGGGGCCTCGCTTCGCCGCGGGAACGCATGTTCGCGGTGAAACTCTCGTCCATGCTCCTGCTGTTGTCCGACGGCTTCGGCTGGCCCTTGAGGAACACGGTCGTGTCGAACTTGTCCGCGCCGATCGAGAACCCCGGCACGGACGTGAGGTTCGTCCCGTTCTGGACGAGCCTCTGTCCGTCCGCGATGGAAGCCTGGAACTCGGCGCGGACGGCGTTCATCTTCTCCTGCGAAAGGCCCACGTCGGCGGGCTGCGGGACGCCGGGCTGCCTGGAGCTGAAGACGAGCGGAGAGGAGGCGTTCGCCCGTGCCTCATTGACGATTCCGGGCAGTGCCTCGGCGATTTTCGCCTTGAATGCATCGTAGGTCATCCCCGGCTCGATCATGCCCATGGCGCGCTTGTGGAACTGCGCGCAGAATCCGGGACCGAGGAACTTCCCCGTCGAGTCCGTATATTCCTCGATAGCCAGCTCGATCGCAAAATCCGCCCCCGGCATCTCAGCATCGAGCTGCGAAGCCTCGCGGATGAACTTGTCGACCGTAGCGACGATCGACGCCTTCGCCTTGGCACGCGCCCTCTCCGTCGTCGCCGCCTCGAGCTTCGCGCCGCACTTGGCGAGGTCGATCTCGAGCTTCTCCACCATCCTCTGGACGGTGTCCGTCTTCCCGTGGAGGGACGCGTTGGCGCAGAGTTTGGCGATGAGCTTTTCGGCGTTGTCGATCTTCGCGCTCCCGGCCGGGAGCGCCTCGAGCGCAGCCTGCGCATGCGCCTTCTGGGCCTTTGTGACGAGCTGCTTCACCGTCCGCGCCGTAATCGGACGGTAGATTTCCATGTCCTTCCCGAAGTTGCCGGTTGCGTCCGTCGCACCGAACAGCGTCGTAAAAATCTCGTCCAGGGCCTTCTGCTGGGCCTGGCCGATCAATCCGCCGCCTTCGGACAGAATCTTCTTGAGGGAGTTCGCGAGCGCGCTCCTGATGATGGCGTTCTGCCTCCCCAGCTCCGTCGGCGTCTCGTTCTGGAAGTAGTTGTGGTCGCCGAGACCCATCTGGTCCGCATTGCGATTGACCGCGAACTTGCCGGTCTGCGTGTCGAATACAACCCCCTTGTCGAGGTCGCCCTTGCCGAATTTGCTCGTCATGTTGACGAGGCTCTGCGAAATACCGTCTAGCATGTTCAACTCTCCTTCCTTAGGATTGCAGATGACATTATACCATTTTTTACACTTTGTTTGTATGGTTTGAAAAGGTTCTGCTTTGTTTACACGCCACATTGCAAAAGGTTACATAAATTATACCACCATTCCCCCGACTTGGGGAGTGGTAGATTTCCGCAAAATACGCAAAATGGCTTATGCAGAATGGCAAATTCAGACTATAGTTTGTCGATCGTAGAACAGTGTTGGCGATGTGTAATGTTTATTACAACTGGGTTACTTCACCTTCACGCGCATGAAGAACGCGGGTGGCGCGCCGTCGGGCATTATATCATCGACCGCCAATCACTTGGTGCATAGACAAAGCGTCGCACCTCCATGACTTTCCCGATTACGCAGTAGAGGACAAGATAGTTCCCGACTGCTATGCGATAGTATGGATGTTCGCGATCTTTTTCAGTTTGCACAGGCTCAAATGATTCTGGTGCGAACAACCGATCTGTTATCGCCCGCTCTACATCATCAACAAGTCTCGCAGCCGCATCAGGATTCCTCAGTTCAAAAGAAATGTATCGAACGGCCTCTGATAGTTCTTTGTCGAAGAGCGGAAGATATTCAAGAGTGTAATCTTCGCCCAGCATTTGCAACCTCCCGTGCATGTTCAAACACTTGCGCATGCGACAGCCGCTCCGAGTGCGAACGGCAGTATTCGTCTGTCTCGTCCATTATCGCCTCTAAACCATGGTTCACAACAGGACGACGGCGCAGACTGAACGGTATGCCTTGATACATCACAACTTCGTTTATGAATACATTTATCGCCCCCGAAAGCGTCATGCCGATGTCATTGAAGATTTCCTCGGCCTGCCGCTTTTTCTCGGAATCTACACGTGCTGTTATCGTTGCCGTCATACTTTACAACCTTCTTTGTGTTCGGAACGCACACAATTATACCATAATCGCCGCGTCTTGTGTTGCCGCATTGTCCTCGGCCGCCTCACCGGCCTTTTGCGCCATTTGACATGAACTTGTCTCGGAATGACAAAGTCGACCCACAATTTGCAAATTGTGGGTCAGCCCAGTTGCGCTACTTCACCCTCACGCGCAGGGCGAATTCAAAGAACTTGTTGAACTGCGCATTTATTTCCAGCGCCATGGCCTTTGCTCCTTTTCGTTGTCGTTTCGACCTATTGACTCTCGCGCCGCTAGCGAAAGTTGCACAAGAGGCGGCGATGGACATTCACAACACTCGCTCAAATCAATCGGAAGATCACCAATCCGAAGACGGGCGGCGGCGGCGCATGCCGGGGCGCCTCATGCCGGAACCGTTCTCCTGACCCTGCGGACGCCTCATGCCGGGGCCCACGTCGGCGCGCACTCCAGGGCGTTCGTAGCCGCGCACCTTCGGCTTCGGGACGTCTGGCCTCATGTCGCTCTTGAGCGTGAACTTTTCGAGCGGCTCATATCCCTTCTCCGCCATGAGCGCGTCCCACTTCGCGGGAAGGACGATCTTCACCGTCGCCGAGCCTCCGCCGGGGACGCACTGCTCCTTGTTTCGCGCGGGATCGCCCGTCACGAGGAAGATGTTCTTCCCGTCCTGCATCGCGGGGACGGTCTTCATCGACTTGAGCCCAGTCCATTCGAGCCACGGAGGAGTCGCCGTCTCCCTTGCGCCCTCCGCCTCCGCAATCGCCGCCTCCTGGCGGGCGAGCGGACACGTTGCGGGGTCGAACGCGCTCCCTGGATTGCCGTAGTAGTTCGCGTAGGCGCGCGAGCCGAGTGGATTGCGCGCCGTCTCAACGAGCGCCGCCTCGAGCTCGTCCTTGGACTTGTACGCCTTCGCGAGATCGCGCGCGACGTCGGGCGTGAGGAGGAACGTGCGGTAGACGCGCGGCATGCCGCTACCGACGGCCATCTGCTGCTTCTCCACCGCGTCCCACGCAATCATGTTCTTTATCACCTCGGGATCGGACGACGCCGGCACGAGGTTGTTGCCCCAGTTTATCGCCGACGCGCACGAAAGCGTCGAGTCGTTGAGTCCGTATCCCTGCTGCATGTGGTACGGCTTCCATCCGACCTCTATCGCCGCCGCGTCGTTCTCCACGAGCGTGAACGGCATCAGGTATCCGAACGTTCCCATGCGGTTTTCCTTCACGCGGTATCCGCCGAGGTTGACCATCGCAAGGTTTATGAAGCGTCCGAGCACCGCGTTCTTCGGCTCTGATATCTCGCCCTGCGCCGAGTCGAACCCGAGCTGGCGCGCGACGGGTCCGTTGAGCCAACAGTACGGCGTCCACGCGTGCGTCGAGACGAGCGTCCTGCGGAAATCGCCCGCCTTCATCGCCTCCGCGAACGCAAGTAGGACCGGCATGAACTCCGGCGGACATCCCGCCATCACTCCGCTGACCGCGACATGCCGCACCGTAACCGCGCGCTGCGCCGGTGGAATGACGCCGATCTCGCGGTCAGGCGCAAGGTCTGTGAAGCGAAGGAACTCCGCTACCGCGTCCTTGGTCGGAGGCGCAACGGGAAGTCCGTCCGTCCAGCCCGAGTCAAGGAACGCGCGCTGGATCTCGGCGTATGTTCCCGTCAGCACGACGCCGTTCGGTGCCGCGGCCGTTTCTTCGGCGGCAAGCTCAGCATCGGTTATCGGATCGGTGAGCGCCTTCTTGACTGCTGTCCAGAGGACCTTGCGCGTATTCGCGACGAGCTCCTCGCGCGTATGGGACGCGAACGAGCCGGGGTACTCGGCGACGCGAAGCGCGCGAACGCCGCACGCGCGTGCAGTCGACTTCGCCTGCTTGACGAAGCCAGGTCCCGCGACCATTACGGACGGAATCCCGAGGACTTCCGCCGCGATGCAGGAGCCCGTCTCCTTCGGCGTGCAAAGTCCGCACCCTCCGTTTCCGGAGATCACCGCGTCCACCTTGAGCTCCTTCAGCTTCCGCTGGAACTCGTCCTTCTCGCGGCGAACGACGCCTGGACGCGGATACGCCCCCGCCGAGCCGATTTCGTTCAGCAGGTAGACCTTCGCCGTCGGGAATTCCTTCAGAATGAGGTTCTTGAGTTCGCTGTGCGTGACGGAAGCCATGAAGCTCCCGCCGACAAGAGCTATCGTCTTCCCCTCAAGCGACTTGAGGCGCGGCCCCTGCTTCACCGTCTCCACGGCAGTCTCCGGAACCGGCGAAAGCACGGCAAACTCGGCCTCCGCGGGCGAGGCGGGAAGCGGGCATATTCCGTCCTTGCAAGTTTCCACTGCGGCGAAAGCAGCCGCACATGCGGCAACGCCAACAGCTGACATCAACAGTTTCTTCATTATTGCATCTCCTTACATAACAAGACGCAAAAACTGCAGGAATTATTTGTCTATATCGGAAACTTAGCGACACGGCGCCTACGGCCAGATGATTGAGAGCGACTCCGGGGCGTTGTCGAGTTCTGCGCCGAGGCGCCTGACGAGCGGCGACCAGTCCGTGCCCGAATCCTCAAGCTCGCCGTCTTCGGCGTAGACCGCGTACGATGTGCCGCGGTCGTCGCACGAGACCTCTATGCGCGACGCCGACCCGATGCGCCCCGCCGTGGTCATCAGCAGTATCGCCATCCTTATCGCCGCGCCGATCTCCGCGTCGTCATCCTTCTGCGACTCCTCGTCCGAAAGGACGCGGGCGTACGGGATTTGGAAACTTATCTCAAGCGCCGGCTCGCTCCACTCGAACTCGAATACGCGGCTCTGGACGTCGTGTCCGCCGACGAGGCGCGTCAGCCCCTCGCCGGCCCCGAGTTCGGCGAATGCCGCCCTGAGCTCCTCTACCGCATCGGCGCGCTTTGACTCTATGTCCAGCTCGTTTTCCATTGTTTCCTCCTGATAATAACGCCTTAAACGGCGGGTTTTGGCTTTTTGAACATCAGATGCACATAGTCGCGCTTGAAGTACGACGGACAGTTCTGGATGAGGAAGTCGTTCACGCACTTCAAGTCGCGATCGACCGTGACCGTCGTATTGTTGTGCTTCTTGATCGTGAGCTCGGACTCGATTGGCGTCATCCAGTTCTGTTTCCTGTAGTTCTTCCACTGTTCCGCGCCGTACACCATATCGTTCTTCTTGAGCTGCTTGGCGTACTCTATGGCCTCGTTCAGGCGTCTTTCCGTCGCCCTCAGCGCATTCTTCGAGATTCTGGGCGCGATGGAGTCGAGGTACGCCTGCTTCTTCTCGGGATGCTCGTCCATGTCGATCAGCTTGTTGTAGAAGTCCTCGTCGATCTCCTCGGGCAGCGCGATGCTCTGCATGCCGAGGGTCCTGATGATTGCCATCTTGACTTCCGGAGACTTGACTTTCGCGAAGTCGACCGTCAGTGCGCCGTCTGCGCCGAGCTTCTCTATCCCGGCGTCCTTCGACACGCGGGCGACGTATTCATTCAGCCATCCTTTGCCGTGGACCTCCTGGCACACGCTCTTCAGGTTGTTGGTGAACCGCGCGGCCGTGTATTTGTCAATTGCGAATTTCTGGAGGCCGACCTTCCACGAGGCGAACGACGCGTCGTTGTCGATCGCCTTGACCGTCACGTTGTATTCGGCGTTGCCCAGGTCGTCTTTCTTCTCTCCGTCCTTTTCGACCTTGACGAAATAGTTGTCCCAATGGCGGTCGCCCTGTCCGGTGATGAGGTCAAGCCACATAAGCCTGTTGAGCTTCTGTGCAACCGAACCCAGGATGTTGACCTGCTCCTGGCCCGGCGGAACCGTCTTGTACATGTTGGACGGCGCAATGCCGTTTCCGCCTTTGCTCTTGCGCTTTCTATAGAATTCGCCTCCCGCGTAGCCCTCGGCCTTCTCCATGAAAAAGCCGAACTGCCCCTTGTGGCTGCCGACGGAATACTTGACCACCAGGTCCTCGCAGCCGAACGCCTTGGCGGTGTCCTGCGTGGCGAGGTTCAGGTTCACCGTCTTCTGCGCGTCCCTGTAGGCGCCGTTCATGCCGAGCAGCATGCCGCTCATGCCTGTGCGGCTGTCTAACTCGGACTTGAAGACGAGCTTCCCGCCGGACTTCGTCGTCAGCAGATAGGTCGTCCCCGCCATACCGGAGCCGAGCGCCTTGGAGCCTACGATGTTCGACTCCTCGGTCGCGGGATCCACGTCGCCCGGCTTGAACCCGAGGATCTTCGCCTCGACGACGTTGGAAAGTCCCACCTCGCCGAGCATGATCCGGCGCACGTCGATCGTCGCGAGCCCGGGATCCTCCCCGCCGTTCTTGATCCGCTCGCCCGCCTCTAAAAGCGCCCTGAACTGCGCCTTGACGAAGCGAATCCCCTTCACCGCCTTGGCGACTCCCTGCGCGGTTGCCTCGTCTACGCCTACCGACACCAGGGCCGACGCAAGGTTGGCGTACAGACCGCAGAGCTTCACGATGCATTCGTTGAAATTAGTGTCGAAATCCTCCATCGGCAGCTTGCCGAGCGAGTAGTCGCGTATCAGCTCGACAAACTCCTTTCGAGCGAGCTTGAACTGGAACACGATGTTGTTGCTCGTGGCGGCGCCGGACGACATTACCTTGTCGCCGCCGGGCACGCTTTCGGGCGAAAGCATGGCCTTCACCTCCTCGAGGAACACCTGACGCGACCGCATGACGGAGACGTTCCGCGCGTCGGCAATCTGATTCGAGACGTCGGCCAGGAGCTTCTCCATCTCGTCGAGGAGCGACGAGTCGACCTCCGTCGTCTTTGTGATCGCCACCCCGTTGTCGCCGAGGATTTCCTTGCCCTCATGGCTTGTCATCACGGTCTCGTTGAGGCCGTTCTTGCGCACGTTTTCAAGGGCGCTCTTCATGTCCGCCATGTCGCGCTGCAGGGCGAGGATATCCTCGCCGCTCAGCACCTTGGAGCCGTCCGCCGCGAAGGCGTCCAGCTTCTCGGCGAGCGGACGCATCCTCTCGCCGAAGGTCTTGTTGACCATCTCGAGCGATTCCGCCGTGCCGTGGCCCATGATGGCCTCGCGAGGCATCAGCTCCTTGAACGTCGCATTCAAAAGCGCCGTGGTCTTAGGGTCGGCAGCTGGGTTTTCCACCGCGTCCTGATGGACAAGCTGGTACATCTTGAACACGATGGAGTCGATTTCGGAGACGCGCCGGTCGCACTGGAACTGCACCTCGGTGAACGCGTTCTGAAGCTCTGCGTCCACCTGGTCGTTCCGGGCCAGGCGCTGGCCTAGCCTCTCGATCTCCGCCGAGAGCGCCTGCTGCGACTCGATCGCCGCCTTCACCGCCTTGGCCGTGGGGTTCATGCTCCAGAAGCCCTTCCGCCACACGAGATCGCCCGTCTTCTCGTCCTTCATCAGCGCCTCGGCGAGCTCGCGGCCGGAGAACTTGTCGAGCGCCTTGAGCTTGGCCGTCGCGTTCGTGGCGAGGCTTTCGAGCTTGTCCTTTTCCTCCTGGGTCAGCACGCCGAGGTCGGTCAGAGATTCACCGACCTTCTTTACGTTCTTGACGGCGTCTGCCGAAACAGACTTGCCCGCAGCATTCACTAAGAGCACGTCCAGCTGCTGGACCACGCTCTTTGCGTTTCCGAGCTGCGGAGCCTCCTCGGGAACGGCATCCGCGCCCGGCTGGGGCTGGTTCGCATTGCCAGTGTTCTGGACATTTGTCGGGATCGTGGGCTGAAAGTCCACGCTCACCTTGTTGAGTCCGCTCAAAGAGTTTATGCCGCTCATGACATTCGTTCCTTTCTGCCGTGTCTACACGCCGCGCGACAAAAGGTTACAGTTTTTCTCGCCCAGTCTCCCGCTGTCCGCGAAACTGTAGTGCGATTTCTCGGTTACGATGACATGGTCGAGGAGCGGTATGCCCATCATCTTCCCGGCACCGTAGAGCCCCCAGGTGAGCTCGATGTCGCGCTTCGAGGGCTGCGGGCTGCCGGACGGATGGTTGTGCGCCACGACGATGGAGTGCGCATTCCACCGTACGGCGAGGGAAAACACGTCGCGAGGATGGACGTTTACTCCGTTGAGCGTGCCGACGGCGATGACCTGCGGTTCGGAAAGCGGACGCCGCTTCGTGTCGAGGGGCAGCGCCCAGAACCTCTCCTTCTCCGCGTTTTCGCCGAGTGCGGCCCGAAAGACGACTGCGGCGTCAGCGGAGGACATGACGGCCTTTGCCGGCGCGGAGCGTCCGGCATATCCTCGCCGCGCAAGCTCAAACGCGGCCGCGAGCTGAAGCGTCTTGACCCGGCCGAGGCCCGTTATCCTGCGATTCGGGTTCTCGGCATTGTAGGCGGCGATTCCGCCGCGGAGCGTGTTGAGGTCGGTCTTGACGAGCGCCTCCGCGCTCCCGAAGGCGTCTATGAGCCTGCGGGAAAGCTCCATGACGTCGCAACCCGCCGTGCCGGTCTTGATTATTATGGCAAGGAGCTCCGCCGCGCTCGCGACAGAGGCGCTCCCCGCGCGCTCGATCCGTTCGCGCGGCTTCGATTCGAGGGCACGGTTCTTGAAGTCATTCCCCATCGTGTTCACCCTCTCCATTCTCCGCCGCCATTAGATATCCACCGTCGGTCTCCTCCTCGTCGGAACCGGCATACCCTCCCATCGGCGGCAGCGCGGACTGAATGTCCCTGATGCACGCACGGAACACGCGTTCGTTGACAAAGTTCCGGAACTCGGCGTTGGCGAAGTACTGCTGCATGAACTCGACCTTCTCCTCGCCCATGGACGCGACCACCGTCTGGATGATGTCATTGAACTGTATCTGGGCGACCTGGCTGTCGCCGTTTCTGATTGCATTCACGAAATTGTCGTCCTGCTCCATCCGCCTCGGCAGATCTTGTATCTGCCGCCGCACTTCGTCTTCGTTGCGCCATTCAATACCGCCGTATGCCGCATTGAAGTCTTCCACGATGTGCGAAAGCGAGTCAAGTTCGACTTCGGGAATCCCGCCGCCGGAGCCGACTGGAATGGGCGCGACGGCCGCGTTGACGTTCTCCAGGGTTATATCCCGTTCCTCCTCTTTCTGTATGCGGTACTTGTCGAAGTCGATCGTCTCCAGAAGACCAGCCGTAAAATCCTCTCTCTTCAGCGTCGGCAGCTTCTTCACCAGGAGCGAATAGAAGAGATACTGACGCTCCCAGTCGACGCTTTCGTACGGCATGATTGCCGCGAAGAACGGATAGATGCGGCAGTAGTTCTTCATCGCGCTCTTGGCGCGGACCTGCTCCTCCTCGTTGAGCTCCTCCTTGAAACGGACTACGCACGCGTCAAGCATCGCATCAATCTTCGGCCGGTCTTCGTCATTGCCGGAAAGCCGGAGCTCGACAACCTGGCGCTTGTCCCCGTCCGTATAGAACGGCGCCCTCTCGATCGTCTCGATGAGGTCGTTCAGCTTGTTGACGTCGCTCTCCCCTTCGAGCACCGTGGTCTTGTAGTAGCGCTGGAACGCTGCGCGGATGTCCTCGGGATCGTTTGCGAAATCGAGCACGAACGTGTCGAACTTCTTCGGATGCGCGCGGTTCAGCCGGGAGAGCGTCTGGACGGCCTTGAGGTCGGTCAGCACCTTGTCCACGTACATCGTGTGCAGGAGCGGCTGGTCGTAGCCCGTATGGAACTTGTCCGCCACCACGAGGATGCGGTACGGCTCCTCCTCGATCTTGTCCTCGATCTGTGCGGAAGGGAAGCCGTTCAGCGACGATTCGGTCACGACGTGTCCGTCGATCTCCTTGTCGGTGAAGGCGACAATCGCCTTGAACCTGCCGCCCTGCTCCTCCAGGAGCCGGGAGATGCATTTATAGAAGTCGATCGCCCGCTCGATGGAAGACGTCACGACCATCGCACGCGCCCTGCCGCCTATCTTCTTGAAGACCTTTGTGCAGAAATGATCGACGATGATTCGACTCTTCGCCTCGATAGTCTCTGGCTGGCGCTCCACGTACGCACGGATGCGCTTCGGCGCCTTTTCCCTGTCGAACTGCGGATCGTCCTCCACCTTCTTCACGACTTCGTAGAACGACCGGTAGGGCGTGTAGTTGCGGATGACGTCGAGGATGAACCCCTCCTCGATGGCCTGCTTCATCGTATACTCGTGGAACGGCGCGTATGTGACGCCATCCGCCATAGTGTACTCCTCGCCGAACATCTCCAGCGTCTTGTTCTTGGGCGTCGCCGTGAACGCGTAGTAGTTGGCGTTCTTCGCGAGCTTGCGGCCCTTCATTATCCTGAGGACCCTCGCCTCGACATCATCGGCATCCTCCCCATTCCGCTCTCCGCACTCCGCCCTCCGCATTCCCCCTTCCGCATTCCGCACTCCGCATTCCGCATTCCCCGAAACGCTCGCCGCCATACTGGACGCCATCTCGCCGTTCTGGCTCGAATGCGCCTCGTCGATGACGATCGCAAACGTCTTGTCCCTGAGCGACGAACCGATCTCGTCGAGGATGAACGAGAACTTGTGAATCGTCGAGACGATGATTTTCTTGCCGCCCTGCAGGAGCTCGCGCAGCGTCTCCGCGTGGTCCGCCCATCCGACGAGGTTCCTGAGCTTCGCGAAGGCGTTGATGTTGTCGCGTATCTGCTTGTCGAGGTTGATGCGGTCGGTAACGACGATGATGGAGTCGAACTTCGCAGTGGTGTCGGGTTTCTGGAGGAGAACGAGCTGGTACGCAAGCCACGTGATCGTGTTCGACTTGCCTGAGCCCGCCGAATGCTGTATGAGGAACTTCCGCCCGACAGGGGCGATGGCAGTGGCGCCAAGGAGCTTCCTCACGCAGTCGAGCTGGTGGTAGCGGGGCCAGATCACTCGCTCCCTTGTCTTGTGCGTCTTCCTGTCCTCGGTTACTATCACCTGCGCGAAGTTTTCGATGATGTTCGAGAGCGACCGCTTCTCGAAGACCTCCTCCCAGAGGTAGCTCGTCATCGTCTTGCCGGGGACGACGGGGTTCCCAGCTCCGCCGTTGACGCCGCGGTTGAAAGGCAGAAACCACGAATCCGCCCCCTTCAGCTCGGTGCACATGAAGACGTCAGTGTCGTCTACTGCGAAATGCACGGCGCAGCGCTTCGGCCTCAGCAACTTCTCCTTAGGATCGCGGTCGGTCTTGTACTGCTTGATGGCATTTTCTACGGTCTGCCGCGTGTAGTGGTTCTTGAGCTCAAAGGTCGCGAGAGGCAAGCCGTTTATGAACACAGCAAAGTCGATGGCGTCGTTCGCGTCGATCTTCGAATAGTGAAGCTGGCGTATGACTCCGAAGCAGTTCTTCTCGTAGGCTTCCTTGGCGCTTGGGTTCTGCTCGGAGGGAATCGGGAAGTAGAGGTCGAAGGTCGTTCCGTTGAAGGCGAAGCCCTTGCGCAACACATCCGATACGCCGCGCTTGGCGAGGGCGTCGTCGAGGCGCGCGTAGAACTTCGCCTTCTCGGACGCGCTCGCGAAGCACATCGAACGGGCTACCTTGTCGGGCTGGGTCGCCACGAGAAACGCCTCAAGCCACGGCTTCACGACAGCGACGTCCTTCGAGTACATGTCGCTCGTTCCCTCGACATAGCCGTTCACATCGCGAAGGTACGCGACGATGATCGACTCAAGGCCTTTCTCGCTGGTATCTACCGGCATGACTCCTCCTATTTGACGCTTTCGAGCATGACACTCTTTTTCTTGCCCGACGCATACTCCTTGCGAATAGCAGCACCTTCGGCCACAGCCTTCTCTATCCAATGCTTGACTTGCGCCGCGACCAGGTCGAATTTCTTGGCCAGCCTCTTTTTCACATCGGCTTCCTTGCGAGGCACCGAGAGCAAAGACTTCATCTCGCCAAGAAAGATTCCATACATTGTCTCTTCCTCGGCATTGACCGAAACAGGCACAGGTTCAGGAACTTTTCCAGAGGCTACACCCTTGCCGTATTCTGCCTCGGGCTCGGCAGCGGTAAAACCACTGAACAAATCGTCCTGCTTCAAGCCGCCGCCCCTGTCGGCGTGTGCACTTTCAGCCAGGTTCTCCGCAACCGTCTTCTGGTCATTCCAGGCCAGCGCACCGCGCTTTGCAAGATCGGCACATCCTGCCGACGGGGTCTTCCCAAGGTATACATACACCGGGTTGCGGTTTTTGTTCCTGAGCTCTTCGTCCGCGCCAGACCAAGTCCCGCTCTTGCTGCCAATGCCCGATTCCGCAACGAAACAGGAGTCGGCCATTCCGTAGATGTACTTGTTCCGGTCCATGGCAACCTGCCCGTAGCTGAAAGGCCTGATCTCCGGATCGAAAGCCGAGAACAGCAATGCCCTCCCGTCGGCAAGAGCATCGCGGTTAGATGGTTCAAGACAGGCCTTCATGAGCCCGCACGGCAATGCGCCTATCACTTTCCCGCCCATTGAAGCAGCCTCCTGCATCGCCGTCTGGTCTGCTCCACGCGCACCACCGGAAACGATGTTCATGCCGAGATCGACACAGCCGCGCACCACTCGCCTGATCATCTCCGTTGCTTCCGCGGAAATGTCGCGCGAACCGACGAAGGCCATGCCGCCTCCCGGCAGAAGCTCCGCGTTGCCGGCATAATAAAGTAGCGCCGGCGCCTTTCCGCCCAGGTGCCTGCGCAGCCGCGACGGGTAGGAATCGTCAGCACGACTGATTACGCGTATACCGTAGGACGCCCATTTGTCGAGCGCCGACGAAAGCGACACGCCTCGACGAAGAAGAGCTGTTATTTTCTCTGGATCCAAACTCTTCACGCGCCCATTCTCGCTCGGAACTGCGCAGACCTCGCGAATTAGCGCATCCTCAGGACCGCTTGCACCGATCAGGTCGGCCGGGCGCTTCCCGAGCTTGTCCAAAGCCAAGGCCAGGACATTGTACTGCCCGGGCGTTATCGGCGACAGTTCGCGATCACTGCGACCAAAAGCCCCGCAAAGCAGAAGCACGGCCTGCGTATCTGGACTTATGCTGAAATCTATTTCCATGTCACTCTCCATTGTTAGAAGAATCAGCCAACGCCAATGGGAACACAAATGGAACGCCCGCCCGACGCAGGACTGCGGCAGCCACGGTGAACGTCCATTTTGAATCTACCATGTCGTCCACAAGAATGCATCCGCCTTCCGGCGGTTTTCCGTCGACTGCGAACGCATCTATGACATTGTTCTGCTGGAACGCAGAATTCTCCATGTCCTTCTGAGGCGGAGTGTCGATCACCTTGACAAGCCCGCGCCAGCATGGCAGACCCAGGCGAAGCGCCAGACGATCGGCGAAATCCCCGACCAGCGCGTTGTTTCGCCGAGAAGGCACCGGAACGATCCACGAAGGATGCTTCTCCAGCTGTCGTTCCTCAATCATGTTCGCACAGGCCTCGACGAGCCTGTCGTCAAAACGCGGCGGATTTGTCGCGTACTTGCCTTTCTGGACAAGCCGTCCCCACTCGCCTGCCCCGTATGCGGACAGCGCAAGTCCCTCTTCCATCCTAAGCTCAGGCGGAATGGTCGCCTTGCCGTTCAGACCGAAGCGTACTGCAGCGCTCGCTGGATCAGCCCATTGTCTCCGTGGGACAATCGGTACGCTCGACTTGCGGAGCAAATCTGCGGCAGCCTGTAGCGACGCTGGCTCGACCGTCTCGGGCAAGGCCAAATCCGGGCGGCAGTTCCGACAGCGTCCGCAATGGGGCGAATCGGCCGGGCTCTCCAACGCCGCGCACAAAAATCCCATGAGACATCCGCGAGAATTCACGTAGGCGTCCATCGTCCGCATTTCTTCATGTCGAATCGCGGTCAGCCTCAAGATGTTATCGGCAGGTATACGATATGCACGCACATATTGCGTCGCCCTGTATTTCGCGCCGTCTTTTACGACAGGCTGAGGCACATCGGACATGACAAACTTGAGGACCTGCTCGATCTTGCCCTTCTTAAGGTTGAACTTGCGCTCCAGTTCAAGGCGCGACAAACCTTCACTGGTCTCTGCGATCGCATCAAGGACACTTTTGACATCCTGCTCTGAAGGAAATGCGTTTTTGATGAAGAACTCCCCAATCTTGTCATCCTCCTCGCCGTTCAGGAGAACGCCATAGGCGGAATCGATGCCGCGTCCCGCACGCCCGACCTGCTGATAGTAGTCGACCACCGACTTCGGGCGCTGGTAGTGGATGACAAACGCAAGATCGGGCTTGTCGAAGCCCATGCTGAGTGCCGAAGTCGCCACAAGAGCCCTGATGCGATTCCCGAGAAGAAGATCCTCGAGAAATTCGCGATATGCAGCGACTTGCGCAGACTCGGTGGTTGCGGCTTTCCAGCTTTCCTTCGCCGCAAGTTCAGCCCGCAGTTCCGGTGCCATGTCCTGAGGCGGCAGCACCTTGCTGCAATAGGCGTATGCCGCGATGCCGTTCATCCTCAGCCAGTGCGAAACGATTTCTGCGTCGCGAATAGTCAGAGCGTAGATGATTCCGCTTCCGGTTATGCGCGTTTTCAAAATGCCGGACAGCCAAGCAAGACGCGCCTCCTGGCTCGGCAGACGAATGTTCTGAAGGAAGAGGCTTTTTCGGACGAGATTGCCGCGCGTGACTTCGACGGACTCTCCCATCTGCGCCTTGATGTCGTCAATGACGCGACTCGTCGCCGTAGCTGTCGTTGCCAACACGGGGACGGTCCGCGGCAAGCGCTCCAGCAGTCGCGAGATTTTCTTGTAGTCAGGCCTGAAATCATGTCCCCAGTCTGAAACGCAATGCGCTTCGTCGACGACAAGAAGTCCGATCCTGTCTGCAATTGGCTCCAAGATCGTCCTGCGGAAATCATCGTTTGCGAGGCGCTCCGGCGAGACGATCAGCAAGTCCGCAGCGTCCGAGAGAATCTTCTCGCGAATGCCGTCCCACTCCTTTGGGTTCGTCGAGTTGATCGTGTAGCATCGTACGCCAACACGTTCCGCCGCCGCGACCTGGTTGCGCATGAGCGCTATAAGCGGCGAAATGAGCAGCGACATTCCCCGCCCCTGCGATCGAAGGAACTTCGCCGCAAGAAAGTAAATCATACTCTTGCCCCAGCCGGTGCGCTGCACGACAAGCTGGCGTCGTCCGTTAAGGACTCCGTCAATGGCCTCCCATTGCCCGTCGCGAAAATCGGCATTTGGATTCGCAATAGCTTGGCGAAGGCAACTCAAGGCATATTCACGCGTAATCACGCCACCCTCCTTTGCCCAGTCACGACATCAGCGATGAGCCGCTCGCGGTACTCCTTCAGCGCCGCGACCTCCGCCTCAAGCTTCACCACCGCCGCGTCGATCTTCGCCGCCCTCGCCTCGATATACGCCACAATCGCCTTCTGCTCGGGGAGTGGAGGGAGAGGGAACAACATATTTCGCATTTCTTGATACCGCGTCGTCCAAAGATCGGCTACAATACCACGCCCATTTCGATAAAACTCTTCAACCCAAGGCGTTGACCGGAAAAGGTAATGCACATATTTTCTATCAATGTCATGTGGCTCTAGAACAATACTAATTGTCGTCACAGAGCCATCTCTCGGAGCAACGCCACAAGAACCCTTTCTGTCGGAACGGGAATTTACAACATAATCGCCCTCTCGCACAAGCTTGCGCGTATCGCCTTCAGCCATGGAGATCGCAACATCGGAAAGCTGCGGAACAACACCTATCTTCGCGACAGAAAGAGGCGGAAAATCTTTTTCGGAGACCTTTTCAGATCTCAATCGAAAATGCTGTCTCACCTTCCGCACCTCCCACCCTTCTGGCACTTCGGGGAGCCATGGTATGCCGCTTGGTTTCGTGGGGCGGTTGGTTTTGACAAGATTAACTTCTCTGCGTGCTCTGCGGCCCTGCGCCTCTGCGTTAAAATCACCCGCTCCGCACTCCGCACTCCGCACTCCGCATTCCACCTTCCCCGTCACCGCATCGGCGATCATCGACTGCTTCAGCTCCTTCAGAAGCGCCGCCTCCTTCTCCTTCGCCGCCACCAGCCGATCCACCTTCCCGCACTTCTCGTCGAGAAAGGCAACTATTGCCCGCTGGGTAGGGAGAGGAGGGAGGGGAAACAACATGTTTCGCATTTCTTGATAACGTGTTGTCCACAGATCAGCCACTATACCTCTGCCGTTACGGTAAAACTCTTCTACCCAAGGGATAGAACGAAAAAGATAATGAACAAATTGGCGATAAATATTATGAGGCTCAAGTACGATACTGATCGTTGTTACTGACCCATCACGCGGAGCTATTCCACCAGACCCTTTCCTATCCGAACGCGAATTAACAACAAAATCACCTTCTCGTACCAGTTTACGGGTATCCCCCTCAGCCATTGAAAGCGCTACATCCGACATCTGAGGTACCACACCTATTTTTGCTACCGACAATGCAGGGAAGTCCTTCTCTGAAACCTTTTCAGAACGCAACCTGAAATGCTGCCTAACTTTTGCGACCTCCCACTCCTCCGGCACTTCGGGGAGCCATGGTATTCCGGTCTTTCTATATCGCTCGTATCTCATTTCTCTACATGTTTCTACACGTTCTACACGGCTCAACCTCCCAGTATCTCCCTGAGAAGGCCGGACGTCTCCTTTTCAAGCGACGAAATCTCCGCCGAGATCTCGTCCTGCGTCCTGAGCTCGACCGGCTTGTAGAAGTACTTCGTGAAGCTCAGCTCATAGCCGACAACCGGCTCGCCGAACGTCGCCTCGGCGTCGTAGGGCTTGACTTCCTTCTCGTAGAACGCCGCGATGCCGCCCGGATAGGTAAGCGGAATCTGCTCCACCTCGTTGCGCGCCTTGGCGATTACGGGCTTGCCCTTCTTGAGGACGACATTCCCCTCCGCGTCGCGCTTCGGACGCATCACCGGTACCTCCCAGTAGCCGAACTCCTCGTTCCTGAAGATCTTCGACTCGGGCGTCTCCTTGAAATCCTTGAGAAGCTTCAGAATGCGGTCGCAGTCCGCGGGGCTCGTCTCGCAGTTCTTCTCGCCGAGGTTCTTCTTGAGCGGCGTGGAAATGGCCGTCGCGTCGATGAGCTGCACCTTACCGCGGCGGCGCTTCTCCTTGCGGTTCGTGACGATCCAGACGTAGGTGCCGATGCCGGTGTTGTAGAAGTCCTTCTCGGGCATCGCGACGATTGCCTCGAGCATGTCGTTCTCGATGATGTAGCGCCTGAGGTTCGACTCGCCGCCGCCTGCCGAGCCCGTGAAGAGCGAGGAGCCGTTGTGCACCTCGACGATGCGCGTGCCGAGCTCGGTGTCCTTCATGCGGCTCACGCTGTTGGCGAGGAACAGCATCTGGCAGTCGCCGATGTCGGGGATGAAGCTCGTCTCGCCGTGGAAGAAGCGCGGATCGGAGACCTCCTTCTTGTCGCCTATGCCCCAGTTCTTGAGATCCTCCTTCCAAGGCGTGCCGAAGGGAGGATTCATCACGCAGAAGTCGAACTTCTCGCCAGCGTGTCCGTCCTGAGATATCGTCGATCCGCAGGCGATGTACTGGTGGTCGGCCGAACCGAGGCGGTAGGTAAAGCGCTTGATGTTGCCTGAGATCATCAGGTCGGCCTTGCAGGTGGCGTAGGTGTCGTCCTGCAGTTCCTGCCCGAAGATCATCGTCTTGATCTTGCGCCCCGATTCGGACGCAATGCGGGCAAACTCCTCCTGCGTCACCGTGAGGATTCCGCCCGTACCGCTCGCGCCGTCGTAGATCGTGTAGGTGCCGTCCTTGAGGGAATCCTTGACCGGCTCAACGGCGAGGCGCGCGAGGAGGCGCACGTAGTCGCGCGGGGTGAAGTGCTCGCCTGCCTCGGTGACGTTGTTCTCTTCGTTGAAGCGGCGGAGGAGCTCCTCGAACATCGTGCCCATCGTGTGGTTGTCGAGGCCGGGGAGAATCACCTTGCCGTTGCCGTCCTTTACTGGCTTGATCGAGAGGTTGATCGAGGAGTCGGTGAACTTCTCGAGAATGGAACCGAGACGCCCCTTGTTCGTCAGCGCGTCCACCCAGTGGCGCAGCTGGAACTTGTCGATCACGTCCTGAACGTCGGGCGAGAAGCCGTTGAAGTACTCGAGCACGTTCATCTTGAGGCGCTGGGGGTCGATCTCGTTCTTCAGCGTGGACATCTTGAACGCCGAGGCGTTGTAGAACGGATAGCCCGTCACAGGCGGGAGGAACTGCTCGTAGGGCAGCTTGTTCTTGTCGCAGAACGCCTTTTTCTCGAGGACCTTCGACTTTGTCTCCTCCAAGAGCACGTCGATGCGCCGCAGCACGGTAAAAGGGAGTATGATCTTCTTGTAGTCGCCCTTCTCAAAGGCGAACACGAGAACATCGTTCGCGATGTTCCAGATGAAACTGAAAAGCTTTCCGTACTGCTGGTTGTCCATGCATCATATTATACCAAAATTTCGTGATAAATTAGCAATCCGCCAGCCCCAGCATTAAACTTCAACCTTCAACCTTTTACCCCTACACCTGCATCAAGTGTCCGCCATGGAGATGCCCGACGTCATCGTGCTGTCCAGGCGCGCGAGGTTCGCCGCCATCTCCGGATATTCCTTTGCGCGAAAAGGTTACACATGGAAAAACCCGTTTGAGAGCATGTCTTGGTGGGAGTTGTCCACTTCCTGGGCCTCGGTGCGCGCGGACTCGGCCTCGCGCAGGCCCGCAAGCGCCTTGCGCCAGTTCTCCGACTGGTTGACGAGCGATTCGAGTCCCGCGGCGAGCGATTCGCAATCCGTGAGCGCCAGCGGGAACAGACGCACCAGGGCGTACGCATCGGACTCCGGATTCTGGCAGAGCGTCGCGCCGTCCGTCGCGCGCAGGAGGAAGTTGGCCTTGAGCATCATGGATCCGAACGCGCCGTTCGCGTCGGGCGGAGGAAGCCCGATCTCGGCGCAGGCGATCAGGCTTCGCGTCGACGGATCTTCCAGCAGCTCCACGCGGATGCCGTCGACTTCAAGCTCCGCGACGCCATCCGCGCCGTCGAGCCCTTCAATGCCGTATTTCGCGGCGAACGCCGTAAGCAGCTCCTTGAATTCCATGCCAGTTCCTCCTGCAAGAATCAAACAGTTATTTCATTACCTATATATATTATACCAAATTCTGGCAAATGCGCAAAGGCGCAGTTGCGATTGCGAACCGCAACAATTTGGCTCTTTCGATGAGCCAACAATTGTTCAATGAATTAAAATCGCACCCAGGATATCACAACGAATCCCACGAGAGGTCGATTCGAGTAGAGACGCCTTCGGGAAGATCAAATGTGCGGGGGACGCGCTTCGTTGTCACCCACAGTCCGTCGCGCTCGAAAACCGCAAGCTCGTCCTGATCGCCCGGCTTTGTGAGCGACACAAATAGCGGCGTCGACTGCTGCGCGAGGAACTCGACGTCGTATCCGCTCTCGGCGAGATACTGCAGGTTCTCGCGCGTGTTCTCCGGACTCGCCACAAAGCGCTTCACGCCAAGCTCCGCAATCGACGCGAGTGCCTGCGAGTTGAAGGCGTAGAGAGTCCAGTCGGCCGTTATGTCCGTGATCCCCGCCGCCTTCAGAATCTTCAGCGTCGCGAGGTCGCTTGCCTCCCACTTCTCGAAGCCCTCGCGCTTCAGATGCTTCACCATGACCCGCAGCTTGTTCAAGTCGGCTTCGTGCGTGTAGACCGGCATCGCAAGGCGGACATTGTTTGACTGTTTGAATTGTTCGATTGTTTGATTGCCGTTCAGCGAACCGGCAGAGTTCTCACTCACCGCGACGATCACCTCGTCCCATTCGCCTCCCGGCACCTTCTGGTCTAGCCTAACCTTAACCGTCCTGCGGCGCGGCGCATCTGCCGCGCTCGGTGACTCGTCTTCAGACAGAGCCTTTTCGGCGCGGTCTGCGACGGACCTCGAACGCGCGTCGTCGAGCTTTTCGACGAGATCGCGGCGAAGGTCGTTGAGGATGCCCATCGGAGCAAAGAGTCGGTCTGTGTCGACAAGGTTGAGCGAGCCGAGAGAGTAGTCCGTCTCGCCAAGCTTTGAGAACGCCTTCTCGACGGCGGCGTATGTCTTTTCCGGACTCTTCGCCGCGGCAAATGTGCCGCGCTCGGATGCCTCGACTTCGATTCCGCCGCACTTCGCGAAGGCTGATATAGCCTCTGGCTCGATCGTAACGCGGACATCGAGCGTCTTCGTGCCGGGATAGTCGCTCGGACGGTACGCGCTCGCGGGGAACATGCGCTTGACGGCGTTGGACATCGAGCAGTAGACGCGCTCGCCGGTCTTGACGGGGAAGTCTTCTGGGACCTCGATCTCGACGTCCGTCCCGGCGGAAACCTCGAAGACCGGTGTGCGGGAGATCGCCTGGCGCATTTCGCGGATTCCGAGCCCGAGGTGGCGTCCGTCGGCCATCGAGTCGAACTGGAGTCCGTCGTGCACTTCTAGCGCGCGCGCCGTGTGGAACCTGAGCCAGCAGCGCCCTTCGCGGTCGCGCGTCACGCGCTTGACGGTTCCGACCGGCGTGCCGAGGTGTCCGAGCGAGTCGGAGTCGATTGGCGACGGCGAGTCGCTTCCGTTGAAGTACAGTTCCGTCGTCCTTCGCGAGAACACGGTTTCCAGGTCTGAGTTCGTGACGGTACGCTTCGATCCGTCAAGTATCTCACGATAGTGCCGAGTTACGCTTGCGACATATAGCGCTGACTTCATGCGGCCCTCGATCTTGAGCGACGCGACGCCTGCTTCGACAAGTTTCCTCGCATCCTCACCGAGCCGCAGGTCCTTCATCGAGAAGGGATAAAAGAGCGACTCGTGGTTTGCATTTCGCGGAGCGTTGCTGGTCGCGGAGTGGGCCATGCGGCAGCAGTAGGGGCACTTTCCGCGGTTGCCGCTTCTGCCCTTTTCCATCGCACCGTAGAGACAGAGTCCGGAAAGCGAGTAGCACAGCGCCCCGTGGATGAAGCACTCTAGCTCGATGCCTCCGCAGCGCTTCGCTATGGACGCTATCTCCGCGAGCGAGAGCTCGCGTGCGAGGACGACGCGCGTAAAGCCGAGCTCGCCGAGCGCGAGGACGCCTTCGAGGTTGTGCGCGACGAGCTGGGTGGATGCGTGGAGCTGGAGCTCCGGGAAGTGACGGCGGCAGAGGCGTGCAACGCCGAGGTCCTGGACGATGATTCCGTCGGGGCCGATGTCGGCGAGCTTAGAGAGCTCTCGCGCGGCCTCCTCGAGCGCGTCCTCGTCAAGGACCGTGTTGAATGTGACGTACACCTTCTTGCCCCTCTTGCGCGCAAGGCGCACGAGGCTTGAAAGCGTGGTAAAGTCGAAGTTCTTCGCGAAAGCGCGAGCGGAAAAGTCGGTAAGTCCGCAATAGACGGCATCCGCGCCCGCGTCAAACGCCGCAAGCGCCGTCTCGAAGTCCCCTGCGGGGGAAAGAAGCTCTGCCTGATTCATATTCCGACATTATACCATATTGGCGCGGCTGGTATGGCGGACAAGACAAACTTCCCGCATTCCCGCAGGCGCTAAAGCAAATCGAGAGGGGTCTTGCGCCGCGAACCGGGGAGGTCGGCGACAAAGCGCGGAAGGGAAAGCCCCCCTATGCGCTCGGCGCAGTAGGATTCGATCTCCTTCGCCTTTGCAAGAGGAACTCCGAAGCGCTGGACGAGTCCGTCTACCGGATCGCATTGGAACACATAGTACGGACGTATCCGCGCGGCTGAAAGAGCACGGAGCAGCGCGAGCATCTTGCGCGGAGTGTCGTTGACTCCCCTCAGGAGCACAGTCTGCGAAGAGACGGGAATGCCGCGATCCACGAGCCGCGCAGCAGCCTCTCGCGCCTTCTGCGCCTCCGCCGCCGTGTTGACATGAACATTCGCCCACACCTTGCCCCTGCCCTTCTTCGCGAGAAGCCGCGCCAATGCATCCGTGACACGCGAAGGTTTCGCCACGGGCGCTCGGGTGCAGATGCGGACCACGTCAATCTGGTCGAGCGAGGCGAACGCCTCGACGAGGCGTGCAACCTTGGCGTCGGAGAGCGTAAGTACATCCCCACCGGAAAGCAGAACGTCGCGCACCTTCGGATGGCGCTTGACGTAGTCGACGCATGCTGCGAGCCGCTCCGGCGAATCAACTACCGGCGAACGGCCGAGAATGAACTTTCTCGTGCAATGCGGACAGCGCTCAAAGCAACTGTCCGTGGTCATGACAAGAACTCTGTCGGGGAACCGTTGCCTCAGTCCCTGCGGCAACCTGCCGTCGCTGGAAAGTTCCCCGAACGGATCCTTGCTCGCTCCGCCACACGCCGTGCATCTCGTTTTTTTCGTCATGCGCACATTATATCAAATTTGGCTGCGCTCAATTCGCAAGCGTGGACATGCGCTTTGCAATCGTGGCCTCGTAGCCCTGGTCTGTCGGGCGGTAGTACTTCTTCGGAACGGACATGTACTCCTGCTTCACGAAATGGTTTGCGAAATTGTGCGGATACTTGTACTCCGTCACCTCCGCGCTCCCTATCGCCTTGACGTGCTTGTTCTTGAGATGCTCGGGGACGGGCTGGACGGCACCGGACTCGACATCGGCCATCGCCTCGGATATCGCCATGCAGCTCGCGTTCGACTTGGGAGCCGTCGCAAGATAGGTCGTCGCCTGCGCGAGGTTGAGCGCGCACTCGGGCATTCCGACGAATTCGCACGCCTGCATCGCCGCGACCGCGACGGATATGCCGCGGGGGTCTGCGTTGCCGATGTCCTCGCTCGCCGATATCACGAGGCGGCGCGCGATGAACCTCGGATCCTCCCCCGCCGTGAGCATCTTGCCAAGCCAGTATATAGCCGCGTCGGGGTCTGATCCCCTTATCGACTTGATGAACGCCGAAATCGTGTCGTAGTGTCCGTCTTCCTTCTTGTCATACCTCACCTGACGCCGCTGGACGCATTCCTGGATGACCTCAAGCGTAAGATGCACAACGCCATCCTCCCCCTTCGGCGTAGACCGCATCGCTATCTCGAGCGCCGTGAGCGCATGGCGCGCATCGCCGTCGCATATCGCCGCGAGGAAATCGCGCGCCTCGAAGTCGAGCTCGCTCGGCGTAGCGCCGTATCCCCTTTCCTTGTCCGACAGCGCCCTTTCCAAAAGCTTCGCTACGTCGTCCGGAGAAAGCGCGTGCAGTTCGAAGACAAGCGAGCGAGAGGTGAGCGGCGTGTTGATGAAGAAGTTCGGGTTGTGCGTCGTCGCGCCGATGAGGACGACAGTCCCGTCCTCGACGTACGGCAGGAGAACGTCCTGCTGCGACTTGTTGAAGCGGTGTATCTCGTCGATGAAGAGGATAGTTCCCCTTCCGCCCAGCTCGTCGCGCGCCCTTTCGCATATCTTGCGGATGTCGGCAACACCGGAAAGGACGCCCGAAAGCCGCACGAAGTTGCGCTTCGTCGTCTTCGCGACGACCTCGGCAAGCGTTGTCTTCCCGCAGCCGGGAGGTCCGTACAGGATTATGTTCGTGAGCCTGTCCGCCTCGATGACGCGGCGCAGCAGCTTCCCCTCGCCGAGAATGTGGTCCTGACCGACGACTTCGTCGATCGTCCTCGGACGCATCCTCGCCGCAAGAGGTTCTGTTGTTGATTCTGACATAATGTTTGAAATCTTTATTACTAGTGCTGATACATTATACCATTTCGCGCGGCAGATGTGCCGCGGTACTTGCTATGCATGCAAAACGTTCGCGGCGAATCCGCCGCGAACGCTGGTGGCTATGCATCCATAGCAGAGTATCAGTCTACTGCGATGACCGCAACGGAGTGGGCCGGCAGTTCCACGCAGCCGTCGGAAACCGCAAGCTCGGCCTCGGAAGGCACTACGCGGTCGGGCTTCTCGGGCGAGTTGAACGCATCCTTGGAGTCGCCGACAAGCACTTTGGCCTTGATCTTCGCAGGGGCGCTCTTCCCGAGGGATGCGAAGTCGATGCGCACCTTCTGCGCAGCGTCGGGGCTCTTGTTGCAGATCGCAATGCGATATGAAGAGCGAGCAGCATCCGTCGTGACGACGGCGTCGATCATGCCGGTCGAGGCGCGCCATCCGTTGAGCCTCTCGCATTCGACCGCGCAAGGCGCGACCTCGGGGAGAAGCTCGTTCACGTACATGTCGTAGACGTGGTACGTGGTGCGCTTCACGATTCCCTTGTCGTGGACGAAGATGAAGCCGGTGGTGTTCACGACGGGCGCGAAGCACGCCATGCCGACGATGTCGCCGTTGCGCATGAACGAATTGAGCTGGCAGGCCGTGTAGACCGCGTCGGCCATCGTATAGGTCGAGTGCGTGTCGTTCCTCCTGCGCGCGCCAACGTCCATTCCGCGGCGGAAGTCGCCGTGCCACGGATGGTGCCATCCGCGCAGGTTCCACTCGTCGTATGCAATCTTTACGCGCCCTCCGCCGAGGCGGGCCTTGTCGAGTATTCCGCGCACTGCGCGAATGTTGTTCTCGGCGTTGTCGGTGAGCATCATCGCGCCGACGTAGTCGGTCGGATTGTACTTGACGGCGAGAATCTGTCCGTAATGGTGGATGCAGACGTAGTCGAGAAGATAGCCGGCCTCCCTGAGAAGCGGAAGCGTCCACTTCTCGTTAGGCGTTGCTGCGGCGAGAAGCTTCGTCCTGATGTCGGCCGCGCGCATCATCTTCGAGCTCTCGCGCACTAGCGGGCCCCACTCGCCGACGGTCTTCGCTCCCGTCTCGTGTCCGCCCCAGTTCTCGTTGCCGACGCTCCAGTACTTGATGTTGTACGGTTCCTTGTGTCCGTTGCGCTCGCGCATCTTCGCGAACTTGCCCATCGTCTGGTTGCAGTATTCAACCCAGTCGCTCATCTCCTCAGGCGTGCCAGTTCCCGCGTTTGTGCAGATGTACGGCTCGCATCCAACCTTGCGGCACCACTTGACGTACTCGTCGGTGCCGAACGTGTTGGGCTCCTCGACGAACCAAGCCTTGTCGTACGTCGGCTCGCGGTTAGGGCCCACTCCATCCTGCCAGTGGTAGGCCGACACGAAGCAGCCGCCCGGCCAGCGGACGACTGGCAGCTTGATGCGCTTGAGCGCGGCGATGACGTCCTTGCGGAATCCATCCTCGTCGGCGAGCGGCGACTTCGGGTCGAAGACGCCTCCGTACACCTGGTTGTCGAAATGCTCGAGGAACGAGCCAAAGATCATAGGGTCGTACTTTATGTTTTTCGCGTCGGCCTTGAGGGCGACGGAATTGCCCTCCGCCACAGCCGATATCGCGACTCCGGCCGCAAGTGCGGCGGCCAACATGCTGATGCCTGATTTTTTCATTTTCTTTTCCTTTTTTTGGTTACTTGACAATTGCGAGAGAAAAGACGGCGCCGGTCCACGTTGTGCCCTTCTTCCCACGGAAGCATACCATCACGCGCTCCTTGCCTGCGGTGAGCTCCCTCGGTATCTCAAAGCGCTCGGTGAAGAACTGCCCCGGATGCTTCCTTTCGAGCGAGATCGTCGCTATGACCTTCCAGTCGACGCACAGCTCGAAAGTCCTGCCGTTGTCGTCTCCCCAGAACGTCGCCTCGACGTACTGCTTCGCATTCGGGTCAACCGCGAGTTCGTACATGAACCTTCCGCTCTCGCCAGGGGCGTGGCGGAACTTTCTTCCGCGGTTTTCGCCGACAGTGTCGTGAGCGCCGTTCCATCTGTGCGCCTCCTCGTCGGGCCACCATCCGATGACGACCTGGTCTACGACGCTTGCCTTGCGCGCCGCAAGGGCCTTTTCAGCATCGCGCCGCGCGTTCTCTCGCTTCTGGAATTCGGCGGCCGCGCACACCGGGAAGAGGACCGTGTAGTGTTCTTCGTAGACTTTCCACAACGGCATGAAATTCATTCCCGCGGGCGGTCTTGGCGTTCCGCCGGATGCAAGCACAGCGCGCGCGGGCTCGTCCGTACCGCCCGGTGCCGTGTGTGGATTGTCTCCCCAGCGGCTCTTAGCGAAATCCTCCTTCCCGAACTCAGGCTCCGTAATACCGGCGAGAATCTGAGGGCCCTTCGCGAAGGCGGCGAACTTTCCGTCTGCATACGTTTCGCAACGCGACTTCATCGGAAAATCCAGCACGACAGTATCGCCGTCGGACCACGTCCGGTCGACGACGATGTATCCATCGGCGCCGGCCGACGACGATTTCGGGGCTCCGCAAACATTGAGCGCGGGAGCGGAGCACCAAGCCGGCTTTCTTATCAGCATTTTGAATTTCACAGGCTCCTTGCACGCAATGGAAATCGTCGTCTTGTCGCTTTCCGGAAACTTCGTCCTCTGCGTCAGGACGACTCCTTTCGAACGCCATTCGACGGAAGAATCGATGAACAGGTTGACCCAGATGCTTGATCCGCTGCGGAAGTATGCGGACTCCGCAAATCTTTCGGGAGCCTCGACACCTTCGCCCACGCAGCACGTCCAGACATGGTGTCCATGCGAAAACGCCTTCTCCGCGACGGGCTTTAGGCTCTGATAGAACAGGAACTCGCCACCCTTGCGCCCAACGCCGGACAGCACGCAGTTGACGAGAGCACGCTCCACGTAGTCCATCTTGTCCGATGTCGGATCTTCACAGAACAGGCTTGCGGATGTTCTTAGCATGGCGCATACAGCGCACATCTCGCCGCACTCGTTGCCTAGGTTGCGCTCTGCGTCCTTCTGCGGGAAGAAGCGCTCGCGGTTGCCGAACGCGCCAGTGGGGAAGACACGGCTCCCAGCAACTGCGTCCCAGAACGTCCGTGCCGCCTTTACCGTGCCTGCGTTTCCGTCGACAAGTCCGACGCGCGCAAGGCCAGCGGCCTTCTCGCTCATCGCGCGAGCCGAGGCGCCGTCGAGCCTGTCCTCGCCGCGAGACAGCGGCTCGAACGCCCTTTTGTCGAAGAACTTCGACTTCGCGGCGTCGAGGTATCGTTTTTCCTTCGTGTCGGCGTAGAGATCCGCGAGAGTCCCGTTCAGCTCGCCCCATTCCGAGACAAGAAGCTTCTGCATCTGCGCGTCGTCCAGCTTCGCGACGACGCCAAGCAGCCAGTCGGCGAGCCGGCGTTCCACCTCGAGCGCCTTGGCGCTTCCGGCCGCGCGGTGCGCGTCGCGGAGTCCGCGCATCACCTTGTCGAGGGTGTAGAGCGGACGCCACCAGCGGCATACGTCGAACTCGCCCGCCGAGAAATCGCCCGCCTTGACTTTGTCCCACACCTTGTCCTTCGGGACCGGCAGGCAGTATCCGTCCTTGTTCGCAAGCTGGCACTCCCAGAGCTCCTCAACAATGTAATCCACCCTGCGCTTTGCCTCGTGGTCCTTCGTGCGGGCGTAAAGGAGCGACAACGCGCTCAGGCAGTGCCCGGCGGCATGCCCGGCGCCCTGGTTAGCCTCCCATCCGCCATAGCGGTCAGCCTTGCGCGGAAGCCCCGCCTGCCTTCTGAACTCCGCCACGAGGCGCGCGGGATCGAGCTCCTTGAGAAGATATTCGCTGTTGATCCGGGCTGCCGCCGCGAACGGACCGTCCTCCCCGAGCGACACCTCGCCCGGAGCGAACGGCGCGCACTTCTGTGCCGCGGCGCACATGGCGGCGGCGACTGAGCAAACGAATAATGACAGTGTCTTTACCATGGAAATCTGCTCCCTTGTCGGAAATCTGGCGTTACCTAGTGTATACAGATATCGTGTCGCCGTCGCTCCAGTCGCGCACAAGCTCGACGTAACCGTCCGCACATGCTTTTACCTGAACCGGGGATCCGTTCACGGAAACGCGCGGCCTCGCCCCTTTCAAAGATCTAAAGCGGAAGCACTGCCGCATGCTGCGACCCTTCGTTCGTAAAGTGTAAGTCACAGCGGCGCCAGAAGTCCCGCCGGGGTCCGCCACGAGCCCAAGGCGCTTCTCGCGGAAAACTGCGACCGACGGCAGGTACTGGTTTATCCAAACGGTCTGCGGACTTGTCGAGTAGGCGTAGCGCGCCGGATGCACGGCATGGACGTCGGCTGGACCTATCCGCTGCGACGCGCCTGAACGTTTCGTCAGCACGGCGGCTTTTGCGTCGATGAAGTCCATCAGCTGCGCGGACGGCTCCTCTTCGAACGCACGCGCCGCGAGAGACATAAGGTCGAACGTCGCCTCGTCGCTGTCTGCCCCGTATTTCGGCGTCTTGCGTGCGTAGTCCAGATATGCGAACGTCGCCTTGCGCAGTTCCTCCCAACCCGTGGCGAGATGACGCATGTAGACGCCTTCCATCTTCGCGGACATGACCTCTGCCGACTCGGCCGCGAAGTTGTACTCGCCTTTCCTCAAGGCGTCGAAATACGGCGTCCTGCAGAAGATGTTCCATCCGTCGTTGAAATAGTTCACGACGCCAAACGACCTGTAGATGTCCACGAAGGCGCGATTGAGTCCAGCCCAGTCGCCCTCAAGCCACTTCGCGCGCCGGGCGTCGCGGGCCTTGGCATCATCCGACTTCTTCCACCACTCGTCGCGGAACCAGTCCACCCAGTCCCTCGCCAGCCAGAACGCTCGCTCGTTCCCTGCGAGGCGGTTCGCGTCGATCAGCCCCTCGAGCACACGATAGGCGGTGCGCACTGGAAAGTCCGGACACTCGTCCTTGAACGCCTCCGCCTCGGGAACGGTCATGAAATAGCGCTTCCGTCTCGACTTGCTTGCGCAGGCGCACCCAAACAGTTCCTCGACGACGTAATCCACCCGGTCCCGAGCCGCATCGTCCTTTCCATCGACGCAGAGTGCGCTCATAGCGCTGAGGTAGAACCCAAGCTCGCGACCTTCTGTCTCGCGTGACTTCCCCTCACTGCCGGCGGACGGATTGCACTTCGCAGGCAGCGATGCCGCTCGGCGGAAGGGAAACACAAGCTCTTCAGGGCGCACGGCGAAAAGTTTCTTCCGCGCCGCCGCCGCGGCATCGCGCGACGGACCAGCCTTGACGCGCACGTCCGCAGCTGGCAGGAACTCGGCTTTCGGAATCGGCACCGCGGCAAATGCGCCGCGCACGGCCAGCGCCATGCAGACAGATACAACAATGTGTTTCACCACGTGACCTCCTTGATGCGCCCGTCGGCACCGTATTCCATCGGAAGCATCCACACGCTCCTACGCTCGCGATGTGGACGCGGCGCAGGGGTGCGCTCCGCGTACAGTTCGTAGTTGTACCCGA
The DNA here is from genome assembly GCA_016284515.1 of Kiritimatiellia bacterium. Taxonomy (GTDB): domain Bacteria; phylum Verrucomicrobiota; class Kiritimatiellia; order RFP12; family UBA1067; genus UBA1067. Next base: position 8,280 of record JAEEOY010000133.1, on the reverse strand, counting down.
ATATCCAGCTCTTCCCGAGGAAATCGGCGAGGCCGACCTGGATGGATGGAGAGCGCACGTCCGCCTGGACGAACCAGTCAACGAATGTCCACGGACCCTCTGGCGCATCGGCTGTCGCGTACGCGACGCCGACGGGTATTTTGCGCGAGGAATACGCCATGTAGTACTTTCCGCCGCGCTTCCAGACCCACGGACCGGAGTGATAGTACCTCGGGCGTCCGGGGACGAGTAGCCCGTCAGTGCCGAACGAGGGATCGAAGGAAACCATGTCGTCGTTAAGGCGAGCGATGTACAGCTCCGCCAGGCCCCAGTACAGATAGGCCTTCCCGTCGTCGTCGATGAACACAGTCGGATCAATGTCGCCGTTCGTGCGCGCGACGAGCGGACGCCCTATCGGATCCTTGAACGGACCGGTAGGCGAGTCTGATTCCATTACGCCGATCGACCGCACGCCGTTTTTACTCCTGCCTGATGTGTAGAGGTAGAACTTTCCGCCGCGTTCGACGCACTGTGCCGCCCATGCGATGTTTTCTGCCGCCCACGAATAGTTCGTCGGGCTCGCGACGACGCCGTGCGAGACCCAGTTCGTACCGTCCGCCGTGGAGTAGCACAGCCAGTCGGGCATCTTGAAACTGTCCGCGTCGTCGGCATCGTGCCCGGCGTAGAGATACATCCGCCCTCCCGACACGAGCGGCGCGGGGTCAGCCGTGTATGCGTCGCCGAAGATCGGACTCGGAATGTCCGCGTTCGCGGCGAGCGCGAAAGCCGCGGCGGCGGCGGCGAGCGCCACCTTGAGAAGCCCCTTCTCGAACGCTCGCGCGACAGCCTCCGCCCGGTCGGCAACGTTCATCTTTTCGTATATGTGCCTGAGATGCTTCTTCACCGTGTCGGCCGCGATGCCCAGCATCCTGCCGATGTCCTGGTTGGAAAGACCCTTTGCCATGAGCGAGAGAATCTCGCGCTCCCTCGCCGACAGCTCGTCAGACGAGTCGTGTGAATCGAGAACAGCCTTCACCTCCTTCGAAAGGAAGCCCTCACCGCGCACGACGGACCTTATGGCGTCGACAATCTCCCTCGGCGAAAGCGTCTTAAGCGCGTATCCGTCGACGCCGATTCTGTGCACGGCGAGAATATCCTCCTCGACGTCGCTGGTGGTCAGCACGAGAACCTTGACCTCCGGCGCGTTTGCACGGATGTCCTCCAGCGCGGCAAGACCGTCGACCACTGGCATCCTGAGGTCAAGGACAACAACGTCGGCGCCGACTTCCTTGAGGAACGCAGATGCGTCTTCGCCGTTGGGACGCTCGCCGACAAACTTGAGGTCGCCGGAGTGCGCCAGAACGGTCTTGAGACCGAAGCGAAGCAGGTCGTGGTCGTCGATGATCGCAACATTTGTCATTTTGGCCTCCTCATTTCTTCCACCGGAATCCGAAGCGCAGTATTCCTGTGGACCTTTCTGTTTATGTCCGACAGGGCGTCGATTACGGTACTCATCGTTTCAGACACTTCCTTAGGCGTGCCCTCGCCGCACTCCTGCGCCGTTTCAAGCAGATACCTGGAGCCGGATAGCTGCTGCTCGATGCTCTCGTGAAGCTTTCCGGTTCTGCGACGCTCGGAGGCGAGCCTGTTCATAAGGAACCTCGCCTTCCTCCGGCTGCGGAATATGAAATACGCAAGGACGGACAGCACCAAAAGTCCGACGACGAAAGCAACCGACGTCGCGACGATGCGCCTGCGGCGAGCAATGCGATCAAGTTCGGACTGGCGCCTCATCATTGCACGGCGGACCATCTCCCCGGCGGGAAGTGCGTCGACAAGCGCGTCGGGGTCGGTCGGCGGATACTTGAGTATCTGCACGTCGGCCTCGGAGGACACGCAGAACTCAAGACCGGTCATGACCCCGGATATCTCAATCTCTGCATCCACATAGCTGCTCCATTCGTCAGGCTCGCCTGGCACGGAGACTGCGCAGAGTCCGTCCACAGTCGACAGGAGAAGCCGAGACAGCGGACCTTCTCCCGTCCCGCGCACCGGCTGGACACGAATGACCACGCCTTCGATCGCGGCTACATGCCCTTCCGTCGCCCGCGGCGCATCCGCCGCGAGTAGCGAAGCAAGCAAAGCTGCCACTGCCAGAATCATTTACGTCACCTATCCTTTCCGGAATAATATTCGAATGTTACGCGTATATTATACCGCTTCTGACAGGCAAAATCTATTCCCCTTCAGGGGTATAGCGCCAGAGGGCTCTATCTGAGCCTTATGAGGAATTTCGGCCTGTGGTCAGGTGCGGGAGGAAGCTCGTATCCAGCAAGCCTGTCGACACGTCCTTTACCCGCGAAATCGACTCCCCGGATGTCTCGCGAACTGCCGAGAATCCTGAACGACGTCGCGCCTGACATATCCGAAAGCAGCTCCCATTCGCCGCCGGAAAGTACCGAGACGGACAATTCCATGTTCACGCAGTCGACATCCATGCGCATCGCATACGCAACGCCAAGGCACGGCGCGAGGCGCGGAGCCGAAAGCCTGTGCCATCCGTCGCGCGCGAGAAGATGGAACCATAGGCTTCCGCCGTCCTGGGCAAGAACCACGCAGGCGCGCGGCATTGCGAGCGTGGAGGCCGACGGCAGTTCGGACGCGTCGACAGGCGTCTCCTGAACGACGACGGTCTCTATCCGCACGCCCTTCCCGCCAGTTGAGACGGCAGAAGCGTCGAGCAAAAAGTCGGTCTTGTCTGCAAGCGACTCGGAATCGACCGCCAGCGGACAGTCGCCGCCGACGGACCACGTTCCGTTCACGGGGCCACGTCCGTTGAACCACACCTCTCCGTCGTCTTCGAGATCGACCGTGCCGTCTGCATTGCCCACCGACGCTGGGACGACATACACGACGTCCTCGCCTTCGACGAATTTCGCATTGCCAACGATCAGCTGGTCGGCAAGCTTTGCCTCGTTCGCCTTTACATACGCTGCGCGGTCGGCTACTATATACGCCTTGTCATGCATGTCGACGACAGTTCCGCCGGGAAGCGTCCAGTCGACCGCACCCGACAGCTTCCATCCGCTGAGATCGACAGCCTCGTCGTTTTCATTGGATATCTCCAGTACGCCATCGCCGGTCTTGACGAACGACAGCTTCGGAGCGAGCGCGGCAATCGAGCTCTGAGCATCGGGTATGCCGGCGTTAAGCCCCTCGCCGTATCCGATCTGCCACGCCGTGTTCTTGACTGAATGCGTCTCGAACAGATGGCGACGGCGCGGAACGACGTAGTTGTCCCAAAGGTCCGCGACTCCCTCGGAATGCGACAGCGCCTTGTTCCAGCAGTATATGGGCGTTTCGAGCCAGAAAGTTCCGCTGCTGCCGGCCGGAAGGTTGTTCTTGTCGGCGCGCCACTTCGCATAGTCGAGCTTCGCGCACTCCCACGTGGCGTTCGTGACGGACGCGACATAGCGCCAGAACGGCGTCGAGCTCTTTGGCGTCCCAGGAGGCATGAGCTGCGTGTCCATGATCGTCCTGAGACGACGCAGGTACATTCGGCGGAACTTCGTCGACTGCCAGATAGCCTCACATGCCCAGTTTTCGCTGTCGGCATGCGAACGCTGCCCATTCGCGAAATAGCAGAGCACGCGGCGTCCGCCGAAGAACGGATGCGCCTTAAAGCTGTCCTCCTCCGCGAGGCGCATCGGCTTCGCGCCGTTCCACATAGTCGCATAGATGTGGCCCCACGTCTGGTTCATGTCGTATCCGAGCGGCATCCACGTTCCCGTTCCGTTGACGTCCCCGTATGTCGAGAGGTTCGCCCACGTGTCGTCCGTCTCCATCGTGATCCTGGCAACGGCGAGATAGTTGATCCATGCGGGAAGGTCGAACGTCTTCACTACTTCCTTCGTCACACTCGGCTGGTCGTCGACGGAAGCCTGCATGCCGTTGTTGAAGGACTTCACCCAGTTGCGAAGCGGCACATACGCATTCCAGCTCGTCTCGTCGCCGTCGTCCGGCGTCTTCTTCTCGCAGGCGACCCAGTTGTATATCTCGGAATTGTCGGTCCACGACTTGCCCCAGTGAAGACATCCGGAGTTCTTGTATCCGTAGCCCTTCGGGTCTAGGCCGTAGTAGTCCTCGATGAGCTCGTCGGAGAATCGTATCGTGTGGAACGCAAGCTCGTAGAATTCGCCGTTGAGGTTGAGCCTCGCCGGATAGTGGAACGGCACCTTGCATCCAGCCTGCCGGAAAAGCCAGAACGAAAGCGACTGGCGCACATACGCGGGATCGCAGTACTCCGCCGTGAAGGAGGTCTTGCGCACTTCGATCTTCTCGCCGTCAAGAGGGTTGACGCAGGTCAGCGGATGGCACTTCGCGAACCTGAGTCCATGCGCCTTCTTGCGGAACCCGCCAGAGGTGTTTCCACGAAGGTCTATGCGAACGTTGTCGTAGTATGCGCCGGTCTGCGAGTCGAAGATGCCGCAGCGTGCGTTGTATGGCACAAGCGAAAGATCCTGCTTGTCCGCGTCGACGTCCATCTGCGCGAGGCTGTTCCCCTCGACGAACCAGTGAAACGTCTGGAGCTTGGCGTCTTCTAGGTCTGCGCTTTCGACTACCGTGCCGAGATACTGGAAGCCGTCGTCCGGATTGAGGAACGACGGACTCCTCCACGTCGCTCCGCCTTCTTCCTCGATAGTCGTCCATAGCCTAAGCAAACCGCCTGCGGCGGGCAGGTTCGCGGCCGGTATCGTCGCCGTCCAGTATTGCCCCGCGCCCTTCTTGTCGAAGGAACCCTTCGCCATGGAGACCGAGTATGTCTGCGCGGAACTGCCGACGCCCGAGATGTAGTGGAGCGTGACGGATTCGATTGCTTTATCGTCCAGCGGATTGACAGGAATCGAGACGACATAATCCTCGCCGACCTTCGGACGCGCCAGCGGATCGAACACGGAGAGCTTGTGCTTCACTCCGAAAAGAGGTCCGATGTTCGGTCCGTAGGCAACGGCGCCTGTCGCGTCGTTCGCCGCGCCTTTCGTCGCGTGCGGCATGACAAGGCGCGAACAATACGACCAGTCGTCCTTCAGGTCGACCGGCACGTATTCCGTCTGCAGCACCGCATCACCCTTGAGCAGACGGACCATCGGGAACTTCTTCGGGTTTACCTTGAACGGGACCACGGACAGTCCGTCGTAGACCGCGGCCGTGACGCCATCCCCGCCCATGTCCTCGGCGTTATCGTACTCTTCGCTTGTGTAGACTACGAAGTACTCGCCTGGCGCAAGCGTTGTCGCCGGCAGATTCGAGAATTTCCCGGCGCTGGCCTTTTTGCCGAGGTTGAACCGCTGAAGCTCGTAGTCGCCGAGGTCGACGGACTCGTCCCCGCCGTTGTAGAGTTCCACCCATCCGGATTCCTTTCCGTTTGGGTCCGGGGTTTCGGGCCTCGGACATATCTCGGTGATTCGCAGCTCTGCCGCAAGCGGGAGCGCAGCGAGAATCGCTGGAAGTGTGGCGAAAAGACGTCTCAACATTTGACTGGCTTGTTGTTATCTGGATGTTTTGCCTCACGGCATGTCAGACCGAGCTGTCGATGTACCGTTGCCGACACATCGACATGGTCATACGACAATGACTATCTGATTCTGACATAGAATCCCTTGATGGGATTGCGGCGCTTCAGCACAAGGGCTTTGCCGGATGCCCTTGCATACCACCCGTACCCCTGCTCCGTGCAGGGGGCGACCACCTTTGTGTCTGGTGCGCCGCTGAACTCGCCGGTCGCTTTAAGCATCTCGTACGAATTGGGGTCGGTCTGGCCCAAAAGCGTGTCCGCAATGCCGTCCTCAAGCGCAATCGTCGCACCTGAAATAGTCGCCGAGGTGGCCGTGATCAAAGGCGTGTTCTCAAGCGTCGTAAGCCTAACGCTCGCGCCTTCGTCGAGAACAACGTTCCCGACGGTGACGCTCGTAGTCGCGTACAGCGTCGCTCCCTCGCGGACGGTCACGTTGACATTCGCATCGCCCGATGCGAGCGCGCATACGCCTTCCGAGACCTCTACGTTCGCGTTGCTTACAAGACCGCATGTCATCGTACCCGTACCGACCTTCTTGACCGTAACGGTAGTCGATCCCTGCGTCCAGTTGTCCGCCCACTCCGTTCCGGAGTTGTTTGTGTAGAAACAAGTTCCGTTGCCGATCGACGGGTTGCCGTTGAGTCCGCCGACTTCGATGACGAGCGTCGATCCGGCAATCACCTCGATATGGCGCTCGTTGTTGAAGGTGACCTGGCCGAACTTGACAACGCCGTCAGCATGGTCGAAGCGGATGTACTGGTTGAACGTCCACGTTGCGGACTCGCTTCCGGTAAAGTCGGCGAGGAACCGCGTCCTATCCTCTCCATTGCCCGTGTACGTACCCGTAAAGCCAGTCCAGTCGCCGCCTAACAGCCTGCATCCGCCATGCCGGTCTGCCTTGCTGCGGGCGGTTATCCAGCCAGGACCCGACGCGCCGCCCTGGAGATGGACGTTGTAGTCGAGGTTGAGCGTGAAGTTGGACTCCTTCATTTCGACAGGACAGTTGACATATATGTCGCCGTGGTCGTCTCTCAGCCAGCAGTCCGACGCGGTGCCGGCGAAAGTGAGTTTCATCGTCGCAGGGAAAGTCAAGTCTGCGCTGTTCTTGGTCCAGATTCCCGCCTTCCAGATGTTGAGCGTACCCGTCTCGTTGTCGTCGAAGCCTCCGATCCTGAGCCCGCCCCAGTACTGCTTGTCGTAGTTCTTGGCGGCAACGGTGACGTTGTGTCCGTTCAAGACGAGCTTGCCGACCTCTCCGAATATGTCCTGCTTCTTGTCGTAGAAGCACACTGCGTCGTACGTGAACTCCACTGTCTGGTCAATCGTCGGCACTCCTCGCGACCAGTTCGCTGCATCTGTCCACATGGTCTGCGCGCCGCCAACCCAGTAGTTGGGCACGTCAGGATCGTACATAGCGCCCACAGTAGCAACGACCTTGCCGCTTGCGGAATCGTATGCCACGCTCCAGTTGTACTGCGTGCCGGTGACCTTGACGACGTCGGCAGCGTTTACACCGTCAGCGAGTGTCACGCCATTGAGCTCGAAGGACGTTCCATCAGTCGGCGGCACGACGTTGAGCCTTCCGCCCTCGATGGTGTACTCGGACGCGCCTGGCACTGCGCCGTACGTGTAGACTCCACCCGCAATCACGGTCGCGGGCCATGCGGAAAGGCTGTTCGTGTTGATCGCGGTTCCGCCCATCAGCACAAGGCGCGCATTTTCGCCGAAGGTGACGTTGTGCGACTGGAAGTCGAATGTCGCTCCATCAAGGAGAACCAGGTCGCCGTTGATCTTGAGCGTGTCGCCGGCAGATGCACCGACATAGCTGTTCACGCTCCACGGCGAGATGACGAGATTTCCGTTTAAGGTTACGTTGCGCCAAATCGCTACGAAGCCGTTTGACGTAACGACGTCTCCGTTTACAGTCGTACTTGCCGTCGCATTGTCGTTGTTTTCACCGATCCACGAATCATTGTTGGCGTAGACGCCATCGCAAGTAATAACGACATCTACGGTCTTTTCAGAAACGATATCAACTGTCCCGTTGCCCACGATTCCCGCGCGAGCAAGCATCAACGTGCCGTTTCCGGCAATTCGCTTCACTCCGATGTTGGGGAACTGCGCATTGCCGTACATCACCTTAGCAGTGCAGCCACGCACGACGAAATCGCCGAACTTCCTGTTGTTGACTTGATAAGGGCTTTTGTTGTTTCCCCAGATGTGCATGATCCCGTCTGCGGTGAATATACCGACGTCATAGCTGTTGTCGGCGGGCTGGCCGTTCGACCACGCGCCGTCCTGGTCAACGTAGTTGTCGGTCGCGATGTACGATGTTACCTTGCGCGTAGTCGCGATGTTGTCCACGTTTGTGATTGTCGCATATACAACCGTGCGTCCGTCCACGACTTCGCTGGAAAGCGCATAGCCGACAACAGGGCCTGTGAGGAAAACCGATGTCGAAAGATCGTCCGTCGCCTCCTCGAACGAAAGCTCGGAAGCCGAGAAGAGTTCCACCTTCTTGTCCAGCAGCAAGTCGGCCACAGTCGGCACGACGACCTGGTGCTCGTCGCCCTCTGCGTCGTATTCCTCCTGCTTGGCTGCGATCTGCTCAAGCGCAGCGCTGTACATCGGCGTCATTTCCACGGTCACCGCGCCCTGCCTGCCGATTTCCAGCGGGCCAGTGAACGACATCCCGTTTCTGAAGTCCAGCACGCCCTTCTCGACTG